>JAHJTX010000375.1 GCA_018829545.1 Bacteroidota bacterium | reverse complement strand
TGTTGCTGATGTAAACCTTCGAGGTTGCGGTCTAGAAGAAGTATCAAACCTCGAAGGTTAAATTCCCTTTTGGCAATAAACCTTTTTTTATTCCAATTGCAGAATGGTCTTAAGATTAATCTGATTTTATGGCTTATGTAAACCTTCGAGGTTGCGGTCTAGAAGAAGTATCAACCTCGAAGGTTAAATTCCCTTTTGGTAATAAACCTTTTTATATTCCAATTGCAGAATGGTCTTAAGATTAATCTGATTTTGTTGCTGATGTAAACCTTCGAGGTTTCATTCCGGAAGAAGTAGGGGATGCAAATTTTCCATCCCTGCAAATGTAAAAATAATAGTTTACAGCATCCTCGGCAGAGAAATCCAAACACTTGTAAACGAACAAAAACATTCAGGTAGTTACGAAATAGAATTAAACGCTGCCGGTCTGCCGAGCGGTGTTTATTTCTATCGTATTCGGACGGAAAATTTCAGCGCTGTAAAAAAATGATTCTTTTAAGGTGATGTTGCTCTCGGTGTAACCTTCAAGGTCTGAAAAACTTTGTGCCTTGAAGGCGCCTTCCGGCAAAAAATAGAAACAATTGATTTATAACCATTTTTTGAGATTCGCAGCGAATTTTCGTAACTTTGCGAACTCAAAAATCAAGGGTATAATGAAAATCTTAAATTCGCTTAATGAAGCTCAAAAATCAGCGGTGGAATTCAACTCTGGCGCTCATATAATAGTTGCCGGAGCCGGTTCTGGAAAGACCAAAGTATTAACTCACAAGATTGCTTATTTACTTGAAAACGGATACGATGCTACACAAATTTTAGCCTTAACGTTCACTAATAAAGCTGCGAACGAAATGAAGGAAAGAATTCAGAGTTTAATCGGCAATAAAGCTAATGAACTTTGGATGGGGACATTTCACTCGATTTTTGCCAGAATATTAAGAACTGAAGCAAAAAAGCTTAATTACAAACCAAATTTTTCCATTTATGATAAAGAGGATTCTGTTTCAACTGTCAGCAACATCCTGCAAACGTATAATATTTCTTTCGATAGTCTAACTGCTAACAACATTCAAAGCAGAATTAGCAATTTTAAAAATAAAATGATTTCTCCAGCGGAATACCGCAAACACATTGCAGTTACTTCCATCGAAAAGAAAGTGGGTGAAATTTACGCCGAGTACAATAAAAGATTGTTCGAAAATAACTCAATGGATTTTGATGACCTTTTGTTGAAGCCGATAGATTTGTTCAATAACAATGCGCGTGTGCTTCAGAATTACAGAAGACAATTCAAATACATTTTAGTCGATGAATTCCAGGATACGAATAAAGCACAGTTTGAACTTCTTAAAATGCTCACTAGTTCAAAAGTAAAAATTTGCGTTGTCGGCGACGATGCGCAAAGTATTTACGGATGGCGCGGCGCAGAAGTTAAAAACATGCTGGACTTCGATAAAGAATTCCCGAAAGCAGAAACTTTTAGACTTGAACAGAATTATCGTTCTACAAAAACTATTCTCGCCGCTGCGGATTCAATAATTAAAAAGAATCCTAGCCAGATTCCAAAAACTCTTTGGACTGAAAACAATGACGGTGAAGAACTAGTATTAATGAAATGTTCTGACGAGAAGGATGAAGCTTTGCAGATTGCCAAACAAATTAAAAAGGAAGTAACTTCTAAAAAACTTTCTTTCAAAGATGTGGCAATTTTATACCGTGTTAATTCTCAGTCGCGCGCCCTTGAAGACTCGTTGCGGAGAGAAAAAATTCCATATAAAATTATTGGCGGCGTTGAGTTTTATAGAAGAAAGGAAATTAAAGACCTTGTCGCTTATCTAAGAGTTCTTTCAAATCAGGATGATGAAGAAAGCCTCTTGCGAATAATGAATTTTCCTCAAAGGGGAATTGGTAATACTTCCATTTCCAAAATGATTGCTTTTGCTCGAAAGTTGGAAATTAATCTTTTCACAACTATGGCAAGAATTTTTGAAGTAATTGAAGTGAAAGAAAGAATTCAGAAAAACGTTAAGCAGTTTAAACTCCTTTTAGACAAATATATTAACCTAAAAGATGAGTTGTCTTTAGCTGAATTAACATCGGCGTTGGTTGCTGAGCTTGGTGTTCTAAAAATGTACAAAGAGGAAAACACCTCCGATTCTATAAATAGAGCGGAGAACGTTCAGGAGCTTTTGGCGAGTATTACTGAATTCACAAAAGATAATCCGGTCGCAACAATTGAAGATTATTTAGCCGATGTTTCTTTAGTTGCCGGCATAGATCAACTTGACGATGAAAACAATAGTATTACTCTGATGACTGTCCACAATTCAAAAGGATTAGAATTCCCGATTGTTTTCATTTCCGGGTGCGAAGAAGATATTTTCCCGCTCAACCCAAGATTCGATGAAGAAAGCCGTGAGGAAGAAGAACGCAGATTGTTTTACGTTGCGTTAACTAGAGCAGAGAAAAAAATATTTATTTCTTATGCCAGATCTCGATACCGCTTCGGTGAAGTTGCTTATCAAAGCCGTTCAAGGTTCATTGAGGAACTTGACGAAGATACTTATATTGAATTAAACGGAACTTCTATAAGAAAGAGCGGAAGAAAACGAAAATCTTTTTACGATGAAATGTATCAAGAAAGTTACGACGATTTCGATCAGGACAGAAGGTCACTGCGCGTTGGCAGCCGCGTTAATCATGAACTGTTCGGAAAAGGAAAAATCTTGCAGATAATCGGCGCAGGCGATTCACAAAAAGTGAGCGTTGGATTCGAGACTCATGGCGTTAAAAACTTGTTAGTAAAATTTGCAAACTTAAAATTGATGTAATCGCCGGTCGTTATTGAACCGAAATTTACTTTGTCAATTCAACTTAAATTTTGATTATTATATTTACTGAAATCCTCAATGCATTAAGAATTGGGGATTCCTTTTATAGATTGGTTACCCTGGAAAAATCTACTTAAATATTTACAAATAAAAACGGAGCGTTTATGAGAATTGGTATACTTACAGGCGGCGGCGACTGTCCCGGATTAAATGCGGTGATACGGGCGGTAGTAAAAAGAGCAGTTTTAAAAGGTCACGAAGTTTACGGACTCAAAAAAGGCTGGCGGGGATTATTAAATAAGGATTATGAAAAACTAACGCTTGATTCTATTTCGGGTATTCTTCACAAAGGCGGAACAATTCTCGGTTCATCACGCACCAACGTTTACAAAGAAGAAAACGGCGAAGCAGTCGCAAAGAGATCAATGGAAGAAATGGGACTCGACGCACTTGTTGCCATCGGCGGTGAAGATACATTGGGTGTAGCATCTAAACTTTACAAAGCGGGCGTTAACGTTGTAGGCGTTCCAAAAACAATTGATAATGATTTGAATGCAACCGATTATACTTTTGGATTCGATACAGCTGTAAATATCGCCACGGAAGCAATTGACAGATTGCATACAACTGCTGAATCCCATAACAGAGTTATTGTTGTTGAAGTGATGGGAAGACACGCCGGCTGGATTGCTCTTCATTCCGGTATAGCAGGCGGAGCAGATATTATTCTAATTCCTGAAAAACCATTTGATATAGAAGAAGTTTGCCAGTCTCTGAAAAACAGACATGCCAGAGGCAAATCCTTTAGCATAGTTTGCATCGCAGAAGGAGCAAAAATTAAAACTGAAGAGGCAACTGATAAAGACGGCTCATTCGTGCTCAGCAGTTTAAAGAAAGATTCTTTTGGTCATGTTGCTCTCGGTGGAATTGGAAATATTATTGCTGAAGAAATTGAAAAGAGAACTGGATTTGAAACTCGCGCAACTATATTAGGACATATTCAACGTGGCGGAACACCTTCTGCTTTTGATAGAGTATTAGGAACCAGATTTGGCGTATTTGCCGCGGACTTAGTTGATAAAGGTGAATTCGGTAAAATGGCTTCATTGCAGGGAAAAGATATTGTTTCTGTTAATATTGAAGATGCTGTTGGTGTGTTGAAAACTGTTGATGATGAAATTTACGAAATGGCTACAACATTCTTTGGTTAATATAAAAAAGCTGCTTTCTAAAGCAGCTTTCTCTTTCTCTTCTTAGCATAGAAAACTTTGTAATAGAAATATCCCGCTAGGCTTAGAACAAATCCCCAAGCCATTGTTAAGAAAATTACTCCTTCAGTTTTTAATATCATCTGGCTGCCTCGATTAACCAATAACCTAAAAAACAATTAGCAAAAATTTGTAGAGCAAAATAAAGTGAATTTATTTTCAAAACAAGAGGCAGATGACTTATTTTATCAATTTTTTTTTAATCACGCCAAAGAGCACACAAAAATGAAATTTGTGATACTTAGTACATATTTTCATAAATATTGTGACTTAACATTTTTGTAATTAGTCCCGTAAGGACGATATATTAAAAATAAAGTTACTACTCAGCAGCCACATAAATTGTAATTCAAAATATGCCACAAAGACACGAAGACA
>JAHJTX010000374.1 GCA_018829545.1 Bacteroidota bacterium | reverse complement strand
TTATTCGGACCAAAAATTGAGAATAGTCAGGAGGCTCAGAATCTGGCTAACGGCAGAGGCGGATTTATTGTGAGAAATAAAAAAGAAGCTTACCGCAGATTAAGAAAACTTCTTAGCGATGAGGGATTAAGACAGAACTACGGCAAACTTGCTTATGAATATGTATATAATAATATCGGCGCTACTAGAAGTATTCTCGATGAGATTTATAAAGTGATCTGATTCTGCTCACTGAAAGATTCAATTTACCTTTCGCTAAAAACAGTGAAGGATTTTTAATAATACCCGGCTTCCAATATCTAACGCTAAATGAAAGCCGGTATTAATAAATTATCGAATTAGAATCATCTTTTTAACATCGTAAAAAGCGCCAGATCTAATCTCGTAGAAATAAATTCCCGAAGCTAAATCAGCGGCATCAAAATTAACTTTATAGGTTCCTGCTTTTTGAAAATTATTGACTGCATGGGCAACAGTTTTTCCTAAAATATCGTATACGGTTAGATTTACCAATCCGTCATTTTTAATACTGTATTCAATTACTGTAGTTGGATTAAAAGGATTGGGATAGTTTTGATTTAGATTAAAATCATGAATTAGAGAAGGATCGTCTATGTCTGTAACAATTGAATTAATTGCAAAGCTGTAAACAACATCTTCGGCGGCATTAAAATTAAATTGATTGGAAATTAGCATATCCAACGTTCCGGTAATTCCATAACCGCTTAGTTTGAAATTGTAATTATTCTTGATTTCACTTGGAAGTTCAGAAGCAATGTTATCCCATGATAAACTAACTGTACCGGAGGAGTTTGTGCGCACATTAAAATTCCAGGATTTACCAGGTTCAGGATATTCATATTTTGATTTTATATCCGAAGAAAACTTTTTAATGAACTTATTCCAATCCGGATATTCAAAGTAAACTTCCACTGCTCCGTTTGCAGGAGACATCGGCGGTTTTGTTTGATCGAGTTTATAATCGAATCCGTCAACTGCATCTAATGAAGCTCCGAAACTCATTAATTTATCTTCAAAATTTCCATGCTTTGCTTTTATGTTCACGAACCAATTATCGACTGATTTTATTGCATCGGGAGTAATTTGTTTCAATGCAGTTCCCGTTGTTGAATCGTGATAAAAAATAATTGAAACATCATCTCTTAATGCAGAGAGCCAGTAGCCGTACCACTGGTCTAAACTTGATGAAGCAGAATACGATGATGTTGAATTATCGTACTTATAAAAATTGTTCGAAATCCATCCCGAATCTGCTGCAGATGAAGCGGGGAGAATCCTTGTTCCTTTTTTGAAATAAACTTTCGAGGTAGAATACGCTTTAACAAAGGGCGAAGCGGAAATATTCCAGCCGCCATTTAATTGTAATAACGCTGAATCAACAACTGCTGTTCCGGTAACATCCACCGTATCATTGGAATAAAGACCCAGCCAATATCCCTGTCCGGTTTTAATTGAATCCTCAGAAAAATAACCTCCCGAACTATTGTAACCATAAAACAAATAAGATGATACATCATCACCGATTACTGCGCCTTTGTACTGATTTTCCGGTTTAACGGGAAATGAAACAAGGCTCCATCCTGTTGGATAGTTTTTACTAAATGCTGCCGTAGTTCCAGTACCTGTAAGAATCATTTTATAGATTGGGTTTACCGGATCGTTGCTGGCAATTTTAAGAGTATCGCTGTACGTGGTTGTCACCGTGGGTTTAAAAACTACTGAGCGCGTAGTGGAATCGCCAACCGCAACAGTGAATGCTTGCGATCCGGATAAAGAAAAATTTGATCCGGTAGAAATAATGCTGGCAACAGTTAACTGACCTGTTCCCAAATTTTTAATTTTGAATGAAAGCGTTGAATCGTAATCAACTTTAACACTTCCGAATTGTAAAGAAGATGGGCTTAATGAAATTTGTGAAGTTGGCGTTAATCCTGTTCCTGTCAGTTGAACGACTTTATTCGGTGTGTCGGGATCATTTGATGCAATAGTTAGAGTTTCCGAATAAGCAATTCCAGAAGTTGGCGTGAATGTAACGGGAATTATAACAGTTGCATTAGAAGCTATACTATATGAAGTTCCGCCAGTAAAAGTGAAAACGGAATTAGAAGACACAATACTTGTTATGCTAAGAAATTCCTGACCGGTATTTTGCACGGTAAGATTTAATGAATTATTATTTCCTAATAGCACAACGCCAAAGGGTAGAGTATTCTGATCAGCGGAGATGTTTGGCGGAGTTAGCGTTACTCCAATAATTAATTTAAAATCCCGCGATGTTGAAACTCCGGAATTGTATTGATAACTGCCGCCGGTTCTAATGTTGTGAGTTGAGTCGAGAGTAACATCTTTGATTTCAATTTCGTAGTTAGAAGGGACAAAGTCGTAGTCCTTTGCATTTAGAGTAACGTTCTTATTTGTTTGGTCTGTTCTAACTTTAAAATCCCATGAAGTTGTTGTACTATCTAGTGAAACTCTTTTCTTAATATTTCTGCTGTGCGGTGGTCCAAAAACTGAGGTAGTCCAATCCGTTTGATTAAAATAAAGATCGATATAATTACTCGAAGGAGCCGGCGGTTTGGCGATATCAATTCCAATATCATAACCGTCGGTTGCATTAGTTCCCATGCCCGCAAAAATATTTGTATCGCTCAGTGATACTGTAGATGCGGTTAATCTTACAAGCCACTGAAAATTATCCAAATTGTACACCGCGTTCGGCGCAACTTGCTCGATAAGGTAATTATTTACCCAATGATCGTTAAAAGAAATTGTCCCGCTTGTGCTGGTATTTGTAAATAAATTACTTGGCAGTCCCCCGCTTATTGAGCCGCCATCCCAATCTTCCTCGATGTAAGCAATAAGATTAATTTGCTTAGGTGAACCAAGAGAGGATAAGCTAAAGCGAACTTCCCAAAATCCATCGCCTTTCCAATTAGCGCTATTAATACTCGAATTATCCCAGGATGATGTATATCCTCTTTTTGTCTCTTCGTTGTTTACAGTTTTAAAAGCATAGTGATAATCAGCGTTAAAAGGAAGTGAAGGAGCCCAACGCCAAACTTCACCGGAAGAGGAACCATTTCCAGTTTTGGGATTTGGCTGCGGATCTGTATCCAGATAAATATGGTAAACCCTGCCACCGTCTGTGATTTTACCTTGTGGAGAGTTTCCTGAGAATCCAAAATATAAATAGTTCTTATCCCAAGTTACATAAGCGTATGATGAAGTTAGGCTTGTTGTAACACATCTTTCAGCAGAAGTTGTAAAATCATTATTTCCGTCAATCGTAATCGTATGAAATGACTGCGAATAAAGAAATGAAGACGCGAATAAAACTGCTAGTAAAAATCTTAATTTCATAAATTCCCTCGAATTTGAATTGTTCATGGATTTTGAAAGCAATATAATATTTACCTTGAAATAAATAAATGAGGAGCAGCAATTATTTCAATTACTCTGAGAAAAATAAACAAAAATCCGAGAAATTTTTAGCAATAATTATATATATTATCCTCATACACGAAATAATAATCTTATTATAAATAAACAATTGGAGTAATTATGCAAATAAACGAGGAATTGTACCGGCAGTTGGATAAGATCGGTATAAGGAATATAAATAACATCTTTTACAATCTAACCGCGCCTGCGTTATATGAACAGGCTATAAGAAGAAGAGAAGCAACAATTTCGCACTTAGGTCCACTTGTTGTAAGAACCGGTCAACATACCGGCAGAAGCCCAAACGATAAATTTATTGTTGAAGAAACTTCCAGTAAGGAGTTTATTTGGTGGGGAAAAGCAAATAAAAAAATAGATGAAATATCGTTTAATAGAATTTTTGCTAAAATGTCCGCTTACATTCAAAATAAAGATTTATATATACAGGATTGTTATGCAGGCGCTGATACCAACTTCAGAATCCCGATAAGAGTAATAAATGAGACAGCGTGGCATAATCTATTTGCGCGAAATCTTTTTATCATTCCAACTAAGCATGACGAAATAGATAAACACACTCCTGAATTTACAATTCTACATATGCCGGCTTTGCAGGCAGATCCGGAATTTGATAAAACAAATTCGCAGGTTTTTGTTGTTGTTAATTTCGAAAGGAAACTAATTTTAATTGGTGGCACTAGCTACGCAGGGGAAATGAAAAAGTCGATTTTTTCAATCATGAATTATATTCTTCCGCGGCGAGGTGTTCTTTCAATGCACTGTTCCGCAAATGTGGATAAAGATGGAGATGTTGCAGTATTATTCGGTTTATCGGGAACGGGAAAAACGACTTTATCTGCTGACCCAGAGAGAAAATTAATTGGAGACGACGAGCACGGTTGGAGTGATGTCGGCGTTTTTAATTTTGAAGGCGGATGTTACGCAAAGGTAATAAAGCTTTCCGAGGAGGCGGAACCCGATATTTACGAATGTACGCGAAAGTTCGGAACAATTTTAGAAAACGTGACTATGGATGTTCACACGCGAATACTGGATTTGGATGATGGTACACTTACTGAAAATACGCGTGCAGCCTATCCGTTAACTCATATCAAAAATATTGAAAAGAGCGGTATGGCAGGTCATCCAAAGAATATTGTTATGCTAACAGCAGATGCATTTGGAGTTCTTCCTCCGATAGCAAAACTAACTCCCGAGCAGGCGATGTATCATTTTATTTCCGGTTATACGGCAAAGGTAGCCGGAACAGAAAAAGGAATAACCGAACCGAAGGCAACTTTCAGCACTTGCTTTGGTGCGCCATTTATGACTCTTCATCCATCTGTTTACGCTAAACTATTGGGAGAGAAAATCGAGAAGCACGGATCCAAATGCTGGCTGATAAATACAGGCTGGACAGGAGGACCTTACGGCACCGGTTCAAGAATGAAAATTTCCTACACTCGTGCGATGCTAAACGCAGCTCTTTCCGGCGAGTTAGATAACGTTGAAACATTTGAAGATCCTTTTTTCGGACTACAAATACCGAAAGAAATCAAAGGCGTTCCGGTAGAAGTGCTCAATCCAAAGAATACGTGGAAAGAGAAAGAAAAATATGATGAGGCGGCAAAAAAATTAGCGGCGATGTTCCACGCAAATTTTAAGGATTTTGAAGCGGACGTCTCGGACGCAATTAAAAAAGCTGGACCAAAAGCCGGTTAAATTGGTTATGTTTATTAAAAAATGAATCCTATGAAAATATCTCTAATTCATCGGGTTCATTATTATTGTGAACTCAAATTAGTTTTTGATAGGCTTGATGATTTTGCTATATTTGTTCGAGCAAAATTAATTTTACCTTTACAGCTCCCCAGCCAATTTGATTCGTGATCAGGACAGTTTAATAATTATGCGCTATTTCTTATATTTTGTCCGTGTTATTGTAAATTAACATTTAGCTGATTTTCCTGACGGTATTATGAAACGAGCAGCAGAATTTCTTACACACAAAAGAATGATAATATTCTTGTCATTCGACAGGTCGGGATAAACTAATGACTTTTCTATTGAGTTTAGTTTTTATTAAATAGCAAACCCAAATATGAATTATTCCAAAGGAATTGAGCCTGTGAAAATTGTTAACCAACAGGTTCAACTGTTGGGAAATGAAGTAAAAACGAACTTTTAATAACCGTTCCAACGGTTTTTAGTGAATTTATTATTTGATGTTTGGAATTTTTTGAAGAGAAAAATAAACGATTATAAACAGATGAAAAAAGACCTTGATATTAGAATTCTAGATTACGCCCCAATTGGTATTTTACTTTTCGACAAAGAGTTTAACATCCAATATGTAAATGAGATTTTCTTTCAGTTATTGAATATTGAACTCAGCGATGCTGATAATCTGCAGAAGATAGATTTGTTCGAGGATGAAGAACATGAAGCCTTATTCAATTCTCTTCTTGAAGGCGATTCATTCGAGAAAGCGATTTCCAGGCAAAAGACATTATCCGGCGGCGAGCTAAGCCTTGTGCTGAAGGGCACTCCGCATTATTCAAAGGACACTCTAAGTGGCGGTATATTAGTTGTTGAGGATATCGTATCTTCTACACAGCTGGGCAATTATTCTACGCCGGATGCAAATATAATTTCAAAGATTTTGGAAAGCAGCTCCGATTTTTATTTCATTTCTGACACGAACGGCAAAATTTTAGAATGGCACATTAAAAAATCAGACAAGATTTTCGGCGCTAAAACTCCCCAGCCTTCTTCTGTAACCAATATTTTTGAAAAGGATTCAGCAAGTAAAATAATTGATTCCTTTACTCAGCTTAAAAAAAACAGAAAGACAATAAAGCTTAGTTCGGTTTTAAGCAGAAAAGAAGATACTGCCGAATGCGAACTCACTATTTTTCCTATAAATAATGATGAGCAAGAAGTTCGAATTGCTGTGCTTGTTAGTAAAAAGCAAGAGCATCAAAAGCAGCTCAATGAGGATATTATAAATGAACTTTCTGAACTCCGAAAAAATAATTTGTTTACCTCAGCCGTAGTAGATGCGCTGATTAACATCGATCTAGACGGGAAAATTAGATATTGGAACAATTCCGCTTCAAAATTATTTAAGTGGTCAAAAAGCGAAGTATTTGGAAAATTTATTGAACGCATACTTCCTTCAGTTGATAAAAATTATTTCAACATACTTAAGAAGGAATTAGAAGAAAGTAAAACATGGGAAGGCGAGCTTAAGAGCCGCGATGCAAACGAAGAAGCGCAGTTACTCGAAGTTAAATTTGCACTTGTTGCTATGGACGGAGAGAAATCAATTGTAATCCTCTGTTCAAGTATAACGGAGCGATCAAAGATTGAGAGAGAACTTAAACTTTCCGAGGAACGCTTTAGAAACATTGTTACGAATACCCGCGAATTTATCTGCACTTTTGATTTGGATGGAAAGCTAACCTATGTAAATCCTTATTTCGGTAAAGAATTTGGGTATACCGAGCAGGAACTTTTGAATTTGACTATATACGACTTTGTGGATAAAGGTCAGTATTCAACAAAAAAAGAGTTTAAAAAACATTATGAAAAGCAGAGTGATTCAACGGAACTGACACTGCAATCAAAAGAAAAAGAAAAAATATATGTTCTCGCTAATTTTACTGCGGTACAAGATTTAAATAATCAGCCAAAATATTATAACGCGGTATTCACAGATATAACCGTTAAAAAGAAAGCAGAGAAAGATCTTCTAATGATTAAATCCGTTTTCGAGGCTTCGCAAGACGGAATTGCAATTCAAACAAAAAGAAAATACATACTTGCGAATGATACTTTTTACAAGATGTTCGGTTATGAGCTGCTTGAAGAAGTAATCAATAAAGATCCTTTGGATTTTGTTGCTCCCGAAGATTTGAAAAAAGTTGCTGAATTTATTAAAGCGCGGGAGAAAAAAGAAACGGCTCCATCGAGATACGAATTTATTGGAATAAAGAAGGACGGAACTAAATTCGATGTAGAGAAAAGTGTTACCTCCTATGAAACGGCTGAAGGGTTGTTTATAGTTTCCACTTTTCGCGACGTTACTTTCAAAAAGAGCGCAATGGAAGAGCTTGAAAAATCCGAAGAAAGATACAGAAGCATTTCCGAAAACATTAACGATTGCATGTGGACAGCCGAGCGCAAAACTAAATTTTTAGAAACCGTTTTCTATTCCGACGCAGTAAAAAAAATCACCGGCTATTCCAGCGATGATTTCATGTACAATAAAAAACTATGGCTGCGCATTATTCATCCAAGTGATGCTGCTGGAGTGGTGACTAAACTTCAACGAATTTATAAGGACCCTGTTAGAACGTCAGATGAACTAGAATATAGAATAATTAACGACATCGGCAATATTGTTTGGATAAAAAATAAGATAAACGTTGTAAGGAGTGAAGACGGCGTTATTCAAAGAGTTTATGGTTTGGTTAGCGATATCTCTTTAAGTAAAAAAGGTGAAGAGGAATTAAAAAAATCTACCGAAGAATTAAAAATATTGAACGAAGCGAAGGACAGATTCATTTCAATAATCTCACATGATTTGCGAACCCCTTTCAGTTCTATTCTCGGATTTACCGATATACTTTTAAGCGACAGAAATATGCCGGAAGAAAAGCAGATACAGTACATAAGCTTTATTCAGGAATCGTCGCGTAATATGCTCTCGCTCGTAAATTCACTTTTGGATTGGACAAGGCTTCAAACCGGACGAATTAATTTTGTGCCGCAAAGAATTAACGCAAAGTATGTTATAACCAAATCGATTCAAATGCTGTCTGGCGCAGCAATGCAGAAAAACATTAATCTAGTTTCCGATTTGGTTAATGATGTTTACATTCATGCGGATGAAAACTTATTATTGCAAGTGTTTAACAATCTGATTTCGAACGCAATTAAGTTCACCAAGGAATCCGGCAGCATAACGGTTTCTTCTACAAATATGATTCAGAACAGGCAGGTGCAATTCAAAATTCAAGATAGCGGTGTGGGCATTAAAGAAGAAGATATTCCAAAATTATTTACTGTTGATACAAAATTCACAACGAGCGGAACATCCGGCGAAAAGGGAAGCGGTCTTGGACTTTCTCTTTGCCATGATATAGTTAAAAAGCACGGCGGCGAAGTCGCCGTTAAAAGCGATTATGGACGCGGCACTGAATTTTTCTTTACCATGCCGGTTTCTTCTACAACTATTCTTTTGGTTGATGACAAAAAAACGGATAGAATTTTGTATTCAAAACTTCTTAAGAATTTTGTCCCGAACTATTCAATCGACGAAGCAGAAAACGGGAAAGAAGCTTTTGAGCGAATCAAAGAAACGCATCCGGCGTTAGTTATTTGCGACCACAATATGCCCGTAATGAGCGGTTATGAATTGGTTCAGCAAATCAAACTTGCTGATTTAAAGTACAAACCGCCAATTATACTTTTAAGCAGCGATTTAAATGACGGACTGATTGAAGAGTATAAAGATATGGGAATTAGTTTTGCATTTAAGAAGCCGGTTAACTTAACGGCGTTGAAATTTGCTGTGGATAAATCTCTAAAGAGCGCAATTACAAATTAAGGATCAACACTTAATTTATCGGTTCATTAAGGATAGAGTAGTTTTTCCATCCTTTAAAATCAAAATGCCACCATTCTGTTTCGATCGGTTCGAACCCAAATTTTATCATAACGTCACGCAGTAATTTTCTATTTGCTTTTACTTCGGCGCTTAATTCCGAACACTCATAATGAGCCTTCTTGGTAAAATCATCATACTCAGTTCCCATATCCAAATCGGTTTCCAGGGAGTCAATCAAAGTAATATCAACTGCGGCGCCTCTGTTATGCATTGAACCGGTTGCGGGGTTTGCAACGTATCTATCGTCAGGAAAAACTTCCCACATAATTTTTTGAACGGAGAGAGGACGGTACCCATCGAAAATCTTAATTGAG
>JAHJTX010000373.1 GCA_018829545.1 Bacteroidota bacterium | reverse complement strand
TATTTACTTCGTTATACTCTTCCTGTAATTTTCTACGGCGAGTGGTTTCTTCAATTGTTTTTCTCATTGACTCAGTTATTTTTGCAGCATACATAATAACAATGCCTTCAACGTTTCTAGCAGTTCTTCCCGCCGTTTGCATTAACGATCGTTCACTACGGAGAAAGCCTTCTTTGTCTGCGTCAATAATTGCTACCAGCGAAACTTCCGGCAAATCCAAACCTTCCCTTAATAGATTAACGCCTACTAAAACATCAAAATCGCCGATTCTTAAATCCCTAATTATTTCCACCCTTTCAAGCGAATCGATATCGCTATGAATATACTTAACGCGGATACCGAGTTTATCGAGATAATCCGACAAATCCTCAGCCATTTTTTTTGTTAATGTAGTTACCAGAATCCTTTCCTTTTTAATAACCCGCTTTTTTATCTCTCCGACTAAATCATCAATTTGGTTTTTTACCGGACGAACTTGAATCTCGGGATCTAATAATCCGGTCGGGCGGATTACCTGCTCAACATAAACGCCTTTGCTTTGTTCAAGTTCGTAATCGCCAGGAGTTGCGCTAACATAAACCACCTGATTGACTAAATTTTGGAATTCCTCAAACTTAAGAGGACGGTTATCCATTGCAGAAGGAAGACGAAATCCGTGTTCAACTAAAGTTTCTTTACGCGAGCGGTCTCCGTTATACATTCCGCGAATCTGCGGAACAGTTACGTGAGATTCATCAATAATCAGCAGATAATCTTTGGGGAAGTAATCAAACAAGCACGATGGGCGCGAACCCACTGCTCTTCCATCCATATGCCTCGAATAATTTTCAATCCCCGAGCAGTAACCAATTTCCCTCATCATCTCGAGATCGTATTTTGTCCTTTGTTCAATTCGCTGGGCTTCAAGATATTTCTCCTGCGACCAAAAGTATTCAAGCCTTTCTTTCAATTCATCGCTGATCGTTTTAATTGAATTGTTAACTTGCTCCTTTGTGGTTACAAAATACTTTGCGGGATATATTACCGCAGTCTCGACTTCTCTTAACTGCTCTCCCGTGAGTGAATCAATGATTGAAATTTTTTCCACTTCATCGTCCCAAAATTCAATTCTTATCGCTTCTTCGTGCTGATAGGCGGGAATTATTTCAACCACATCTCCTCTAGCCCTAAACGTTCCGCGCGAAAAATCAATGTCGTTACGCGTGTAATAAATATCTATTAAATTCCGCATAAGGACTTTGCGTTCAATCTCATCACCCGTTTTCACGAATATAATTTGCTTTGCGTATTGATCCGGCGCCCCGATTCCATATATGCAGCTAACGCTAGCAACAATGATTACATCATTCCTTCCTTCTATTAAAGAAGTAGTTGCTTTTAATCTTAACCGGTCAATTTCTTCATTTACAGAAAAATCTTTTTCAATGTACAAATCACGCTTTACGATATAAGCTTCCGGTTGATAGTAATCATAATAACTAATAAAAAATTCCACCGCATTATTCGGGAAAAATGACTTGAACTCCGAATACAATTGAGCGGCAAGAGTTTTATTGTGGGATATTATTAGCGTTGGTTTATTGTATTTGGCAATTATGTTCGACATTGTAAATGTTTTGCCGCTGCCGGTAACACCGAGTAAAACTTGATGTTTGTCGTTCCGCTTAATTCCTTCGTAAAGCTCGTTTATTGCATTAGGCTGATCGCCCGAAGGCTTATAATTTGAAACTAACTCAAAATCAGGCATAGAAGATTATCTTAATACCACTTCTGCGGCGTGGAAATAATCACTGTGCAAATGACCGCGTAAAACAATTGTCTTTGCATCGTCTATTCCCGGCGGAAGCGACAACGGAGCAGATACTTTAACTTCTCTATTGGCTTTATCTAATACATAAAAAATCGTGCTCCCCGAACTTTGATCGCGCATAAATCCTTTTTCGACAACGACTTTCACAATAATATCCCGATTGGAATTGCTGTTAGTATCAAATTTTGAGAATAGCCCCAATTCATCCGTTGGCGCGAAGTAAAAGAAGTAAATAAATAATATTACCGCCGCAACGAGCACAGGCAAAATGAGCTTTTGTGCATTTGATTTGTTCATATAAAACCTTTCCATTGTTTTTTTACGGGCGCAATATAAGAATATTACATCTTATCTGTTTTATATAACTGAAGTCATAAAGAGGAAGATTTATAAAAATTTTTAAAATACTTGAACTATTCCATCAACTTTTCGATTTTAACACTTAGACTACAATCATATTAATTAGACTGGAGTATCTATGAAAAAAATGTTTGTCACTTTGTTTCTTTTATCCACAATTTTGATTTCCGCCCAGGATGCCGACCCAAATTTGAATAAGTGGGTGCCTTCTTTCGTAAGCACCTTGAACATAAGTCAAATTGCTCTAGAAAACTGGACTAAAGGCGGAGACAATTCTCTTGCTTTTTCTTTAACCGGCGATTTTTATTTCGATTACAAAAGCGAGGATTGGACTTCAAAAAATCAGCTCAAGGCTTCATACGGTCGCACAAAACTTGGCAAAGATGAAATAAGGACAACAGATAACGATTTGTATATTGAAAATGTGATATCAAGACAACTTGGCTGGGTTGTTGATCCTTATTTCAGTAATATTTTGCGAACTCAGTTAACAGAGGGATTCGACTACAAAGTAATTCCGAAATTAATAATTGCGGACTTCTTTGACCCTGGATACATAACACAAAGTCTTGGCTTTACGTATAATAAATCTGCAATAATCCAGACAAGACTTGGAATCGCTATTCAAGAAACTTTTACAAAAGAACTTACTGGCTACTCTGATGATCCTGAAACCTTGAACGAAGTTGAGGATTATAGGCTTCAAACTGGTGTGGAAAGCGTTACAGACGTAAAAAAAATTATTGCAGAAAACATTCAGTACACAGGTAAGCTTAGATTGTTTTCGAGATTTGAAACAATTGATGTTTGGGATGTCCGCTGGGACAACGCATTTACTGCAAAGGTTAATAACTGGTTGAATGTAAATATGACCGTAGTATTAATTCACGAAGTAGCTCAGTCAAAAAGAACTCAGTTAAAGGAAGCTCTTCAAATAGGTTTTGTCTATACTATATTTTAAGTGATTTTTTAACTCTCGTTAGTATTAGTTGATGCTCTTTGTCTGTTTTTATACTCATTGGTAAAGAGCATTTTTTTTATTTAATTAGGTTCGCAACTAAAGTTCACTTTTAATCGTCCTATGAGAGCTAAAATGATCAACCAAATTTTGCCTCATAGCTTTAATTTGGATTTATAACTTATTCGGAGTATTTATGAAAACTCTATTCTCAAAATCTCTCGTCTTTGTTTCTATTTATTTGCTTCTGTCTGTCACAATCTTCGCACAGAGCAAAGTAAAATCAATCGATGAATTGATGCAGCGTTATTACGATTACTCTCAATTTAATGGAACTGTGTTGGTTGCAGATAGTGTTGGAATTGTTTTTTCAAAAGGATACGGATATGCAAATCTCGAATGGAATATTTCAAACGACGTTTCAACAAAATTTAGAATTGGTTCTGTTACAAAGCAGTTTACGGCGGTTTTAATTCTTCAGCTTGTTGAAGCGGGCAAAATCGATTTGAACAAAACTATTTCGGACTATCTTCCTTATTACAGAGAAGATAATGGTAAGCGTGCGAACATTCATCAGCTTCTTACTCATACATCCGGAATTCCGAGTTATACGGGCTTGCCGAACTTTGCAGATGAGATAAGTAAAACAAAGTCTAATCCCAAAGATTTTGTCGTTAAACATTGCAGCGGAGATTTTGAGTTTGAACCGGGAAGTCAATTCCTCTACAATAACTCCGGTTATTTTATTCTGGGCGCCATTATTGAGGAGGTAACAGGGAAAGACTATGCAACTGTTCTTAAAGAAAATATTCTTGTGCCATTAAACATGAGCAATTCCGGATTGGATAATTCTGATTTGGTGCTCGCTAACAGAGCCTCAGGTTATTTAAAAATTTTCAAGCAATTTACCAATACTCCATATGTTGATATGTCTCTTCCATTTTCTGCCGGATCGATGTATTCAACAGTTGATGATTTATACAAGTGGGACCGCGCTTTGCGAAACAATACGATTTTATCAAATGAATACACTCAAAAGCTATTCGGAAAATACGAGTCTGCATTCGGAGGATATTATGGATACGGTTTTGTGATCTCGAAAGAGTCATTCGATGGAAGCACGGACAGCCTAACTGCTATTAGACACGGCGGCGATATTAATGGATTCAGTTCTCTTTACTACGCAACGCAAGGTAACGGACAAGCTGTGATTTTGCTAAATAATTATAACGGATTTCCACGCGTAAATATTGCGCAAAATCTTCTCAAAATTTTGAACGACCAAAAAATTGAATACCCCAAATTGGGCATTTCTTATAAATTGCATGAACTTATTCTTGAAGATGGAATTGATGCCGCGGTTGAAGCTTATAAAATTCTAAAGAAAAATGAATTTGAAAGTTTTTTCTTTGCTGAAAATGAACTCAACAATCTTGGGTACTACTTAATGAATGGCGGACTACTGGATGACGCTCTAAAAATGTTTCAATTGAATATTGATGAATATCCGGAAATGTTCAACACTTATGATAGTATGGGAGAAGCACTATTAAAGGCCGGAAAATCTGATCTTGCTATCGAAAATTTTAGAAAATCTTTGGAACTAAATCCCGGAAATGATAATGCACGAACAAACTTGAAAAAATTGGGCGTAGTCCTCGAAGAAAAGTACATTTCTGTTGATGATAAACTTCTTGCTAAGTACGTTGGTAAATACGAACTGTTCCCAAATTTTGCGATTGAGGTAACGCTAGATGGAGATAGATTATTCACGCAAGCTACGGGTCAGCAAAAATTTGAAATCTTTCCTAAAACAGAAACGGAATTCTATTTAAAAGTTGTAAATGCTCAAATAGAATTTAAGCAGAATCCAAAGGGAGACGTTGATGAAATAATTCTTTATCAGGGCGGGCAAGTAATTCCAGGTAAAAGAGTAGAATAGTAATATTTATATAAGGTTGTCTTACATCGAACTATGCAAAACAACCTCTTTGTTTTTTATCCTTTAATAACCATTCCCGGCAAGCTGCCGGTGTGTTCTCCGTTATTGATCACAAGCTTCCCATTCACTATTACAAATGGAATGCCTTCGGGATACTGATGCGAATCAGTAAATGTAGCCTTGTCCTGTATTTTTTCGTAATCGAAAATTGTTATGTCTGCAAAATAGTTTTTCTTAATTACGCCTCTTTCAACCAAGCCAATTTTTTCAGCGGGCATCGAAGTCATTTTCTTGATCATTTCCTCAAGACTGCAGATATTCTTTTCGCGCACATATTTTGCAATCGCTCTTGGGAAAGTTCCATAAGCTCTTGGATGTGCGATGCTTCTGCTCATCGGAGGATACGGCGCGTGCGAGCCGGCATCCGATGAAATCATTACTCTAGGATGTGCGAGAATTTTAACTGTGGATTCTTCTTCCATGCCGAAGCCCATCATCATTACATCGCTTTGGGTTTCCTTTAAAATTCTAACCGCCGCATCAAATCCTTCTGTTCCGAATTCCTCTCCCAACTGTTTTATGGTTTTTCCTTGATACAATTTAAATTCTTTTTTGCCAATGCTAGAAAGGAGAACTCCATTCCAATCCCCATCAAGATTAGAGACTTTAGCCTCGGTATAAAGTTTCATTTTCTTCAATAAGAACGCATCGTTCAACCTATCCATAAATTTATTTGTTCCGCCGTCTCTTGCCCACAATGGAAAAAGATTTTCCAAACCGGTGTGGTATGCAACGTAAGTGTATCTGTCTGCGTGAACTTCAAGTCCTTCTTTTATTGCTGCTTCCATCTTTTCTATCACCGCATCGGCTTTGTGCCAATTTGTTTTTCCGCTGACTTTTAAGTGACTGAGCAGAAGTTTTGAATTTGATTCGCGGGCAATTTTTATTGCTTCATCCACCGCTTCAAGAACAGTATCGTCTTCGTTTCTCATGTGCGTTGAATAAATCCGGTATTTTCCTGGGGCAGATTTACACAATTCAATTAATTCATCGGTGGGAGCAAAACTACCCGGCGTGTATTCTAATCCTGAGGAAAGCCCAACTGCGCCTTCCCCCATTCCTTTTTCAACTTCATATTTCATTCGAATTAATTCATCACTCGAAGCCGGTCTGTCGTCCATCCCAACTACTACTTCTCTAAGAGTTCCCATTCCAAGCATCGAAGCAAGGTTTACAGAAAACTTTCTTGTTGAGAAATCATCAAGAAATTCGCCGAGTGAGCGCCACGGTAGATCTTCCCCGTATTGGTCTTTAAAATTCTTTAGTTTTCTTTCAATGTCTCTTTCGCTAACGGGCCCTTCAGAAAAGCCGTCCTGTCCTGTAATTTCCGTTGTAACTCCCTGGCGAATTTTGCTTTCAGCTTTGGGATTGGGAATTAAATCTAAATCTGTGTGGGAATGAATATCAATAAAGCCCGGTGAAACAATTAGACCACTCGCGTTGATTGTATGCTCACCATTTGCATCAATCAAATTTCCGATATCGACAATTCTGCCATTTTTTATTCCAATATCAGCTTTGAAACGCTGTCCCCTGATGCCATCAATAATAAATCCGCCGGATACTAAAATATCCAGCGGATAATTCATTTTAATAATATTTGAAAAGGTCTTGTTATTCAGCAGCAGCGCAGAGGCGCCGGCTAAAGAAGCAGATTTTATAAATTTTCTTCTCTTCATTTACACCGTATATTATTATATGAACACAATACATTAAAATTCCAAGGGAACAAATGTTTGATCTGTGAAAGGAGGTCTCACATATCCTTTCTTTTTACTGCGCGGAGGCAGTTCAATTTTTTCAGGCGTTAAATCCTTATACGGTATTAATTTTAGCAAATGTGTGATGGTATTTAAACGCGCGCGCTTTTTGTCATCCGCATCAACAACGTACCAAGGAGCCTGCTTGATATCGGTGTAATTAAACATCTCATCTTTCGCTCTTGAGTAATCCTCCCACTTTGCTCTGGATTCTAAATCCATCGGACTCAATTTCCATCTTCTTTGGGGATCGTGAATTCTCTGTTGAAAGCGCTTTTCTTGTTCGTCATCGCTGACAGAAAACCAATATTTAATAAGAATTATTCCTGAACGCACAAGCATTCTTTCATATTCGGGACATGAACGCAAAAACTCTTTGTACTCATCTTCCGAGCAGAATCCCATTACGTGTTCAACGCCTGCGCGGTTATACCAGCTTCTGTCGAACAATACCATTTCGCCTGCGGCTGGCAGATTCGGAATATATCTTTGAAAGTACCATTGAGTTTTTTCTTTTTCAGTTGGCGTTCCTAAAGCAACAACGCGGCAAATACGAGGATTAAGTTTTTCAGTTATTCGTTTGATTGTACCGCCCTTTCCTGCAGCGTCGCGGCCTTCGAAAATAACTACTACTTTCAACCCTTTCGCTTTTATCCACTCTTGAAGTTTTACCAACTCACTTTGAAGTTGACCAAGTTCTTTTTCATAAACTTTGTTTTTTAATTTTTTCTTGTGGTTTTTCTCGACTTCTTCTTTGGTAGTTTTCTTCGAGACAGCAGATTTAGCTGATACGGTTGTCTTTTCAGTTGGTTTGGAAGATTTTTTTTTGGGCATTTTTCCCTCCAATTATTTTGGTTGTGATATGTTGTCCTTAAAATAGCACGCTGGATGAATTAAATCCACATAATTCTACAAAATATTAAAAATTTTTTCCGGATCATTTATGCCAATCTTTTACTCATATTCATAGCCGCCATAAGAATATAGAAAAAAACAATAGAAGCGATCATCCAAAACTCATTGACGATTGGCCTAACAAAATTAAAATGCGCATCAAAAGCCACTCTCTATTTAGAAACAAATCCTCTACCAAAAGAACTATTTGCAACGCCCTTCGGGATCTAGTTGTGGAAATAGAAAATCACTTCTCAGCAGAAATGAAGGGGATGGAATAAATTGTAAAAAACTAATTGTGTAAGATTGAGGATAATTAAACACATCAGCCCAAGTTTAATATAATTGTAATTTCTGAAGAATAATTTTATAATTGATTTAGCAAATAAAAAAATCATTTACGATAAGCTATTCATTGTTCGAAACTAAATCATCAAAAATATTTAATACACTTTCTCGCCAAACCGCCAAGCTACTCAAAAAAGCACAGATGACAGAACATACCTTCATGATAATTGTTGCAATAATAATTGGAATTCTTGCCGGTTTTGCAGCTATTGGCATAAGGGCAATGATTCAGTTTATTTCGCACCTCTCATTTACTGGACCCTTAACACTGCTTGATAATATTATTGCAGCGCCATGGTATCTTAAGATTCTTGTTCCCTTAACCGGAGGCCTGATTGTTGGGCCGCTCATTTATTTTTTCGCCCCAGAAGCAAAGGGGCACGGCGTGCCGGAAGTAATGCAGTCAATTCTACTACGAGGTGGAATGATCCGCGCACGGGTTGCGATAATTAAAGCTGTTGCTTCAGCAATTACAATCGGTACCGGCGGCTCGGTAGGCAGAGAAGGTCCAATTATTCAAATAGGCGCGAGTCTTGGCTCAACTGTGGGACAGTTTTTCAGGATTCCGAGTAAACGTCTTAAAACGCTGGTTGGCTGCGGCGCCGCGGCGGGTATTGCGGCGGCGTTTAATGCCCCTGTGGCGGGAGCACTTTTTGCAGTAGAAATTATTTTAATGGATTTTGCCGTCGCACAATTTTCGCCAATTGTTATTGCATCTGTAATGGCAACCGTTGTGTCTCATACTTTTGAAGGAAATTTTGCAGCATTTATAGTCCCGCGCTACCAGCTCACTTCGCCTTACGAGATTGGATTTTATTTTATACTTGGCGCTTTAAGTGGACTGGTTTCTTATCTCTTTATTAAAGTGCTTTACTTCAGCGAAAATTATTTTGATAATAAATTCAAATTCCCAGAGTACTTAAAACCTGCCATCGGAGGGGTCTCTATAGGTATAATTGCATTGTTGTTTCCACAAGTTATGGGCGTCGGTTACGATTCTATAAATAACGCCTTGCACGGCAATATGATATGGTATCTCGCATTTGGCTTAATATTCCTGAAAATTATTGCCACATCATTAACACTTGGCACCGGAGGTTCGGGAGGTATATTCGCTCCCTCGCTCTATATGGGTGCAATGCTCGGTTTTGTATTCGGTTACGTTGTTAATTCATTGTTTCCGGATATTACTGCAATGCCGGGTGCTTATGCGCTTGTTGCAATGGGAGGCCTGGTTGCCGGCACAACGCGCGCACCAATTACGGCAATTATAATTGTGTTCGAATTAACTTCGGATTACAATATCATTCTACCGGTAATGGTAACTTCAATCATAAGCACAATAATATCCACAAAACTTTCGCGCGAATCAATCTACACGCTTAAACTTCTTCTGCGCAACATCAGCATTAAAGAAGGTACCGAACTAAATATTATGGAATCGTTATTTGTTAAAAATGTTTTTACGCGTGATTACGATTCAATAAGCATCTCCGATAACTTCAACCAGGTTGTTAACAAAGTTATCCAGGGCAGGGGTCCCGAGTTTCCTGTCGTTAACAACGGTCTTGTATATGGTGTAATTTCAATGTACGATATTAAAGACCATCTGTACGAAAAAGATTCATTGAAGAATTTATTAATAGCCGCTGATATAACTAACATTAATTTTAAACCTGCTGTTCTTACAGAGAGCTGCCAGTCGATTCTCGAAAAAATGAAGCGGTACGATTTGGAAGGACTGCCAGTTGTTGAAGATGAAAATTCATCAAAGATTCTCGGAATAATATGGCGCCGCGATATTCAAGACGCTTATCAAAAAGAAATTGAAAGGCGTGAAATTACTACATCGCTTGCAAGCAGCATTTCGATGAAAGAAGAAATACCGAACCTTCATTTTATGGAAGGATATTCCATTACAGAAATTGCCCCGCCTATTTCGTTCATCGGCAAATCGATAAGAAAATTGGATATACGTGCAGTTTATGGCGTTGACGTATTGTCAATAAAAACGATTGAACGCGGGGGAGAAAAAATAAAAGCAATCCCCTCTCCTTATTACATTATTCAAAAAGAAGATACTTTAGTAATTGCCGGTGAAATTAAAAATATAAATATTCTGAAGACTTTATAATATCCACTTTATTTTCACATGCGTGGTGGTTAAGTACTTTTTCTCCCCAATAATTTTGCTTGTGATATATTGCTCTACATTACAAAATGCAAGAATTAAATCAACACAATTTTTGTTATATAAAGACTACGGAATAATTCCAAAGAAGTGTCATATCAATTCCTATTTATAATCGGGCTTCTTCCTCCGCTACACCTGTCTACCGTAAGGCTAATTTGGAGTCCTCGAAATTATAATAAAACAAATATTCAATGTTCTCAAATACAAAATAAATTCTCTGGATTATTTGTACGAATCTTGTAAATGTTTTATGTTCAACTGGTTTTTGAAACGTTACTGACAATTTGGAGAAAAATAAGAATGCGAAAATCAATTTTAGTCCTAAGCATCTTCTACTTATTAAATATAAATACAACAGCTCAAAACGGTGAACGTGACGAAGCGCTAATTGCCAAGGCAAAAGAATTAGCAGGCAAGTTCATTATTGTTGATACTCACGTCGATTTGCCGCTTCGGCTAAGGGGAAAGGATATAGACATCACCAAAAAATCTTCTGAAGGCGAGATGGATTATCTGCGCGCGGTTGAAGGTGGACTAGACGCTCCTTTCATGTCTATTTATATTCCCTCAAGATTGGAAGAAAGCGAAGCTGCCGATAAATATGCGGAAGAGTTAATTTCTGTTGTGGAGGAATTAGTTCAGAAGCATCCCGAAAAATTTGCTCTCGCTAAAACTTCATCTGATATAGTAGCGAACTTTGCAAATAAAAAAATATCTCTCCCCATGGGGATGGAAAATGGATCGCCCATAAACGGCAGCATCGATAAACTGGAATATTATTACGATAGAGGAATACGGTACGTAACTTTAACCCATGCCAAAGCAAATCATATTTCCGACTCATCGTACGATGAAAACAGAAAGTGGAACGGGCTTAGTCCTTTCGGAAAGTTATTAATAAAAGAGATGAATAATATAGGAATGATAATAGACGTGTCACACGTAACTGACAGCGCTTTCTATCAAGTCATTGCTCTATCAAAAGCACCGGTAATTGCGTCGCATTCATCGTGCAGATTTTTTACGCCGGGTTACGAAAGGAATATCAGCGATGAAATGATTGTTAAATTGGCTGAAAACGGCGGTGTTGTTCATATTAATTTCGGCTCATTTTTTTTGAATGAAGGCGTAAAAAAAAGAGGCGAAGAGTATGAAGAAATTGTTAAAAAATTTTTAACCGAAAATAATCTTGACCGCAATAGCGATTCTGTTCGTGTATTCAGCAAAAAATACAAAGAGGAGCATCCCATAGGATATGCAGATATTACTGAAGTCGTCGATCACATTGATCACGTTGTTGAATTGGTTGGAATAAATTACGTTGGTCTTGGTTCCGATTTTGAAGGCGTTGGCGATGCTCTTCCAACGGGATTAAAAGATGTTTCGATGTATCCGAATTTAATTTACGAGTTGTTAAAACGCGGATATTCGGAAGATGATGTTGAAAAAATATGCTCGCTGAATTTT
>JAHJTX010000038.1 GCA_018829545.1 Bacteroidota bacterium | reverse complement strand
CGGCTTTGGGAGAATTCGTTTACTTTTAAAGAGTAAATATATGTGCCGCTTGATAAGGAACTGCCGTCAAAATCAACCGTATAAATTCCGCTATCTTTTTCAACGTTGACCAATTCCGCAATTTCTCTGCCCAGCATGTCATAGACTTTTAGGATTACATGACCACTAGCCGGAAGTTGATAGTGAATTGTTGTTGACGGGTTAAAAGGATTTGGTATTTATCTCAGTTTCAGTTCTTCCATCACCATTTGTGCAATTATCATAGTACCCATGACCGGCATCAATAACAACAATTTGACCTATTATATTATTGGATTGTATAAAAAAGAAAAAGACAAGACTAATAAAAACTAATTTACTTATGGATATAGTTTTCATTTTAATCACCTTTTGGATTTTTAATTAAATCGGCGATATATATTGTTCCGGTTTTTACATCAGAAAAAACTATTTGTTTATTATCCGGTGACCAATCCGGCCATTCCTCAAAAATGTAAGGTGTATTAGTAAGCTGCCATCTTTGAGAACCATCAGAATTAGTCAAATAAAGATCGGAGCCTGTAATTGCATGACCATCCTTGCTCTCGTCAATTAAAAATAAGATTTGTTTGCCATCAGATGACCAACTATTCGCAATTCCTCTTCCTAATGAACTAATTAATCCGCTTCCATCAATTGCATACACAAACATCCTTCCATTTTTATGCACAAGAACCTTAGTCCGGTCGGGAGAAAGAACGAGCCCATAGTATCGTCCATCCTTTGTTATATCCCATTTTTTACTTCCATCCAGAGTTTGTGCTTTTACCATCAGGGTTTTTTTATCTAAATAAACAATAACATCACTATTTGATTTTGCACTAACCCTGCTTGTAATACTATTTAAAGCAATATTTACATCAATATCTGAGTGCTCAGTAGTTTCCCCAGTTAAAATATTTATACTCTTTACTTCAGTGTGGGATTTATATTTTTTATATTTATCAGCAGTTTTATGATGATAGTAAATACTTTTACTATCATCACTCCATGTAGCATTGAAGCCCGCTCCCCGCAGCATATTTAGCTTAATTATTTTATTTTTGGCAGTTAAATCAATCACAAACAATCCTGTATAATTCATTTTTGTAAAGAGTATTTTACTTCCATCAGGGGACCACTTGGGTGCGCTGTATCCATCTGGGGATGTAAGTGCTACTATGTTGTCTAATGCATAAGAAAATTCAGCATTTTTTGTTTGCTTGCTATTTTTTTCAGTGCAAAACAAAAATGTTTTACCATTAAGAGATGTTTTCTCAATTATTCTTTCTCCTGGCAAAACTTGAACAATATCAGCGGTGCTGCCTCGCATAGTTTCAAATGGTTCAATCTTGTCCACTACAAGTTTGTTAATCTCTTGCCCTATTATGTTGGTGCCTATTAGCAACAATAATGTTAGTGTTATGAATATAGATGTAGTTTTCATATTACCTCCAATAATTTCTTAAATGAATATTCTTTTTTCCATTGCGGATAAAGAAAAATTGAAAAAGATAATATTAATAACAAAAGGATTGAATGCATATTAACCTCACTTTTTAATTAATAAAATGGTATTACAAGCTGTGTTTACAACAGCGATATAAAAATTATAACTTAAAAGATATGTATTTGTATATTTGATTTGTTTATGCAACAATAAAATGGATTGTAAATAATTAGACAAGCCACCGGCTATACAATTTCCAAAGATTGGAAAGGAAATTACTTTCTTTATGAAGTATTTGAAAAGCGAAACTCTAACCGAACAGACACACATAGTTTTTACCTAAAAAATTATTTAAGCACCAAACGAAATAGAGAAACAAAAAACCTTACAGCGTAAATATAATGCCCCCCCCCCAATTTATGCAAGAAAAATTTTCAGTAAAGTAAAAAAGTTTTTAAAATGGAAGTTTGTGTCACGGGCTCCTGGAGTACCTTGACCATCAAACCCACCATGCCCCGGATCAATCAAAATACTAAATTGTGTTTGACCAAATGCAGCAATTGAAAGAAGAGAAATAAATGCAAATATTTGAATTAGTGTTTTCATTATTCAGCGCTCCTTACAACTGCTTTATTCCAAAGATTTCCTTGTTGTGTATTGCGGAATAACAGTTCACTGTTATTTAACCAGATAGGAAATAATTTTGGGTTCAATCGAAATTCATCATTGTTCAATGTTGGAATTATAAGTTTTTCAATTTTAGTTCCGTCAACGCTAATTAAAAATAATTCCTTATCAAGCATTTCATCCCTAAAATTATACGTCATTATTTCTGCTAAAATTGATTTACCATCCGGTGACCATGAAGAATTAGAAGGTTCTTTTCTCGCATTATCAGGTGCTTTCCCAAAGCGCGACATAGGAATAACTACTGCTTCATCTTTAAGAACATCTACTATACGAAGATTTCCTTCCCTGTCAGAATCCATCACATATTTTCCGTCAGATGACCATTTTACGTGTGCACCTCCCATATGAATAGTACTGTTAAGTTGTCTCAACCCCGTGCAATCAGAATTTACTATCCAAAGATAATCCGTCCAGTCACATTTACCACCTTCTACTCGGCTGAAAACAATTTGTGAAGAGTTTGGCGACCATTTCGGACAACCACCATTACCTATAACACGATCTTCTTTTGTTGATGAGTTTCTTACTACTATTATGTCATCATTAAGGGTTTCTCCTTCATTCCTTAATCTCTTCGATTTGAAAAAAGTAATTTCCTCTCCGTCAGGAGATATATTTGCAAATCTGCTAAGATATACTGGATCTAATTTTACAAATCTAAATTCTTGAAGAGTATTAACATCTTTTACAATGAACTCATCACCTCCAGTACTAAAACAAATTCTATTGCCATTTTGGGAATGGCTAAAATAATCAACCGGGTTGCCTTCATAAATCTTTGTTCGCCTGCCGTTCTTATCCAGGCAAAACAAAAATGTTTTACCATCAAGAGATGTTTTCTCAATAATTCTTTCACCAGGTAAAACTTGAACAATATCAGCGGTGCTACCTTGCATAGTTTTAAATGGTTCAATTTTGTTCAATAAAAGTTTGCTAATCTCTTGCCCTATTATGTTGGTGCCTATTAGCAACAAGAATGTTATTGCTGTGAAAATTGATGTGGTTTTCATATTGCCTCCAATAATTTCTTAAATGAATATTCTTTTTCCCATTGCGGATAAAGAAATGTTGAAAAAGATAGTATTAATAATAACAGGATTGAACGCATACTAACCTCACTTTTTAATTAATAAAATGGTATTACAAGCTGTGTTTACAACAGCGATATAAAAATTATAACTTAAAAGATATGTATTTGTATATTTGATTTGTTTATGCAACAATAAAATGGATCGCGATGCCGAATATTATAAATTCCGAAGTCTGGTTAATAGCATTTCG
>JAHJTX010000372.1 GCA_018829545.1 Bacteroidota bacterium | reverse complement strand
GTCTTTATCCTGAATGCTGAAAGCTGATCTCTGAAAGCACTTAGATTTCTTACTCCTTACTCCTTACTTCTTTGACTTCACTTTTCACACTTGTCCCGTGGAATGCAAAGCATATTCCACTGGGATTTTACTTTTCACATTTGTCCCGTGGCCCGCCCGCCGTTTTTACCCACTGTTTTACCTACCTCCGGTAGGATTGTTGGGTGGGTTTTTTGGCGGGGAATGCCTGTCCCGTGAAATGCCTTTATCTTTTCTATTTCACGGGGCATTTGTGTAATGCCTTTTTCCTTTTTAATTTTTCATTTGTAATTTAGAATTGTTATTACTGTTCACCGTCTTTATCCTGAATGCTGAAAGCTGATCTCTGAAAGCACTTAGATTTCTTACTCCTTACTTCTTACTTCTTTGACTTCACTTTTCACACTTGTCCCGTGCCTGCCCGCCGTTTTTTTGGGTGGGCTTTTTGGCGGGACTACTGATCACAGTTCACTGTTTACCCGCCTCTGGAGGGCTTGCCCCTCTGGGGATATTATGGTAGTATTTGCAAAACAAGTAAAAAAAAGTTACTATAATTAGTATAATTATTATTAGGTATATAAATGTTAACAAAAAACAAAAAAAACAGAGAAATTATTTACAGAAACAATAAGCCTGTATCAATAATATTAGATATTAGGGAATATGAGAAAATGATTGAGCGATTGGAAGATATTGAAGATATAGAATTTGTAAAAAAAATTAAAAGTAACTCAATGAGTTTTATAAAGCTAGAAGATTTTTTAACAGAAATAGCATAATAATGTATAATCTTTATCTTGAGCACAGAGCAGAAAAAGATATACGTAAGTTACCTTCAATACATTTGCCAACCATTATTTCTAAAATAAAAAATCTTTCAGAAAATCCTAAACCAAAAGGTTGCAAAAAGCTAGTTCAATCTAAAGATTATTGGCGTATAAGAGTTGGTAATTATCGTATAATTTATGATATAGTTGAATCCTCAAAAATAATACGAATTTATAAAATTCAACACAGAAAAGATGTTTATAAAGGTCAATAACTAAAACAGATTTAATACAATACTGCATATAGTAAAATAATATTATACCAATTATAGTTTTAGTAGTAACACTTTTCAAATTTACCAAGCATTGCAATTAACCCAATACTCACTAGTGCCACGTCAACTATGTAGTGTCGGATAAAGACGTTTAAGTTTTATACGAGTATCATCAGTTGTAAATTGCCAATTTATCTTAGCATTCAAATTATTACGATGCTTTTGCCATGCTTTACATTCTTGAATTACCGTAGAAATATTATCAATTCTCCTATTTAAACATTGGCCGTTGAGAACATTTAATTCAATTTCTGCCATATTTAGCCAACTACCATGTTTTGGCGTATATACAAATTCAAATCGATCCCATAATCTTTTTGCATTTTCCGGAGTAAACACTTCATAAAGTGAACCGGGCTTATGAGTATTTAAGTTGTCCATAACTAATATGATTTTTTTTGCACTTTTATATTTATCTGAAATTTCTGCAATAAAACTTGCCCATTCCTGCTTAGTTTTTCTTTCAGTAATTTTTATAAATCTTTTTCCCACTAAAGGTTCATTTGCTATAAAAATATTACATGTTCCGCAACGCTCATATTCATAATCATATTTAGATAGACTTCCCGGATATGCCGGTATTGGTTGTTTTGTCTCTTTTATCAATTGCTTGGGTGATTCATCCATACAAATTACCGGAAATTCATGGTTATATGGTCGTTTATAAATATCAAGAACCATTTCCATATGAGCAACAAAATCACTGTTTTCATCTGGGGGAATTACCCAACCCTTTTTGCGCCAAGGCTTAATTTCGTTTTTTTTAGTACATGACGTATTGTCTCGTGAGAAATCTTGTCAACATATTTTAGCTCAACTACTTTATCAGCAAGTAGTCTGAGCGACCATCTTGCAAAACCTTCAGGGGGTTCGCTGCAACTTAGCGCTACTAAGTGAGCTTCAAAATCTCCATCTGCTTTCTTTTTATAGGCTCTTTGACCTTTTGTTCCATTTAATGCAATCTCTATTCCTTCTTCGATAAAACACTTCTTAACACGGTCAATTTTTCTCATACTTATTTGCAATATTTTGACAATATCTTCATTCTTTGACCGCTTATCTTGGAACTCGCCTTCATCACAATTGATTAAGATAAGTGAGTTGAGAAGTTTTTGTGATCGGTGTTTCCCCTTTTTAGTAATTGAAATTAATTCTTCCCTTTCAGCTTCTGTTAATACTACTTTATACTTTATCATGGAAACTCCATCATAGTTTTTTATTTGATGGAGGAATTTACTAATATTTATACGGCATTACAAACATGACACGACACTAGTGAT
>JAHJTX010000037.1 GCA_018829545.1 Bacteroidota bacterium | reverse complement strand
TTTACCAGGCAGAGGAAATCGGAATACTTGGTTTATTAAAAATAAAAACCAAAGAATTAAGAGCAGGCAATGTTGGTTATTTGATAGCCGGCGTTAAAGATGTTCATGATACTAAAGTTGGCGATACCGTAACGCATACCAAAAACGGAGCTTTAAAACCGCTGCCAGGTTATAAAGAAATAAAACCCATGGTTTACAGCGGATTGTATCCCACAGATTCTGATGAGTACGAAGATTTGCGCGATGCACTTGAAAAATTCCGATTGAATGATTCAGCTTTGATTTATATCCCGGAAACTTCAGTCGCGCTAGGATTTGGATTCCGCTGCGGATTTTTGGGAATGCTTCACATGGAAATCGTTCAAGAGAGGCTGGAACGGGAGTACAATCAGTCGATTGTTACTACACTTCCGAACGTTGAATATCACGTTTTCAAGAAAAAGGGCGAGAAAGTGATCGTTGATAACCCTGCCGAAATGCCGGAAGTTGGTGATATTGATCGTATAGAGGAACCGTTTATTAAAGCGCAAATTGTTACACCCAGCGAGTTCATTGGAAGCATAATGAAGCTTTCGATGGATAAGCGCGGAATATACAAGAATACAACGTATATCGATCCAACCCGCGCTGATATTGAATTCGAATTCCCTTTATCGGAAATTATTTTTGATTTTTACGATAAATTAAAATCAATCTCAAGAGGGTATGCTTCTTTTGATTATGAATATATAGGTTACCGCCAATCGGAACTAGCTAAGCTGGATATACTTTTAAACGGCGATAACGTTGATGCGTTATCCGTAATTGTTCACAAAGATAAAGCATTCGATTGGGGCAGAAAAGTTTGTTCAAAACTGAAGGATTTAATTCCACGGCAAATGTTTGAAATTGCTATTCAGGCTGCTATAGGAAACAAAGTAATTTCGCGAACGAGCATAAAGGCAATGCGCAAAAACGTTTTGGCTAAGTGCTACGGCGGAGATATTACCAGAAAGAGAAAACTCTTGGAAAAGCAAAAAGAAGGTAAAAAAAGAATGAAGCAGGTTGGCAACGTTGAGATTCCGCAAGAAGCATTCTTAGCCATTCTGCAGCTAGAGGACTAGTTTTAAAAATATGTTTTTTCGCTCGTTAAACATTAAGTCGCTGTATCTGGTTTTGCTGGTTACAATTATTCTTGCTCTCTTGTTCAGAATTTTTGTTCTTGAAGCATTTCAAATTCCAAGCGGTTCGATGGCAAACACGCTATTACCTGGCGACTTTCTTCTTGTTTATAAATTGCCTCATTCACCATCAACCCCGAAGCAGATACCTTACGTAAATATTCAAGTCCCTTCGTTTTCAATTCCGCGTTTATCGGAGCCGGAACGCGACAGAATTTATGTGTTCAAAAATCCGGAACCATTAAAAAGCAGGGAACTAAAAAATCAAGTTAATTATATAAAGAGGTGCGTTGCGCTTCCCGGTGATACGTTGGAGATTGTAAATAAAAAGATTTTAATCAATAATGTCGAACGTTCAATTCCAAATAATGCTATATTCAATTTTACTGACTCGTACAGTAAGTCGTATTCTGATGAAAGAATTACTCCAAAAGGATTCGGATGGAACAAGGATAATTTTGGTCCACTTATAATTCCGGGAAAGGGTAATAAAATTGAATTGAACAAAAGAAATAAATTATTGTACAAGAATATAATTGAGCGGGAAAGTGGCATCAACGTTTCTGATGATGATTATGTTTTCAAAAAGAATTATTATTTTATGCTTGGCGATAATAGAGATGATAGTTTTGACAGCAGATTTTTTGGACTAATATCTGAAGATGAGATAATTGGTACACCCGTAATTATTTATTGGTCGTTTGATTCATCAAAATCCGTTGAAAGTTTTTCGGATTTCTTTGACGCTATTCGGTGGAATAGAATATTAAATTTTATAGATTAAAAAGTAAGTTGAGGTAAACGTTGTTATCTAAAAAAAATGAGAAGAAAGAAAAGCAAAAAGTAAAAACGCCAGGTGAAAAAGCAATAGAATTTGCTAAAAATCTTTTATTCGCGCTAGTTGCCGCATTATTGATCAAATCATTTCTAATCGAAACATCGCGCGTTCCCACAGGTTCGATGGAAAAAACAATTCTTGTCGGTGATTTCCTTTTCGTAAATAAATTTATTTACGGGTCATCTTCTCCAAGAAATATTCCATTCACAAACGTTGCGCTTCCGTATTTTCAACTCCCCGCAATCGGCGAGCCCGAAAGAGGAGATATCGTTGTATTCGAATATCCGGGAGATAGAGATGAACTATTCTCCGATGAAATTGCTAATTATGTTAAACGCTGCATTGGTCTGCCCGGAGATACAATCGAAGTTAAAAACAAAGTTGTATTTGTAAATGGTTTGGAAACGGATATTCCTCCGCATATTCAATATCTTAAGCCGCGCTCCACGCCAAAGCGAATACCTAATCCATATATTTTTCCCAAAGGTTCAATTTGGAATGAAGATAATTACGGACCATATGTAATCCCGCGTGAAGGCGATGTTATTGAATTATCCATCCGCAATATCGAGGCTTGGCGGACAATAATAGACAGGGAACACGGCAAGAAAGTTGTCGGAGTTCAAAACGGCAAAGTTACTATTGATGGAATTGAAACCGATAAATACACTATCACAAAGGATTATTATTTTATGATGGGCGATAACCGTGACGACAGCGCCGACAGCCGTTTTTGGGGTTTGGTTCCTCGTGATTTGATTATCGGCGAGGCATTGATGATTTATTGGTCGTGGAATCCGAATATTCCTTTTTCAGACTTCTTTAAATTGTTAGGTACATTAAGAATTAATAGAATTGCAAAATTGGTTTATTAAAACATTATGAAGAAAATATTTTTCCTGCTTTTAATCTTTTTATTGACGGACGCATTTTTTTCTCAATCGAAGTACTTTATTTACTTCAAAGATAAAGGCGGGGAAAAACTTGAAAAAAATTCACAGCAGTATTATGAAGTAATGAATACTCTTTCGCCCCGAAGCATTGAAAGACGCAAAAAACATCTCGGCGAAGATATTATTTCTATTGAGGATTTGCCCGTAAACCATAATTACATTCAAGTTCTTGAGGCAAAGGGTTGTAAAATAATCCATGAATTAAAATGGCTCAACGCAGTTAGTTGTTATTTAACAGATTTGCAAAAGAATGAGATAGTAAATCTGAATTTTGTAAAATCGGTTGAATCAGTCCGCAAACTTTCTGTTCCTAAATTTGAAATTTCTGATGAAGGTTTTAATAGGCTGAATAAAATTCATAATACAAATTTTGATTATGGCCCGTCTTCAGCGCAAATTCAGTTATCGGATGTTCAACTTCTGCATAATGAAGGGATTAACGGAGAAGGTGTAATTATTGGTTTTTTAGATGCGGGCTTCTCTTATAAAACTCATCCTGCTTTCACACAATTGACTGTTCTAGATGAATATGATTTTGTTTATTCAGACGATGATGTGAGCAATGACGGAGACGCCTCACATGGGACCGCGGTGCTTTCTTTAGCTGCCGGTTTCGATGAAGGAGAGCTTATTAGTCCTGCATTTAAATCAAATTATCTGCTTGCAAAAACAGAAGATATCCGGACAGAAAAAAATATTGAAGAAGACAATTACGCTGCCGGATTAGAATGGATGGAAGCAAAAGGCGCAGACATTGTTTCATCGTCCTTGGGGTATAGTGAATTTGATAGCCTTCAACATTCATATACATATAAAGATATGGATGGCAAAACTACTGTTGTTGCAAGAGCATCCAATCTTGCTTTTCAAAAGGGATTGGTTACCGTGACGTCTGCAGGCAATGAGGGTAATTGGCCCTGGCGCTACATTACTTCGCCGGGTGATGCAATAAATGTAATTACTGTTGGAGCAGTGAATTCCTCAAATCAAATTGCCAGTTTCAGTTCTAGGGGTCCAACATCTGATAATCGAATAAAACCAGAAATCGTAACCATGGGTGTTTCATGTTATGCTGCTGCGTCAGTATCAAGCGGGTATTCTTATATCAATGGGACGTCGGCTTCGGCTCCTATTGTTGCAGGAATTATCGGGCAGCTTCTTTCTGTTTATCCGCATTTAACAAATAAAAAAGTGCGAAGTATAATTCTTGAGTCAGGCGATAATTCTTCTAACCCAAATAACGAAATTGGCTACGGCTTACTATCCGCCAAAAGAGTAGTAAATTTTCCGAATATTTTTGACTCTCTGAATTCAACAAGAATTTATAAGTCATATATTCCTTCAAGTTTAGTTGATAATAGTAAACTAACTCTGCAATTAAAATTCGGGAATAGTTATCAATCCGTACCAATGGATTATGACGGGAAATTGATTTACTCGGCAGAAATACAAAATTTAATCACGACTGATCCGGTCTTGTTTTACTTTGAGTACTCTGATAGTTTAAAAAACTTAGTTCGTGATCCGTTAGTTGGAGAATATAAATTACATTACAGCGATGCAATTGTTTCCTTAACCGTGGGATTGGAATCCGAAGTTGTACCAGAAGATTTTTACTTATATCAAAATTATCCGAATCCTTTTAATCCTAAAACCAATTTGAAATATTTTCTTAAAGAAAGTAATCACGTTAATTTATCTATCTATAACAGTCTCGGCGAACTTGTTAAGACACTTGTTGATGGTATTGCTGATAAAGGTATTCATGAACTCGAATGGGATGGAACTGATAAATTTGGACGCAAAATTTCAAGCGGTTTTTATATTGCGGCTCTTAAAAACGGTTCAAAATATTCTGCCCGAAAGATGATCTACATAAAATAAAAATATTCTCACTGTATTTTATCCAACAAATATTCTAACTTTAGCACAAAAGAAGTTGGAAATAAACTTCTTGCTTTTAAAACAAATCAAATTCTAATATGCCAAAGCAAATCTCACATTTTTTGTTATTTTGCATTGTATTCATGTTGAACTCAAATAATTTTAATGCGCAAGAGAAAGCATTGGAGTTTTCCCATAATCACGGCTTTTTCACTGAAAAATTTGATTTACATGTAACGTCATCAAAAGAAAATGTTACAATTAAATATACACTGAATGGAAAAGATCCGCGTTCTGGTGTTGCTCAATTTTCCAAAACCTTGCCGGCGGTTATAAATATTGATCCGGAAAATACTTTGAATCGGGATATTGCTCCCGGTGTTGTATTGAGAATTACAGCAATACAGGCTGATACATTTATTACTCCGACATTAACAAAAACATTCATGTTTGTTAATAAAGCAACAAGACTTAGTCTCGACAATGTTATGCCTGGTTCGGAATGGCTTAATCCAAATAACTCTGTACAGGCAATAAATTATGGTCTTGATCCGAATGTTTACAACCATGCTTTGTATTCCGGGAAACTTGAGAACTCACTTCTTTCTATTCCTTCGCTGTCACTAGT
>JAHJTX010000371.1 GCA_018829545.1 Bacteroidota bacterium | reverse complement strand
TCCTAATCCCTTCAATCCGGAAACCACAATTGAATATCAGCTAAGTGAACCAGATTATGTTAAAATTAAAATTTACGACGTAAAGGGAGAGTTGATAAATTCAGTTGATGAAGGCTATAAACCTTCCGGTAATCATCAAATTACTTGGAGCGGGTTAAATAAAATTGGAACTAAAGCAGCCTCAGGCGCATACTTTTATCAATTAGAAGCATCCAATAGATCGGAAGTTAAGAAAATGTTATTACTGAAATAATATAAAGGAGTTAACAATGAGGAAATATAAAATATCGTCAAACCTAGCAATAAGCGAAAATGGATTTCTATTTTATCCATTAACCGGCGAATCGTTCACGGTAAATCAAATGGGAGTGCAAATTCTAAATCTGCTTAAGAAAGAAGAGAAACCCGAACAAATAATCAGTGCAATTATTGATGAATACGACACAGATCACGCCACCGCTGAAAGAGATCTTGGTGAATTTCTAACTCAATTGAAGAACTATAAATTGGTAAACGAATTATGAAAATCGGAATTACAGGACTAAACAATGTTGACAGCCCGGGACCAGGCGTGCCGGTAATAAGAGCAATTAAAGATAAATATAAAAGCAACTGCACAATTATTGGGCTAATTTACGATTCCCTTGAACCCGGCGCTTACATGGAAAATGTTGCGGAAAAAAGTTACATGATTCCGTACCCTTCTTCCGGATTGGATTCTCTTTTGATTAGGCTGAAGAAAATTCATGAAATTGAAAAATTTGACATAATTATACCTACCCTAGATTCCGAATTATATGGATTTGTAAAACTCACTCCAAAGTTAGAGGAGATGGGAATTAAAACATTTCTGCCGACTCTGGATCAATTAAATTTTAGAGCTAAAGATAAACTGTATGATTTTTTTAAGAACAGCGGCATACGCGTTCCTAAAAATATTCTTATCACCTCTCCCGAAGATTTCAAAAAATTTGAAGATGAATTCGAATATCCGGTTGTAATAAAAGGAATATTTTACGACGCATATATTGTTAAAAACGAAGACGAAGCAATATCCGCATTTAATAAAATGAGGTTCAAATGGGGAGTTCCGATAATTGTTCAGGAATTTGTTAAAGGCGATGAGTACAACGTTGCTGCTTTAGGTGACGGAACGGGCGCTATGGTGGGAGGAGTTCCAATGAAGAAACTCACTATAACGGATAAAGGAAAAGCCTGGGCGGGCATTACAATTGCAGACCCCGATCTAAAAGAGTTAGCCGAAAAGATTATGGATAAGTTAAAATGGAGAAGCGGAATTGAGCTTGAATTTGTAAAAGAAGAAAAATCCAATGAATATTATCTTCTGGAAGTTAATCCCCGATTCCCCGCATGGGTTTATTTAGCGGTTGCTGCTGGGCAAAATTTACCAGCCGCACTTATTGATTTAATGAATGGGAAAGAAGTTAAGAAATTTACCGAATACGAAATTGGAAAAATTTTCATCCGCTATTCATGGGATTTGATTACAGATATTAAAAAGTTTGAAGAAATAACAGTGAAAGGAGTTTTGAGCAATGGATAAAAAAGTTTATGAAAGACCTGTAATAATTAAGCAGTACTCGGGATTGATGAATAAATTTGGCGGGACGACAGACCAGACGCCTATTAAAGATATAGATGGAGTTTCGGTAAAGCAGTTAGTGGAAGATTTTGGATCGCCGCTGTTTGTTATGTCTGAGGATAAAATACGCGCTAACCAAAGAAAAATGTTGAGAATATTTAAAACAAGATATCCAAAAGTACAGTTTGCGTGGTCGTACAAAACAAATTATTTGGATTCAGTTTGTTCGGTGTTTCATCAAGAAGGTTCATGGGCAGAAGTAGTTTCCGAATTTGAATACGATAAAGCGAGAAAACTCGGCGTTCCTGGAGAGAAAATAATATTCAACGGACCGGAAAAAAGCTCTTCCGCTTTAATAAAGGCAATAAAAGAAAATGCAAAAATACACATTGACCATTTTGATGAGTTGTATCAAATCATTGAAATAACAGAAAGCCTGAATCTAAAAGCCAATGTAGCCATCAGAGTAAATATGGATGTTGGAATTTATCCCAAATGGGATAGGTTCGGTTTTAATTACGAAAACGGTGAAGCAGAAGCGGCGCTGCGCCGAATTGTTGTGAACGATAAATTGAATCTAATTGGACTGCACACACACATAGGCACATACATAATGAGCGCCGAACCATATAGATTGGCGGCGGTAAAAATTGTTGAATTGTTCAATAAATTAATTGACGAATACGATATCACACTTGAATATATTGATATGGGAGGCGGTCTTCCTTCAAATAATACATTGAAAGGACAGTATCTTGAAGCCGATCAAATTCTTCCTTCTTATGAACAATTTGCAGACGCCGTTACTTCGCCATTGTTTGATACTAAGCTGAGCGGAGATAAAATGCCTCTGCTGATTTTAGAGAGTGGAAGAGCGCTAATTGATGATGCGGGATATTTAATAAGTGAAGTAATTGGCAATAAGCGTCTAGCCGATGGAAGAAGAGCAGTTATACTGAATGCCGGCGTGAATTTACTTTTTACAAGTTTTTGGTTTAAGCACAAAATTGTGCCCGCTCAAGATACGGGAGGATTTACAGAAAACAGCTCGGTATACGGACCACTATGTATGAACATTGATTGTTTGCGAGAAGAAATTGTGCTTCCTGCACTTAAACGAAAAGATCACGTTGTAATTCTTAATACCGGCGCATACAGTGTAACTCAATGGATGCAATTTATTACAATGCGTCCAAAAGTTGTTATGATTATGCAAGACAAAACTGTTGAACTGATCCGCGATTCCGAAAATTTGGAATATATAACCAGTCCGGAAAAACTGCCGGAAAAATTGAAAGAATTTTCGTTATAGAATGCAAATTATTTGGAATTACATTAATGCTAATATTCGATTTTGAATTTATTGAGAATGGAAATGAAATTATTTATTGAGTCAATAATCTTTAGTTATTCGCAAATATTTTTCAGTAACAGAAAATGGTTTGGCATAGTCATCCTTGCAGCGTCATTCATTACTCCGATTTCCGGAATATTCGCTTTTGTTGGAGTAATTATTTCTTCGGCGCTCGCGCTCTATTTGAAATTCAACAAAGAAAAAATACGGAACGGTTTTTATGGTTTTAACGGAATACTTTTCGGCGCTGCAATCGGGTATTTCTTCGAGATCACTCCTTTCGTAGTATTTCTACTTGTGGTGTTCATAATAATTACTTTCTTCATCTCCGCCGGATTGGAACATCTGCTCCACAACTTATTCAATTTACCCGGATTGAGCTTACCGTTTATTCTCACTTTGTACATATTCCTAATATTTGCAACAAATTATAATGACATTTTCTACGCGTCATTTTTGGGAGAATCCGATTTTCTAAAAGAATATTTACACGAAATTCTTAACAGTTACTTCGGCGCAATGTCTTTAATTCTATTCCAGAAAACTGTTCTATCGGGAATTATTATAACGGCAGCCATTCTGTTTTTTTCGCGGGTGATGTTCTTGAACACTATAATCGGATTTGCAGTGAATTATTTATTCCTTCATATATTCTATCAAGATGTACAGAGCAATGTTTTAATCCTAACATCGTTCAATTCCATTCTTGCTGCCATTGCGCTTGGAGGAAGTTTAATTATTGTTTCCCGCAAATCTTTCTTTCTAATTGCCATATCAATTTTAATGGTAATTGTTTTTACTGGCTTTTTCTCAAAATTACTCGTAAGCCATTTTTTGCCGGTACTCGTTTTGCCGTTCAACCTAATTGTGCTCTCAATAATTTATACACTTAAGTTTAGACAAGAGCAAAGTGACCTAGTATTATTATACTTTGCTCCAGGTTCACCCGAAGAGAATATATATTATCACTCAGTCCGTAAAGCGCGCTTCGAAAGATTCAAATTTTTGTATCCTGAATTGCCTGTTCTCGGAGAATGGAAAATATCGCAGGGTATTGATGGCGAGTTCACACATAAAGATGAGTGGAAGTATGCATGGGATTTTATAATTATTGGTGAATCCGGCAATGAGTTCGAAAATGAGGGAAATTCTGTTGAGGATTATTATTGTTTCGCATCTCCTGTAATAGCGCCTCTATCCGGAGAAGTTGTTCGGGTGATCGATAAAATTGAAGACAATAAAGTCGGCGAAATAAATGTTCAGAACAATTGGGGAAATACAATTATTGTTGATCACGGACAGGGATTGTATTCCTCACTTTCGCATCTAAAGAAAAATTCTATAAAAGTTAAAAAAGGTGATCAGGTAAAAAAAGGTGATCTGATTGCTCAATGCGGAAACAGCGGAAGATCGCCTTACCCGCATCTTCATTTCCAATTTCAACTAACCAATAAATTAGGCGATAAAACTTACATGTTTCCATTCTCGTTCTTAGTGGAGAGGGAAAATACAGACAACACATTTAAGTCTTTTGATTATCCGATTAAAGATAAATTTGTTAAAAATATTGAGACGGATTCGTCACTTTCCGAAGCGTTCAATTTTCAGCTTGGCAGCAATTACATTTTTGACTGTTCGATTAATGGAAAGAATTTTACAGAGAAGTGGGAAGTTAAAGCGGATATTTTGAATAATATTTTCATTCAATCAGATAATAATTCTAAAGCGTTTCTCTACCCGAACGAGAAAGCGTTTTATATGTCAAGTTACATTGGGCAAAAGAACTCCGCACTCTATTATTTCTATATGAGTTCTTCTTCTGTTCCGCTTGGATTATCAGCAAAGTTAACATGGAACGATCCATTTCCTGTTTCGCTTACTGCTAATAGTTTTGTGAAATATATATCGGAATTTCTCCTTCATTTCGGCGAGCAGATAAAATCATCCGCCTCATTTCATTTCCAAAAAGAAAATGAAAAGAAAGAGCTTTCTATATCCTCATCTCTGGAAGTGAAGGGACAAGGAATATTTAAACTTTACCGGGAAAATTCTGAAGGGAATGTGATAGTTGATAAATCAGGTAATATTAAAGAGTTTACGTATAAATTTAGAAATCACAAATTTATAGCTACAAATAAAAGGGTTAATTATGAATAAGCATCTAAAACACATATTGGTTTTTATAGTATTTTTTCTTGCGGCGAGTCAAATTTTCTCCGCTTCAAATGATGATAAACTGAAAGCATTTTCAGAATCCATCAGCTACGAAGAGATTGGGAATTATAATAAAGCATTCGAGATTATCAACAGCTATTATAAAAAGGACAGCGACGACTATCTAACAACGCTAAGGCTCGGCTGGCTTAAGTACTTGCAGAAAGATTATAACGAATCAATAAAATATTATAACAAAGCCGTTAAACTCAGCAGCGAAAGCATAGAATCATTACTCGGCATAACGTATCCATATTCGGCGCTTAATAAATGGGATGAAATTAAAGCCGTTTATAAGAAAATCCTTAAAAAGGATGAATACAATTACACCGCCAATTTAAATCTGGGTCAAATATATTTGAATACACAGGATTATTTGAACGCGAGAAGTTATTTAGAGAATGTTTATAATAATTATCCGAGCGACCTTTCTGCGAACGTATATTTGGGATGGACTTATTATTATCTCGGCAATAAAACAAAAGCTAACTATTTATTCACAAATGCTCTGATCTCCGATAAAACTAACTCAAGCGCAATTGAAGGATTAAATTTAACGAGATGAAAAAACTAATAATTTTTGTTTTATTTGTAGCCGCTTATCAACTAAACGGGCAGTTTAAGATTACCTCTGTCAGTCCGTCAATATATTATACGTCGGGCAATTATTCCAATTTTAATAGTTCTTCCTCGGTTAGCATTTATTCAACCCTGCAGATAAATACTTTTGATTTTTTAACACTGGGTTTGGATAATCTTGTAATCAGCAGTAAAGAATGGGAGTATGACCAAAATATGTTTGTGGCGGGGTTCATCAATAATTTATTCCCATTTTTTATTAAAGCAAACTATGCGCACATCAATGGGGATTATAACTATCTTCCGCAGCAGTATTCGTATACGGATAAGATTAATATATTAAATTTTGGTCTAGCGTTTAACTACGACCTCTTTTATTTTGGAGGAAATTATTCGTATATGGATTTGATTGGATTCAAATCAACTGTAAGCAGGAATTACGAACTATTGTTTAGCTGGGTTGCAAGTCCGGATTACCAAATAACTCTTCTGCCCACGCATACAAATTTAGGTGACGGCAGAAAATTATATTCTGCAACTCTTTCTCTATCCGGAAAACCATTTAACAAAACGCATTTTCAAATTGACGGAACACTTGGCGAGCGCGCCTACTACTTTAATTCGAGTTCACTAACAATGTTTAATCAAGACGAAACACAAACGAAGGCAATATTGGCAAGAATTGAATTTGACGCTTCGGAGAATTTCAAGCTTTCAGTTCAATACTTATATGCATCGTTTTCACCTGCACCGTTTTCATTTACATCGGTTTCATCTTACTCAATTCAATATTTGACTGCGGGAGTAAAAATTAAATTCGCATCGAATTAGCGGTTTAAAAATTTACCGCTTAATCAAGGAAAGTTTTATTTAAGTATTATGTCAAATGAATAAATTAGAATCCGGGGGAAAATATTATGAAATCAATTAGCAAAATTATTACTGTGCTGCTCTTAAGTGCGGCGGGTTTTTTTTTCGGCGGCTGCTCGTCATCAGCCTTGTTAAGCGATTGGGATAACAATCAAATCTACATTGATGGTATTCAAAACGATTGGGGAAAATCTATTAAGTTGGCTGACAACGGCAAATTCGGTGTCGGATTCAAAAACAATGAAAAGAATTTATTCATTTTATTTGCAGCCTCCGACCGCGAAATTATTTTTAAGACTCTTATAATGGGAATGACAATTTGGCTTGAACCTGAAGATGGAGAAAAAATCGGGATTAAATTTCCATTGAGCAATCGTGAAGAACTGCGTAGAGCTATGCCTCAGTTGAACAGCGATAGAAATAATATCGACGAAGCTTTGAGAATAGAGCAGCTACTCAACAGCAAAGGTGATTTTTCAATAGTCAATGAAGATGATTTTACACGTTATCTGTTTTCGGTTAGTAATTCAGTTGGTTTTAAAATAGCAGCGGGTTTTTCAATGGGACAGTTTGTGTATGAACTTCAAGTGCCTCTAGCATATAATAGAAATTCGGAAATTGTTGTCGATGCAGTTCCCGGTCAGATGATGAATGTTACTATTCAAACGAATAAATTCGAAATGGCGGATCGAGATTCAGGAAGCAGACCTGGAATGAATAATCCGGGAATGCAGCCCGGTGGAAGGGGAATGGATGGACAAAGAAGCGCAGGAAAGGGACGAAATCCAGTTCCGAAAAATAAGATGGAACCACTTGAATACGAAGTCTTAATTCAACTGGCAAATAATAAAATATGATTATCGTATTCTATACCTAAATTCATTTTTCGAAGTAACACAAGCTAATAGAAGCCTATCAAATAGTGCTTCTCCGAAATAGCGTCTATTGAACTTATAGCAGAATTCATTCAGATAACTTTGTAAGAATTCCGGCTTTGTATAATGATAAATGTCCAATAGCATTCGTTTTGCATTACTTATTTCAATATGTACCGAAGGTAAAACTTCGCCTGTTCAATGTCAACTACTTTTCCTTTCAACGACAATTATTTTTCCCTCCAAATATAATTATTTTGGGTATATTATCCGAGAATCATA
>JAHJTX010000370.1 GCA_018829545.1 Bacteroidota bacterium | reverse complement strand
TTTACCTGGCAAAATGAATTCGCGAACTTCAAAATTGGCAGAGATAGGATTAACATCGGTCACGGATATATCAAAGAAATTGTTTCGTCGGATTATCCAAATATGGACTACTTCGCTTTCGACTTAAAATACAAATTCTTCAAGTTTACTTATTTTCATGCAAAATTGTTGGGTAGTAAATCCAGTTCAATTGACAAGATTCAAGGCGATATAAATTTTGTGACAGAAAAGTTTATGGGCTATCATCGCTTTGGTTTTGATTTAGGTAAAAATACTACTCTCGGATTAGGTGAAATTATTATCTATTCAAACCGTTCATTGGATTTGTCCTATGTAAATCCGTTCAATTTTTATAAGAGCGCAGAACATGCAAACCAGGATAGAGATAATTCAATGTTATTTGCTGATTTTGCAAATTATTCCATTCCAAATCTAAAACTTTATGCCACTATTTTGATAGACGACATCGATTTTTCAAAGTTGGGTACAGGATGGTTCGGCAACCAAACATACTTAAGTTCCGGGTTTACTTACGCTTCTTCTTTATTTGAGTTCCCAATAAATATACATGGGCAGATTATTAGAATAGACCCATACGTTTTTACACATAGGATTTCAGACAATAATTTCTCTCAGCTTAGTTACAATATTGGACCAGAATTAGAGCCAAATAGTATAACTTATTTCATCGGTTCCGAAATATATTTTCATCACAGAATAAAACTTTTTACCGGCTTTAGATTTGGAATACATGGAGCAAATGTTGAGGATTCCGATGGAAATACTCTTATAAATCATGGCGGGAGCATTTCACAAGGAATAAGATTTGGAGATAACAATGAAGCTTTTTTCCTGGATGGAGCACGCGAGATTTTGAGAGGATACTCCTTGAAATTAACTGTTGAGCCGATTAATAATTATACTCTATATTTTCACTCGGACTACAGTGTGAATTCATTGGATAAATACAATAATATTTATGAAATTAAGTCTGCAATTGGCTTATTCTTAAGGATATAGATGGAGTGATTTATGAGAGATAATATGCTAAAAATTCCGATACTTATTGTAGTTCTTTTGATAGGAATTTTAATTGGAACCTATTATAAGGACTACTTTGGGAATAATAAACTTGATAGAAATTCCGAAAAGATAATGGAGGTCTTATCATATACAAATAAGTATTACCTGGAAGATGTTGATTCTGATAAATTGATTGATGCTGCAATCAAGGGAATGCTCGCAACCCTTGATCCGCACACATCTTATATTCCGGCAATTCAGCAAGAAATTTCGGAGGAAGAATTCCGTGGGAATTTTGAGGGAATTGGAATTGAGTTTCAAGTTGTTAATGATACAATTACGGTTGTTTCGCCCATCACCGGCGGTCCAAGCGAATCACTTGGAATTCAGGCGGGGGATAGAATAATCAAAATTGACGGAGCATCATCAATTGGATTCAATAATCAAGATGTAATTAAATCATTACGCGGTGAGAAGGGAACCAAGGTTGATGTTGTGATTTTCCGTCCTCCCAGCAAAAAGGAGTATAATTTCACCATAGAGCGTGCTGAAATCCCGATTTTTGCAGTCGATGCTTCGTTCATTATTGGAACTGATGTTGGTTATATCAGCGTTTCCAAATTCTCTGAAACCACTACGGATGAAATGCTTAAAGCGCTTGAAAAGCTCAAAAATCAAGGAATGGAAAAATTGATTCTTGATCTGAGGAATAATCCTGGAGGACTTTTATCTCAAGCCTATCAAGTTGCAGATTTTTTTATTCACGGTAATAAAATGATAGTTTATACGGAAGCGCGCGTATCCGACCTAAGTGAAAAATATTATGCGAGCCGAAGCTATCCTTATGAGAACATTCCTCTCATCATCTTAGTAAATAGAGGGAGCGCGTCGGGCAGCGAAATTGTCGCAGGAGCAGTTCAAGATTGGGATAGAGGATTGATAGTTGGCGAGACAACTTTTGGAAAGGGATTAGTGCAAAGACCATTTATTTTGAGTGACAATTCAGCGGTTAGAATCACCGTTTCAAAATATTTTACTCCGTCCGGAAGAGCAATTCAAAGGAATTATGAAAATGGTAATGATCAATACTACCAGGAACTTTATAATAGAAATTTAGATTCCATAAAAACCGTTGATGATTCTGCAAAAACCTATAGAACGGATTCGGGAAGAGTAGTCTATGGCGGTGGAGGAATTACTCCCGATCACAGTGTTCAATTATGTGAACTTACAGATTACACTGCAGAATTACGCAGAAAAAACATTTATTATTTATTTATTAGGAAGTATTTGGATTCTGAGAAAACGAATATTTCTAATAAATTTAAGAATTATAAAGACTTCGAAGCGAACTTCAAATTGGGTAAAAAAGTTTCCGCAGATTTTATTTCATTTGCTGAAAATCACGGTGTTTCTTACTCATCAAAGGAGTTTGAAAAAGATAAGCTTTACATAAGGGCGTTGCTAAAAGCCTATATTGCTAGAGATTTATGGAAGAATGATGGTTGGTATTATGTATTGCTTCAAACGGACAAACAGTTTATTAAAGCCGCTGCTTTATTTGAAGAAGCTGCAAAGTTGGCGAATCTAAATTAGATGAATACGCCAAAAGTTTTTCTGATATTTTTTTTTCTATCCATCTCAATCACGGGGCAGAAGAAAAATATATTTGAGGTTGGAGAAGAACTTACCTATGAAGTCAGTTATCTATTCATAAAAATCGGCGAACTGAAATTTAGAATAGCCGAAAAATATGAAACGCCTGAGGGGATTCAATATAAAGCGGTTGGTCAAATTAATTCCTACTCGCATATCCCTTTCATAACTCTCAATGAAATTGTTGAATCTAAAATGACAGATGATCCCGTAAGTCACTATTTTAGAGCGCTTCATCTGGGTTATAAGCCCCCAAGATTTTCTAAATATGAAATTGATTATGATGAAGCGACTCTTCATGTTACCAGGGGAGTACTGAAGCCGTTCAAAATTAAAGTCGATTCCACGTGTGATTTAAATCAACAAATACAAGATGGATTATCCTTACTTTATTACGCTCGAAATGGGGTTGGAAAAAAAAATTCTGTGCAAGTTCCAAGTTTCATTGGGGAACAGTTCAAAGATGTTAAGCTTAACTTTCATGACGGAACCGAAGGTATCGAAATTTCAGCTGTCGATTACGAAATAGATTGTACTCAACTTGACGGTCAGTTTGATTTTGTTGGATTATACGGGTTAACCGGAAAATTTAAAGGATGGTTTTCGAATGACGAATTCTCCGTTCCTATTGTTGGAACTTTGAATGTGCTGATTGGAGAATTAACTATTGAATTAAAAAGCTGGAGAAAACCAGGATGGATTCCGCCAAAGAAAAAATAGCGGTTGAAAATAAATTATTTCCATATTTAGATTTTTTCCCAAAAATTGATAAGACTGTTTTTCTTGCTTCCGGTGTAAAAATTATTGGCGACGTGGAAATAGGAGAGTTTTCCAGCGTATGGTATAATTCGGTTATTAGAGGCGATGTTCATTATATTAAAATTGGCAGTTACACTAATATTCAGGATTGCTCCATGCTTCATGTTACAAATGGAAAATACCCGCTGAATATCGGAAGCAAAGTAACAATTGGACATAGTGTAACTCTTCATGGCTGTACATTACATGATCTGTCTCTTATTGGAATGGGAGCAGTTTTATTGGACGGCAGCATCGTTGAATCGAATGCGATGGTGGCAGCCGGGACAGTAGTAAAACAAAATTTCATTGTTCCCGCTGGAACTCTTGTTGCCGGCGTTCCTGGAAAAATTATTCGGGATCTCTCAGATGAAGAGATTCTTGAATTTGATATTAGCGCAATAAGATATGTTAAATACACAGAGATTACGAAAGAGTCATTAATTAACAATAATTATTCGGTAGTATGGTAATTAAATTTTGGGGAACGCGCGGTTCAATACCCGTCCCAGGTAAAGATACAATAAAATACGGTGGAAATACCTCGTGCATTCAGGTAATAACCGACAACGGAGAGAATATTATTCTCGATTGCGGAACGGGAATAAGAAGTTTGGGGAATTACCTCGTCCGTACTAATCACAGTTTTGAAAAGAATTTGAAAATATTCATATCTCATACTCATTGGGATCACATCCAAGGACTCCCGTTCTTTCTTCCATTTTTTCAAAAATACAAAATAGATATCTATATAAATTCCAAAGAAAGTATGAATCTTGATGAAGTATTGAATGCTCAAATGCATGAATATTTTTTCCCCGTTAATCCGGATGTTTTTAGCGCAAATATTAATTTTCACAAGCTTGACACTTCAAAGAAAATGACTATTGATTCAGTGGATATTGAGATGATGGATGTGAATCACTCGGCAGGGACCATCTCATTCAAATTATCGAATGAAAGAGGCTCTATAATCTACATGACCGATAATGAAATTTTGTATAATGCCAAAGATGAAGAACCGACCTTTAATAGAATTCAAGAATTAAACGGTAAATTGATTGATTTTTGCAAAGGCACTGATTACTTGATTCACGATAGCATGTACCTTTATGAAGATTTTAAGAATAGAATTGGGTGGGGGCATTCAAATAATAAATCATTATCCCTATTCAGCATTTTAGCGGACGTGAAAAATTTAATTCCTTTCCATTATGAACCTGATTATAATGACGATATTTTGGATAAAATGGTTGACCAGACAAAAGAATATCTACAAAAAGAAAACTCAAAAATTTATGTAATGCCTTCATACGAATCTCTGGAAATTGTTATTTAAGAATAATTAGGAATATAACTTGCTTAATAATCTTTGGGTTAATTCCACAAAGCAAATCAAAATAGAAAAAAAATCTATTCATAGAATTGTATTAAAATTAAAAGAAATATTAAATTTTAACGTTAACTCACTTCAAATTAATTTTGTGGATGATGATTACATTCATGAGATCAATAAAACATATTTAAATCACGATTATTCGACAGATATCATTACTTTTAATTATTCCTCTGTTAAAAATGCACTTGAGGGGGAAATTTATATATGCATAAAAGATGCCATTGATAATTCACAAAAATTTAACGTAAATTTAGACTCAGAGATTGTAAGACTTGTTACGCATGGAATTCTTCATCTTTTGGGATACGACGACATAACAATTCCCAAGAAAAAGAAGATGAAGACTTTGGAAGATGAACTCGTTTTTTCAATCGAAAAGAATTTTAAAAACTTGCTGATAAAATATGACTGCTAAAATCGTTGAAGCTATTGCTAAAATTTTAGATGGAATAAATAAAAACCTTACTCTCGAAGAAGTAAATTCTCGATTAAATAAAGATAAATCATTCGATAAACAAACTGTTTCCGCGGCTTTTAGTCTTGTGTACGATAAAGTATTAAGCGGTAGAATTGAAACGAAGAAAGCAAAAAAAGAAGTTAGAAAACCGTTCCGCTTTCTTACCAATGAAGAAAAGGAAATTCTCGGACAGGAAAACTGTAATTATCTCCTACATTTGTATACAATCGGTTTAATTGATTCTGATGATTTTGAATCGGTGCTCGAGCAAATTATGATTTTCCCTGAGGAAACTATTTCGAAAGAGGATATTAACTGGATTATACTCGTTTCGATAGTTGATATAAATTCAAAATTTTTGCCGGGCAGCAGAGTTTTACTATATTCTTCGGATAACATTAATTAAAACCATTTTTTTCTTGCCTTTTGGAACATTGTTGCTTAATAATTAGTAAACAATTTTGGATTTCAAAAAGCGAATATGGCATATAAAATAGAATCTGCAAAAAATGATTTTTTAACAGAAATTTCCGGCGTTAAGCGGGTTTCTGATAATACGCTTGATTCCTACGAAATCGATTTAAAACAATTCTTAAATTTTTGCCGCGATAAAGAAATATTCGTCATTGAGCATATTAAGGAAAGAATAATTCGGCAGTTTATTCTTTTTCTGAATGATGAGAAAAAACTTTCAAAAAAATCTATTGCTAGAAAATTGGCTTCGCTGAGGGGATTATTCAATTATTGTGTGCTAAATGAAGTGATAAAGATCAATCCTGTAAAGAATTTTCAAAATCCTAAGGTAAAAAGATCAATTCCCAATACATTAAGTGTTGCATCTTACGAAGAAATTATTAAATTACTATCGAACAATATTGAAGAGGATAACGCACTTCTCTATAAATCAATTTTCGAACTATTATATGGATGCGCTTTGCGTGTATCAGAACTGTGCAATTTAAATCTTGGCGATATTGATATGGTCGGAAGAACAGTAAGGGTCAAAGGGAAAGGCTCTAAAGTTAGAATTGTACCTATTGGCAAAGTTTCATGTGATATAGTTCTTGAATATTTACAGCAAAGGGGAGAAGTATCTTCAAATTCTCCATTATTCGTCACATCAAAAGGGAAGCGAATTTATCCTCGACTTGTTCAAATATTTGTAAAAAAATATATCTCAAAAGTATCGGACATCGAAAAGAAAAGTCCTCATGTACTGCGCCATTCTGCAGCAACGCATATGCTTGATAGGGGTGCGGACTTAATGAGCGTTAAAGAAATTTTAGGTCACGAAAATCTTTCAACTACTCAAATTTATACTCATGTTTCAATTGAGAGATTGAAAGAATCATATAAAAAAGCTCACCCAAAATCATAAGGAGTCGTGTATGAATATCCAAATTACATCCCGAAAATTCCGAGCAAAAGAAACACTAAAAGATTTCATCAAATCCGAGGTAACAGCACTCGAAAAATACAATAGCGAAATTCTTGATGCTGAAGTGGTTTTATCATTCATGCATGAGAAGGACAGCATAAAAACTGCTGAAGTGATACTTCAAGTGCCTGGTAGAATATTAAAAGCATCGCAATCTTCAGAAGAATTTGAGAAATCTATCACCGGCGCAAGCAGTAAGCTGGTTCGGCAATTGAAGCAGCTTAAATCCAAAAAAATAGCCGCAAAAAGATAATGCCAAGACAAACGAAAAATATTTTTAGAAAAGAAAATATATCGGTTGGCTATTTTTATAATCATATCAAAGATAGATTCAATTTAACTCTCGCCTCCAAGAATGTGGGATTTGAGAGATTAATTACAGATCAAAATCTTCACAGACCCGGGCTTGCACTTGCCGGGTTTGTTGATTTATTTGCATTTAATCGGGTTCAAGTTCTCGGAAATACTGAGATGCGTTTTTTGCAAAATTTGTCTCGTGAAGAACGGCTTGCCTCTCTAAATCAATTTTTTGAATTCCAAATACCTTGTTTAATAATTACAGACAACAATAAACCGCAGCCGGAAATATTAGAAATGTCGGCAAAATATTGCATTCCGGTTTTCCGATGTAAACATCCCACAACCAAAGCAACATATCTTATAAGCGATTTTTTAGAAGATCAATTCGCTCCAAGAATTTCAATTCATGGTTCTTTTGTTGATGTTTATGGTGTTGGAATGCTGTTTATTGGCAGATCTGGGATTGGTAAAAGTGAAGTAGCTCTTGACTTAGTGGAAAGAGGACATCGCCTAGTTACTGATGATGTAGTTATTTTCACAAAAAAAGGCGAAGGAATAATAATGGGTTCCGGCACCGACCTCGTAAAACATTTTATGGAAATTCGCGGGATTGGAATTATTGACGTAAGAAGTATGTTTGGCGTGCGAGCAATTCGATTTCAAAAAAGATTAGAGATAATAATTGAACTTGAAGTTTGGGATGATAAAACAGAGTATACAAGAACTGGATTAGAGAATAAAACATTATCATATTTGGGTGTAGAAATTCCATATGTTAAAGTTCCAATTATTCCTGGAAAGAACATTACAGTTATTTCTGAAGTAATTGCGCTTAATTATTTGCTGAAGCATTATAATTATGATGCCTCAAAAGAGTTCAAAAAGCGACTTACAAAAAAAATAAAAGATAACACCGATAACGACCACCGAATGGTAGATTATTTTGAGCATGATTTTGAATAAAATTAGAGAATAATTTGCTTGCTTTAGTAACTCTGTTTTTTTAATTTCGCATTCAATAATTATGAAAAACTTTTACTATTTCTCAAAGAGCAAATTAAAATTTGTAGAGGTTAGAAACTTCTACCGCAAGTTTATATTTTTAATAGTATTTACTTCGGTGATTGTTTCTTTTACTTTATTCGGCGCATATTTTGTTGTCAATGAGTTTATAAATCCTGACGCCGAAGTAAAGAGCCTGCAAAATGAAAACCACAGTTTAGCCCAACAGTTGCATAAAGTAATTGACAAGTTAAACGAGTATGACACCAGAATTACAAATCTTTCCAAGCAAAGTAATGATTTAAGATTAGCTACTAATTTGGAACCGTTAAACGAAGATGACCGCACTATCGGCAAAGGCGGCGCAATATTTGAGGATATTTCACCATCCAACAGCAGTGAAATGTCATCGCTGCTTTCTAAAATGGAATCATACTTAGAGAACATTGATCTCAAAATTCAGTTTGAAATAAATAACTACAGTGAAATTGAGAATAAACTTGAGTACAATAAAAAGCTGTTCGATGTTATTCCTGCTATAAAGCCGTCGGAAGGTACTTACGGCGATGACTTTGGCATGAGATATCATCCGATATTAAAAATTAGAAGAATGCACAATGGAATAGATATTCTTTCCAATACCGGCACTAAAGTTTATTCACCCGGTGCGGGAAGAGTTGAGTTTGTTGGAAGAAGGGGCGGTTATGGAAAAACCATTATTATTGACCACGGATTTGGATATAAATCACTATACAGTCATCTTTCGAGAATGAGCGTTAGAGTTGGGCAAACTATTAAAAGAGGTGATTTCATTGCTAATACCGGAAGTTCCGGAACACTTTCTACCGGACCTCATCTGCATTATGAAATTCGTCACAATGGAATTGCGCTTGACCCTCGTAATTTTATTTTTGATGACATAAGTATTTTTGACCTTAAATCAGAACAAAATAACTAGTTAGGAGTAATAATCCATGATTTGGACTGTTGAATTGGCCTCATCTTTAGATGATGCTCCATGGCCAGCAACGAGAGATGAGTTGATTGATTATGCTGATCGAATAGGTGCTCCTTTAGAAGTAATAGAAAATCTAGAAGAAATCGAAGACGGTGAAGAGGTATATGAATCTATCGAGGATATCTGGCCGGATTATCCCACTGATGAAGAATTCTTCTTTTCCGATGAAGATGAATATAATTAAAACACAGAGGGAAATTCATGACGAGTGAATTTCTCAGCCGCGTTCCCGGACAAAATAAATCAATAGAAATACTCGAAAAATTTATTGACTCCGAAAATATTCCTCATTCATTACTTTTTGTGGGACCCTCTGGAATCGGAAAATTTTTTACTGCAGTTCAATTTGCTAAAGAATTGAACTGTGGTGAAAATTCTAAACCTTCGATCAAAAAAAAAATCTCTTCCCTAGAAGAACCTTATGTCAAATACGTTTTTCCTTTGCCAAGAGGGAAGAACGAAACATCCGATGATTCGCCAACCGCAAAGCTGAGTGAAGATGCTTTGGAGCAAATTTTAGGGCAACTAAAATTAAAACGTTCCAATCCTTATCACAAATTGCACATTGATAAAGCAAACAACATCAAAATCAGTAGCATTCGGGATATTAAAAAGTTTCTGTCTCTAAATTATGATGACATAAAATATAGATTAGTTGTAATTGATGATGCTCATTTAATGAATGATGAAGCTCAAAACGCGCTTCTCAAAAGTCTTGAAGAACCTCCGGCAGGGGTGGTTTTTATCTTATGCACAGATAATGAGAATCTTCTTCTGCCTACAATCAAATCTCGAAGTTGGAGAATTCCGTTTTCACCTCAGGATGATTCAACTTTAACTGAAATCTTGACTACGTATTTTTCGTTGAAAAATGATTCAGCTAAGAAAATATCCCTTTTTTCTGATGGAACGGTTGACAATGCCGTTAATTTACTGGAGAATGATTTTGACATTTTAATCGAAAAATCAATAAATATTCTAAGGTATTCTTTGGGAAAGAGGTACAATTCTGCGTTTACGGAAATAGAATCAATTTACTCGGATAATAATCCACGATCTTTGCAATTACTTATCCAAATAATTATCAAATGGTTTAGTGACACCGTTCGAGATAAGGTTGGTCTGGAAAAGGTATATTTTGAAAAATACTCGGATACTATAGAAAAATTCAATAGCAAATTTATTGATACGGACGTTTATGCTATTCAAAACCGACTTGATTCCTTAAAGTCTCTCTTTAATCGTAATATTAACTTGAATCTCATAATAGCTAATATTATATTTGAAATAGGATACACAGGTATTAGGAAATAATAATGTATAATATAGATTTATCATTTCTCAAATCTCACCAAATCGAAGATGAACCAATCGATCCGGAACATAAATACAATCAATTATTCAAAGATAAAATAGCCGGATCGCTATGCGCAAATAATTCTCTGGTTAAAAATTGTGCATATTGTCTTCATCATCACGGTAAGTATACTCCCCTTGATGACAGAAACATTGTTGAGGCAAGATGTCAGGGACTTATTGGATTTTGTTATGGTGAAATAGCTCATGACAGTCATATTACTCTAGAAAAGTTTGATAGAGTTGTTTTTGAGTTGGATGATTATCAAGAAATTGCCGAGATTGAAGAAACAGGCAATATTGTTCG
>JAHJTX010000369.1 GCA_018829545.1 Bacteroidota bacterium | reverse complement strand
TTAGTTCTGATTTTCTTGTTTTTTATGGCAGAAAATAACAACTGGCAAAGAACAAAATTCAAATAAGCTCCAAATGCAAAATAACAATGTTCAAAAAAATAAGGACGATTGATGATTGTAAATTAAAGATTGTGATTTATCCCGACAAAATAAACGGGACAAGTTTTGAAATTTGTATTTTGGGTTTTTCCGATTTATCCGGGTCAGGTTTTAAACAGAATTATTTCCAAAATGAAATAGTTTCTTCTGCAGTTTGGGGCAGCTATTTTATTAAAGCAGAAGGGGGAATGATAGGCAATACGATTAGCGTAGGCGAGAGGAATAAAAGCATTCACGTTGGTATTGCCTCTGTGTTTAATAGTGATAGTGAGAATGAAATCATTTTTATGTTCGGCGGCAGATATGATACTTCTGAGAAATTATCTTTAATTGCAGAGTACATGAACGCTGCTGAATTAATGGATACCGAATTTAAAGGATTATTAACATTTGGATTCCGGTTTAGAAGTGAAAATATCTCGTGGGAACTTGCTGGCATAAGACCGTTAGCAGATACAGGGGATTTGTTCTTGATACCTCTATTAAAGGCAACGTTTTATTTTGAATAGATTAGCAGTAGAAATAGGACATTCTAACTTATTACAAAATGCTGTCTGAAAAATTATCTTGATAATATTTAAATTATTAACTAAAATACTTTCGTTATTTTTTTAGTTATTTGAAGCATCTGTTTTATTACAATTATTAGTTTTTATTGGGCATAAAAATGCAAGATAATTTTGGAAGCAGATTTGAATATTACCAAACAAAATAATAAGCAGAATCCAAAACTTCTAACACTGCTTAGACAGGATTTGAGGCGCAAAAACAACAGCGTTAAAACCGAGCAAGCCTATAATAAATGGGTTAAAGAATTCGTAATATTCATAGGCATGCGGCACCCATCAAAATTGAATAAAATTCAGGTAGAAAGTATTTAGATATTCAGCTAGTTATTATTATTAGTAATTATATAAATAAGTGTAATTAAGCAGTTCATGACCACAAGCAGCATAAAATGTGACTTGCGTGACGAAGTTGTGTCTTTTTAGCAAACCAAAACTTAAGGCTCTATTCTTAATAGTATCGAAGAATATTTAGTATGTAAAAAATATTTTGAAAGGTAAATTGAATAGCACCAATAAAATAGCACAAAATAAACCGAAACTACTCGTGCAATTGAAACTTGATTTACGCAGAAAAAATTACAGTATTAAGACGGAAGAAGCTTATACTAAATGGGTAAAAGAATACGTAATTTACAGCGGAACACAGCATCCTTCTAGTTTGAATAAATCACATGTGGAAAAGTTTTTAACGTACTTAGCCGTAACTCGCAGAGTTTCTGCCTCCACGCAGAATCAAGCGTTGAGCGCGCTACTCTATCTTTATAAAAACATAATTAAAACTGAAATCGGATGGCTACAAGATGTAATTAGAGCAAGAAATAGCAGTCGAATTCCTGTTGTTTTTACCAAAGCTGAAGTAAGGGAAATATTTAGAAATATTGAAGGAGTTCCTAAAATTGTTTGTTCATTACTTTACGGCTCGGGTCTAAGACTGGGCGAAGCTTTAAGTCTACGAATAAAGGATATTAATTTTGAATACAGGCAAATTACGGTTAGGGATGCAAAAGGCAATAAAGACAGAATTACAACTCTTCCTGTGACATTGACGCCAGAACTAAAACAGCATTTAAATAAAGTTTATTTGCAGCATAAGAATGATGTTAAGACCGGAAGAGGAAGAACAAAGCTGCCTTATGCTCTTGATAAGAAATATCCTAATGCAAATACTGAATTTGGCTGGCAGTATGCATTCCCTGCAAATCAATTTATTAAAGATAATGAAACAGGGTTGGTTTATCGATTTCATATTCACGAGAGTACGATTCGGCGAAAAATTAAAGTGGCAATCAAAAAAGCAAAAATAATTAAGCCTGCCTCATCGCACACTTTTAGACACAGTTTTGCAACGCATTTACTTGAAGCAGGATATAACATAAGAACTATCCAAGAATTGCTGGGACATAGCTCAGTAAAAACGACAATGATTTATACGCATGTAATAAATCAAGGAGCAGGAGTTATTAGTCCGTTAGATAGATAACGCTAATTATTGTTAGATCGGCATATTTTGCTTTATAAATAATTTGCGTATTTTGAAAAAGATATTCGTAAACTTGTATTAAATAATATTTTACAAAAGTATTTACATTAAATAAGATAACTGTTAGATTTGCACATAACGCAAACCTAACAGCAGAAAAGATAGGATATTTTGCAAGTTAATTAATAGTTGAACGAAACCGCGTTGCGGTAGCAGTTTGTTCTTTGACATTTTGAAGGAGCTTGAAAAAACAATTTACGTTTTTGATTCTAAAAGGATAAGTTTCCCATAACAATAAAAAAGAAAGGAACATTGTTATGGGCGAACTTAAAAACAAAATGGTAATGAAGATGGAGTTGAAAAACTTCAGTAAGAGAACAATGGAAGTCTATCTCTTCCAGATGAAGAAGCTTGTAAAGTATTACGGCAAGTCACCTGATCTGTTGGGAGAAGCTGAAGTAGAAAAATATCTGCACTCGTTTTATGGGGACAAAAAG
>JAHJTX010000368.1 GCA_018829545.1 Bacteroidota bacterium | reverse complement strand
TTCAATTATTCGGCGAAACAGAGTTTCGCCCTACATTTTTGCGTAAGGTCAGTTAAGTAAGATTTTACCAAACACATCAAATAGTTTACTATAAATTTACAACAGACTGAAAGAAACAGTTAATCCTGCCATAACAATTGCAACCATACTCATAAGTTTGATAAGAATATTCAAGCTTGGTCCGGAAGTATCTTTAAACGGATCGCCGACGGTATCGCCAATTACCGTAGCTTTATGGCTTTCTGAACCTTTGCCACCCAAATTTCCTTCTTCAACATATTTTTTAGCATTATCCCAAGCGCCGCCGGAATTACTCATGAACACTGCCAAGACAAATCCGGAACCCAATCCGCCAACTAATAAACCCATAACACCCGGAACTCCAAAAATAATTCCAGTCAATATTGGAGTCATAATTGCTAAAAGCGAAGGAATAATCATTTCCCTCTGCGCGCCAATTGTAGATATCTCAACACACTTAGCGTAGTCTGGATCGGTTTTCCCTTCCAGAATTCCAGCAATGTCACGAAACTGCCGTCTCACTTCTTCAACCATTTTTTGAGCTGCTCTGCCGACTGCATTCATAGTCAATCCGCAGAAAACAAATGCTATCATTGAGCCGGTAAAAATTCCAACAATAACTTTCGGATTCATCAAATTCACTTCGTAGAAATCCATAAAATTATTGAAAGATGCATCTTCAGTTTTAATAAAAACTCCGTTTCCAAAATCTAAAATTTCCTTTCCAATTCTCAGCATTCCTATTTTTAATTCTTCAATGTACGAAGCCAGCAGAGCAAGCGAAGTCAATGCTGCCGAACCTATTGCAAATCCTTTTCCGGTCGCTGCTGTAGTATTTCCCAAAGAATCTAGCGCATCCGTTCTCTTTCTAACTTCCGGACCCAAGCCGCTCATCTCTGCATTTCCGCCGGCATTATCTGCAATAGGACCGTATGCGTCTGTTGCAAGCGTAATTCCCAACGTAGACAACATTCCAACCGACGCCATTCCAATTCCGTATAAACCCATTCCCATATTTGCAAAATCGAAACCGGATGCGAACAAAAAAGATAGAGTTAAACCAATTATTACTGAGATTACCGGAATCGCTGTTGAGATCATACCGATTCCAAGTCCGGAAATTATTACCGTTGCAGCCCCGCTTCTTGAACTCTCTGCAATTTTTCTTGTTGGGTTATAGCTGGAAGAAGTATAGTATTCAGTTGATCTTCCAATCACAATTCCAGTAAGAAGCCCGGTAGCAATTGCACCCCAAACGCCAAAAGCATTTTCGAGTTTCAAAAGATTAACCAACGGAAAAGAAACGATCAAAATTAATACCGAACTCAGATTAATACCTCTTGATAGAGCTTTTAACAACTGCATTTGGTTTGCATCCTCCCTGGTTCTTACGGCAAAAATCCCAAGAATTGAAAAGATAATTCCCATTGCAGCTATTATCATGGGTGCAATTACCGCATTGAATTGTAAATCAGGAATTCTAAAATATGCCGATGCTCCCAAAGCAGCGGTTGCCAGTATTGATCCGCAATAAGATTCATAAAGGTCTGCTCCCATTCCCGCAACGTCGCCGACGTTATCGCCTACGTTATCTGCAATAGTTGCAGGATTTCTGGGATCATCTTCAGGAATACCGGCTTCAACTTTGCCTACTAAATCACCGCCCACATCGGCAGCTTTTGTGAAAATTCCACCACCAACTCTGGCAAAAAGCGCTTGTGCAGATGCTCCCATTCCAAAAGTGAGCATTGTCGTTGAAATTATTATTAACGCATGCCCGCCGTTTGTTTCAATAGGATAAAAATAACTCAAGACAATAAACCAAACTGATATATCCAAAAGACCTAATCCCACAACAACCAAGCCTAAAACTGCTCCGCTTCTAAAAGAAATTTGTAGTGCTCTGTTCAGTGAATATCTTGCAGCATTTGCAGTTCTTGCAGAAGCATAAGTGGCGGTTTTCATTCCAAAGAAGCCTGCCAATCCGGAAAAAAATCCGCCGCTAATAAACGCAAATGGTACCCACGGATTTTGAACATTAATTACGTAAGCCATAAAAGAAAACAGAAGAGTAATCACAATAAAAAAAACAGCAACAACTTTATATTGCTGTTTCAAATATGCCATTGCGCCTTCCCTAACGTGCTGCGCTATTTTTTTCATCGTAGCTGTGCCTTCCTCTTCCTTTTTCATTTGATTATAAAAATAGAAGGCGAATGAAAGAGCTAATAATGCACAAAGAGGAACAAGGCTGAATATCGAAGTAAACATAGAATTCTCCAAAACATTAATAACCAATCCGGGTTAATATTTTATTTAAAGCTGATCACGTGAGCAGACTTCCACCAAGTATAATATTTTTCATTCAAGTCATCAATTGAGGGGAAAGGATAAAACACCATTGATTTTTGATCACCCACAAAAAATCCGCTTTTGCATACTCTGTAAGGAAGTTCTCCCTGAAAAAACCGGATCACAGTTTTTGTGGCTTTCCCCGGATCATTTTTTAAACCGATTAGACAATCCCGAAGATGATCAATATTTTGATAAGGTAAATTATCATAACTGCCTGATTTGGGATCAGTCGCTAAATCATCAAGTTTCAATTCAACAAAAATTAATTTGGGAACCGAAACGGGACGCGTTGTATCGGTAACAATTTGCATAAATTCTTTGGGAGAATGTGCACTTGCAATTCTGGGAGTAACTGGGCATAACTGCTGATAAAGATGCAGAGTGACTTCCTTTTCTTCGGTGTACTCACCTCTTTGGAGGGTTAGAACGCGCCCGTCATCTGTTACGAGGTGGAGTTCTTGCAGCGCGTTGATGGGAAGCAATTCAAGCACCCGGTAAATTGAGATATAAACTGAACGCTTCGGTGAGCCGTCATCATGCGCTATGCACCGCTTATCAATGTCCGAAAGTTTGAAATGATTTACAATTTTTGATTTGTCTATGCTGAAATAAATTGCCTGTCCGCGCGTTCTTTTTTTCGTTCCAACAGCAAGATAATTTCCAAAATCTTCCGGTGGAAGCATAGAAGCAATAAGCGCTTCCGGTGTAAGGGTAAAATAAATATACTTATCCATGCCCTACCTCTAACTTCAAGTTGTTAAAAATTGTAAAATAAATAAAATACTTGGGAGAAATATAAGATTTTTTAAATCGATGTAGACGTTTTAGAATTATTTTTCATTAAACGCTCAAAAAGTTGATGATTCAGTATGATTTTTAAAGGCAGAATAGTATTTTAACACAATCTCAATAATCATTTTTAGAATGTACTCATCAATGAAATACTTCAATTATTTTCTTACACTTGTTGTAATCTCATCACTCTCTTTGAATTGCAGCCAAGAAACAAAGCATTCTCTCGACTATTCTAATTTCAAAGTCGATACAACTTTTGGAGACTGCAGCAATGCCTGCCTTAAATTGAATATTGAGTATGCTCTAATACAATCTACCGACAGTGTTCTATCAGAAAAAATTAACAGTGAGATTTTATACTTTTCTCTTTGCAGCCTTGAGGGTGATTCTGTTTATTATTACCCCCAGGATTTTGGTGAAGATTTGATGAAGGATTTGAACGAAATTTCTTCTATTTACCCCGGCAGCAGTTATGAATGGTTTGTTGAAAGAAAAGCGGAAATCATTTTTAGTTCTGAAGAATATTTGAGTATTAAGTTTGATGAAATATTGTTTACCGGCGGAGCGCACCCAAACAGAGTTATCTCACTTCGGACTTATAGACTTCACAACAGCGAAGCGCTGATTTTTGACACGCTCTTCTCGGGAAGTAATCTTGATTCAGTTGCAAGAATTGGCGCAAAAATTTTCGCAAAAAAGTATCAATTGGCAGAGAGTAGATGGGCAGAACAAAGTTTATGGATTGAAGAGGAATCATTTCAATTACCGGATGAATTTGCCGTTGTTGGCGACTCGGTAAAATTTATTTTTAACACTTACGAAATTGCGCCCTATTACCGCGGTTCGTTCGAGTTTGCAATTCCATTGGAATCAATACAAAAGTTTACGGACAAATTATAGAAAGAGAATGTCAAAAGATTATTTCCCGCCGATGCACTCGGCTGAGCATATATTAAATCAAGTTATGGTAAGACATTTTACCGGAAGGCGTTCTTACAGTAATCACATTGAACGAAAAAAATCTAAATGTGATTATCATTTTGATAGAAATCTTAACGCTGAGGAAATTACATTTATTGAAGAAAATGTAAATGAAGCCATTCAACAAAATTTAGATGTTACGGAAGAGTTTCTTACTAAAGACTACGATTTGAGCAAATTTAATTTAGAAAAAATTCCCGATGATTCGGGCGATACAATTAGGATTATTCGAATAGGCAATTATGATAGCTGTCCATGCAGCGGCTTGCATGTAATGAACACTTCTGAAATCGGAAAATTTAAAATTGTTTCTACAAGTCATGAGGATGGCGTTCTCAGAATTCGATTTAAATTAGACCGCTCGGAAATCGAGCAAAATAATTATTGGTCTTTATAATTTGTTTAATAGATTATTTTATATTAGATCCTCGTTTAAGGATTTTTATTTAAAAAGTATCTAAAATTGCCTAAATTAGCGAGTCAACAAAAGTAAGTTAAATTTTAAGTAAGAAAAGAGTCGATAATAGCCTATGGTACCTTCATCAAAATTTGATTTATTGGATAATTACAATCATCTTATAAAACTTGCATTGCAGGGAAAAGAAAACTTCCCGGATGAAGTTTGCAATTTTCTTGTATCCGATTTTGAATTCCAATCTGCTGTTCTGTTCAAAATTGTTGAATCAAAAAGTCTCCTTGTTCTAGGAAGATCATCAAACGCAAGAAAAAATTATCTGCGCGGTTCAGAATTTACTTGTTCGGTATGTAAGCTATTCAAAAATCCTAATTATTTTTCAATTCACACCGACTCAAGCTGCGAGCTGCAGATCTCTGAATTTGTGATATATGAAAGTTGTATCTCGTTTGATCTCGACGGCAGCGAAAGAGCATTCTTAAAAATTGCCAAGAAAAATCCTTTCTCCCAAAACGATACCGAATCATTAAAGAAAATATCTGAATACATAAAATACATTTTAGTTAATTGGAGCAATGCCCGCGGCGGTAATACCAATCTTTCGGAAAAGCCATTCGGCAGTTTAGTAGTTGAGATAGCTAATGAATTGAGAAGCGGTGCAAATTCAATCATCGGTTCTTCTTCAATTTTAGCTGAAGACAATTTAACTTCATCCCAGCATGATTATATAAGTTCGATTAAGAAGAACGCACAAAGTCTTTTAATTAATCTTAAGGATTTTATCGACATCTCTAAATTGGAAACATCTTCTGCTGATGACAACAAGAAGAATGTAAATCTGCAATCAATTATTGATGATGCAATAAATATTTGTAAAACAAAATACCCGGGCGGCAAACAAAATTATTCTGTTAAAGTTGATTCCAATCTTCCCCCTACTTTGAACATTGACGATTCTCGCCTGCGTTTTATATTAGGCAATTTGCTTTTAGTATCGACAAGCCTAACTGAGAAAGGTGAAATTAGTATTAAAGTAAATCAGCTTTCTGCCGACAAAGTACAGTTTATTATTAGTGATTCAGGTAGAGGGCTGAGCGAATCTTCGCAGAAATATTTATTTGAAGCTTTTGGATTGAGCAAAATTGAAGAACTTAAAAAGATCGGTTTATCAGGACTAACCCTTGTTCTCTTAAAACGGTACATTTCTTTAATGCATGGCGAGTTAAGAATTATCAGCAATCCTGGTAAAGGTTCTTCATTTAATTTTTCTGTTAATGCAGACCTGCACGAAGGTTCAATGTCTCCGATAGCAGTTAAACTACCAAAGCCAACAACCCAGAATAATATCTTAGTTATTGAAGACGATTATGCGACTTCGAAATTGCTGAGTAATTATTTGAATAAGTGGGGTTACAATCCTACGATTGTTAATACTGAAGATCAAACTTTCAGTCAATTGGAAAAGGAAAAGTATCTCGCTATAATTCTAGATATTGAACTTCCAAATATTAACGGGTTAGAACTCCTTAAAAAAATCCATGAACATAAGAATGCAAAAAACATTCCTGTAATAGTTTGTTCTGTTGAAGCTGCCCAGCAAAAAGCATTCATGATGGGAGCGGTGGAATACTTTGTTAAGCCTATTAATTATAATTTCCTTGTTGAAGTTCTAACAAGTTATAAACTTAGAAAGAATTCCAATATCTTATGCGTAGACGATGACGTTCCGACATTGAATTTAGTAAAACAAGCTATTGAAACCGCGGGTTTCAATGCAATCGCCGAAAATGTTAGCGCTAAAGTGATGGACCTTATCAGCGACAAGCAAATTGACTTAGCGATTGTTGACCTTGACATGCCGGCGCCTAATGGATTTGAACTTATAAAACTTATTAAATCTAATTCAAAGTTTACTAATCTCCCTATCATCATTTATACCGGTAAAGAAAATTATCAAGAAGACCTTAAAAAGATTGACGGACTTTTTGAAGAATTGCTCGATAAGAAAAGTACTAACCTCGAAGACTTGGCAGGCACAATTAGCGCTATGATCAATCGTTACGAAGAGCCAACTCCGGTTGAAAAAGTAATGGGACAAAGTAAGACAGAAGAAAAGAAAGACGTCGTAAAAATTCTGTTCGCGGAAGATTATAAGCATTCTCAAATAATTGTTACTCGTTTGTTAAAGAAAAATAATTTTGAAAATGTTGTAGTTGTGGAAAACGGCGAAGAAGCATTAAACATGGCAAAAAAAGATCAGTTCGATTTAATTCTGATGGATATGCAGATGCCGATTATGAACGGATTTGAAGCGACGGAAAACATACGCAAACTGCCCAATTATAAAGATACTACGATTATTGCACTGACTGCATTCGCTATGAAAGGCGATAAAGAAAAATGCCTTGAAGCTGGCGCAACGGATTATATTCCCAAACCGATTGACAGCAAAGAATTTATTGAAAAGGTTAAGTATTACACGAATGCTTCAAAATAATTTGTATGTACTTCTTTCATTAATTTAATTTTCAGAACATGCATCCCATGCAGGAAATTATTCATTTCTAAAATTATTAATACGAAGGAAACATGATTAACGAAACACCAAGAGTGCGATTCGCTCCCAGCCCCACAGGTTATTTACACGTTGGGGGATTAAGAACCGCATTATACAATTATCTCTTCGCAAAAAAGAATAACGGCAAGTTCATATTAAGAATTGAAGACACAGACCAAAACCGGTTCGTTGAAGGAGCTTTTGAAAATTTAATTGAAACCCTAAACTGGGTCGGGCTTACGTCTGATGAAGGACCAAAGACCGGCGGCGAATTCGGTCCATACCTGCAATCGAAACGACTTGATATTTATATGAAACATGCTCTTCAATTAATTGAAGAAGGAAAAGCATATTACGCGTTTGATACTCCCGAAAGGCTTCAAACATTGCGTGAAGAGCAGTATAAAAATAAACTGCAGCCAATATATGATAAACTTGCGCTGCAATTATCTAAAAAAGAAGTTGAGAAAAAACTTGCTGCGGGAGAACCATTCGTAATAAGAATGAATATTCAGCCCGGTACTAAGGTTGTTATAAACGACATAATTAGAGGAAGAGTTGAGTTCGATAGAGAGGTAATTGACGATCAAATTTTAATTAAAAGCGATGGCTACCCAACTTATCATTTAGCAAATGTAGTTGATGATCATTTAATGAAAATCACTCACGTAATTCGCGGAGAGGAATGGCTAAGTTCCACGCCGAAGCATATTCTGTTATATAATTTTTTTGGCTGGGAACTTCCCGAATTTGCACACCTCCCTCTTTTGCTCAATCAAGATAAATCTAAATTGAGTAAGCGACAGGGCGATGTTGCGGTTGAGGATTATAAATCGAAAGGTTACTTCAAAGAAGCGCTTATTAATTTTGTTGCCCTACTTGGATGGAGCGCCGGAGACGATAAAGAATTTTATAACATTGACGAGCTGATCGAAAAGTTTTCCTTGGAACGCGTACAAAAATCTGGCGCAGTATTTAACGTAGAAAAATTAAATTGGATCAATTCCGAGCATTTAAAAAATAAACCGCTTGAGGAATTGCTGATTCTGTTAAAAGAGGAATTAAGGATATCTGATTTTTCGGAAAACGATTACTCGGACGATTATTTGAAACGCGTAATCAATTCTATGAAGGAGCGCGTGACTTTTGTATCGGAATATCTTGTGAAGAGCGATTATTTTTTCCGTCCTCCAGTTTCTTACGATGAAAATATTATTCAGAAAAGGTGGGATATTTCTACTCCGGATAATCTTAATAATTTGATTGAGGAATTCGAAAAACTAGAAAATCCAAATCATTCAGATTACGAGGCTGCGCTCAAATCCGTTGCAGAAAAACTTCAGATCGGATCAGGTAAATTAATTCATCCCGTTCGCTTAGCAGTTTCGGGTGTTGGCGTTGGACCAGGCATTTTTGAACTTTTGGAAATTGTGGGCAAAGATGAGGTAATCGAGAGAATTAAAACAGCAATTAATAAAATTAGATAATTATTTTTTCACGGAAGTAAAATGGAATCGAACGAAAATACTCGGGAAACAAATGTACAAAGCAATTTCATCAGAGAAATAATTGATGAAGATCTGAAAGCCGCTAAAAATGCAAGCAGAGTTCATACTCGATTTCCTCCGGAGCCGAATGGATATCTTCACATCGGTCATGCGAAATCTATCTGCCTGAACTTTGGAATTGCAACAGACTATAAAGGATTGTGCAATCTTCGTTTCGATGACACCAACCCAAGCGCTGAAGATGTGGAATATGTTAATTCTATTAAGGAAGATATTAAGTGGCTTGGTTTCGATTGGGAAGACAGAGAATATTATGCTTCCAATTATTTTGACCAATTATATGAATATGCTGTAAAGCTCATAAACAAAGGCAAGGCTTATGTTGATTCTTCTTCATCCGATGAAATAAAAAATATGCGCGGAACTCCAACTGTTGCGGGCCAGCTTAGTCCATACCGCGGAAGAAGTATTGAAGAAAATTTGGACATTTTCACCAAAATGAAAGCCGGTGAATTTAAAGACGGTGAACATGTTTTAAGATCAAAGTTTGATATGTCCTCGCCCAATATGAATCTGCGCGATCCGATCATGTACAGAATTAGACATGCAGAGCACCATCGAACCGGCGATAAGTGGTGCATTTATCCAATGTACGATTGGGCGCACGGTCAATCTGATTCGATTGAGGGAATTACTCATTCTATCTGCACACTAGAATTTGAGAACCACAGACCTCTATACGATTGGTACATAAAAGAATTAGAAATTTTTCACCCACAGCAAATTGAGTTTGCGCGTTTAAATCTTAATTACACAGTTATGAGTAAACGTAAACTCCTTCAATTGGTTGAAGATGGAATCGTGAACGGATGGGATGACCCAAGAATGCCCACCATTTCCGGCTACCGCAGACGCGGTTACACTCCGGAATCTATTAGGAGTTTTGCAGAGAAAGTTGGAGTTGCAAAAAGAGATAATGTAATTGATGTTTCTCTACTTGAGTTCAGCATACGCGAAGATTTGAACAAGCGCTCTCAAAGAGTAATGGCTGTGTTGAATCCGTTGAAAATTACAATTTCAAATTATCCTGCAGACAAAGTTGAAATGCTCGAAGCGGTGAATAATCCCGAAGATGAAACTATGGGTAAACGGCTCGTTCCCTTCTCAAGAGAAATTTATATTGAAAAAGATGATTTCATGGAAATTCCAGCGAAGAAATTTTTCAGATTATCTCCCGGCAATGAAGTCCGGTTACGATATGCTTACATCATCAAGTGTGAGGAAGTTGTAAAAGATCCCTCCACCGGAGAAGTTATCGAACTGATTTGCACTTACGATGTTGAAACAAAAAGCGGATCGGATAAAACCGGTAAAAAAGTAAAAGGCACTTTACACTGGGTTTCTGCAAAAGAAGCAATTGATGCAGAGATTAGATTATATGAAAGACTGTTTAGTGAGGAAGATCCATTAGGCGATAAAGAGAAAGATTTTAAGAGTTTTATTAATCCTGAATCGCTGCGAGTTCTTCATAACAGCAAATTGGAGCCGTTCCTCAAAGATGCAAAATCGGGAGACCGTTTTCAATTTGAGCGGCAGGGGTACTTCTGCGTTGATTCAATCGATTCAACTCCGGAAAATCTTGTATTTAATAGAACGGTGACACTTAGAGATTCGTGGGCAAAAATTCAAAAGAACTCGTAAGAATTTTTCTGATTATATTTTTCTAACAATCAGATTTTAGCGATAAGAGTATTTAATCGATTTGAAATCGGATAGAAATTATTTATTTTTGTCACCCTAAAGTAGCAGTATTGGTTGACCTGCCGGCATAACTTAGGGTATGTAAACCGGCAGTCGCGCTTGAAATATTTTTTGTACTGCCGAAGTGGCGAAATTGGTAGACGCGCTAGACTCAAAATCTAGTCTGGTTTACACCAGGTGCCGGTTCGAGTCCGGCCTTCGGTACAAAGGGGATGATTCTAATCCCCTTTTTTATTTGTGACATTCTATGGTTAAAGTGGAGTTCTAAAAATCCAAAATCTCAAAAAGCAAATCACAAATAAATCTCAATGACTAAAATTTCAATGACCAAAACAAAGCAAAATCTGTATTCTTTTGGAATTTGGTTCTTTGTCCCGACAAGTCGGGATATTTGTCATTTGGCGCTTGTTGTTTGAATTTTTGGAACCGCCCTAAAGTATGTTCACTGTTTATGCCATCAAGAGCACTTCACGAAATTTTATCTGCGTTGGATTTACGAATAATTTGCACCGAAGATTCTACGACCACACAAACGGATATATTAAAACTACTAAACCCCAACCCGGATAAACCGGAAAAACCAAAACCCAAATTTCAAAACCTGTCCCGATTATTTTGTCGGGATAAATCACAATCTTCAATAAACAATCACAAATC
>JAHJTX010000367.1 GCA_018829545.1 Bacteroidota bacterium | reverse complement strand
CCTGACGTTGGAAGTAGTTCTGGCGATCAACAGTGGGGGACAGATGCTCAGGGAGGTAATGCAACTGACGATGGCGTTAACATTCTTGAAAATTCCACGCTTACAACTGGGACATACACTCTGGAAGTTTATGCGAAAATTACAACAAACGGAGTCGATGCAGCTACTGAGTTATTGGACAATAATAGTGGGAACTATTATAATGCTTCCTTTACAGTAAATGAATCGCTCCCAGTTACACTCACATCCTTTTCTGCAGAGGCGGAAAACGGTAGTGTCCTCTTAACCTGGCAAACCGCAACAGAGCTAAATAATTACGGCTTCGAAATCGAACGATCATTATCTGATGCTACAGATTGGCAGAAAATTGGATTTGTTCCGGGCAGTGGAAATAGTTATTCACCGAAGCAGTATTCTTTTGTAGATGAAAATCCACCGAGCGCAAAAATAAGTTACAGATTGAAGCAAATAGATTTTGACGGTCAATTTGAATACTACGGAATAATCGCAGAAGTAGATGCATCGGCGTTGACAGGAGTTGAAGATAAAGGAATTCCCGTTCAATACTCCTTATCTCAAAATTACCCAAATCCGTTTAATCCCAGCACGAAAATTAATTACAGCATACCTGGAACTGAAAATGTAAGCGTTATACTCTATGATTTAGTAGGGAATGAAATACGAACATTAGTTAATGAGACGAAATCAGCCGGAAACTATGAAATTGAATTTGACGCCTCTTATTTGGCATCAGGAGTTTATTACTATAAGCTAAAAACTTCTAATTTCGTTCAAGTGCGAAAGATGGTTCTCATCAAATAATTATTATAATAAATTGACTTACAATAAGGCGTGGTAAAATTCTACGCCTTTCTTTTAAACAAACCAATCCAAAAGAACCAAAACTTATTTTTATACAATGCGTCAAAAAAGCGGTTAATAATCATTATTTTTACAAGAAATTTCAAAGAAGCTTTATGATGTTGAGTGTTAAAATGAGAAAATATTTACTTCTATTGAGCATTACTCTTTTAATTAGCGCATGTAAAACAGAAGAACCCGAAGCCGAATTAATTCCGCTAAAAGATTTTTTTAGAAATCCTGAGAAAACTCATTTCCAGCTTTCTCCAAACGGCGAATATATTGCCTATTTAAAAACTTGGAAGAATCGATTGAATCTGTTCACTGAAGAAATTGAGACCAAAAAAATTACACAAGTAACACAGTGCGAAGGTAGAGACATCCCAAAATATTATTGGGTAAGCAACAATAAATTAGTTTACGTTAAAGACGTTGAGGGCAACGATTACTATTCACTGTTCGCTGTTGATGTAAAGGGTGAAAATCATATTCAGCTTACAACATCCAAAAATTCATCAGTATCTGTAATCGATCCTCTTGAAACAAATGCTGACGAAGCAATTATCCGAACGAATATTCGCAATGAAAAAGCCTACGACGTTTACAGGATAAATGTGAACACCGGTAAAATGAAAATAATTGCCGAAAATCCCGGGAACATAACTCATTGGCTGACCGATCATAATGGTTTGTTGCGCGTAGCCGTGGCATCCGACGGCGTAAACAGCGCAATCCTTTACAGAGACAATGAAAGCGAGCAATTCAGAATTGTAAGCGCAACCGATTTTAAGGAAATGCTTTTCCCAATTTGGTTTACTCCCGATAATAAATATGTATACGCCCGTTCAAATCTAAACCGAGATAAAGCGGCAATAGTAATTTATGATTTGATAAATGATCGGGAGAAGGAAGTAGTATATGAACATCACGAAGTTGACGTTGATTATATAATGGTCTCGAGAGAGAGCAAGAGATTAACCGGAGTAGTTTATATAACATGGAAATATGAGTCAATCTTTTTTGATGAAGACTGGCAGAATCTTCAACGCGAACTTCAGAGCTTTTTGCCGGGGATGGATTTTATTATTGAAAGTACAAGCAACAGCGACATACGTGTTCTTGTAAAGACAATTAGCGACCAGTCGATGGGGTCGTATTATTATTACGATAGAAAGAGCAAAGAATTTTCAAAACTTTCTGATATCAGTCCATGGCTTGAAGGAAAAGATTTATCGCCCATGAAATCAATTCAATTCAAGTCAAGAGACGGATTAACGATTCCCGGTTATCTTACAATTCCCAAAGGAGTGAAATCGAAAAACTTGCCGACAGTAGTAATCCCTCATGGTGGTCCATGGACTAGAGATTACTGGCGGTTTAATAGTGAGGTTCAGTTTCTCGTTAATAGAGGCTACGCAGTTCTTCAGTTAAATTTTAGAGGCTCGCACGGCTACGGAAGAAAATTTAGCGAAGCTGGATTTAAAGAATGGGGGAATAAAATTCAGAATGATGTTGCTGACGGCGTAAAGTGGCTGGTGAAACAGGAGATTGCGGATCCAAACCGCATTGCAATTTATGGCGCATCATTCGGCGGTTATTCAGCGTTATGTGGATTAGCATTCCACCCTGAATTATATGCTTGCGGCGTTAGTTATGTGGGTTTTCCCAATTTATTTGCATTTCTAAATTCTGTTCCGCCAACTTGGGAGCCGTTCAAGGAAATGCTTTATGAAATGGTTGGTAATCCTGTTAAGGATTCTCTTCTTTTGCATAATGCTTCGCCAATCTTCTTTACCGAAAATATTAAAGTTCCGGTACTATTTGCGAATGGGACAAATGATAACAAAGTTAGATTAAAGGATGTTGAGTTCATGATGAGAACATTAAAAAACAATGGAGTTGATGTTACTTATATGCTTAAGGATAATGAAGGTCACGGTTTTAAGAATGAAGAAAATAGAATAGAATTTTACCGGACATTGGAACAATTCCTTTCTAAAAATATTATGGGCAGAAAAGAAGTTATTAATTTATAAGTCACCCTACGAAAAATTTTATTGAATATTTGTAGAACGAAGCGATAGCTTCGTTCTTAAACAAAATAAAAATACTCGAAGCTTCGCTTCGAGCTACATTTGTTGAGTAGGAGACTAAATAAATATCTTTAGGTTTCACCATAGTCTTGTTTCTTCATTTCTGAATTTGTGCCTCAATAGGTGCATAGCTTATTTGCTTATTCGTCCCCCCTCTTAAAACCGTGTGTTTTTTCCGCCTGAAAATTGACCACTTGAGAAGTAAAAAATATTCCTCTTTATTTGAGCAGTAAAAATATTTATTGTTTGAGAAAAGAGGAGAAAGAAAAGGTGATCAGTGTGGAAGATTTTGTAACCATAAAAAATCTCAAAGTTAAAAACCCGGATATGTCACTCCGTGAAATTGGACGATTACTGCACGTAAGTCATAACACGATTAAATCAGCTCTATCCAAAGAAAAAGTTCCACAGTATCAATGTTAAGTAAGCAAAGCAGAAGAGAATCATAAATGCGAAAAGAATTCTCCAATGAGATAAGTACTTATTCAGTTTTAATACGGGGAGAAGTTTGTACGTATTATTTGCAGCTATAATCAGGGCGATTAGCCCAACGGATAAGCGGATTTCCGGTTCAGCTTCAAAGAAGATCATATTACCTCAAAACACAAATTGTTTATGTGAATTATTTGAATAAAAATATCATTTATTCAAATAAATGACGGATATTTTTTTAGCGGAATTTATTATCTAAAGTATATCTGTTTTATATTTGCAAAATCATTTTCAGCGTCTATTGGTGCCGGTCGGGAATTTCATGAGAACATTTTATGCTTTTTAACTCTATAGACTTTGCTGTTTTTCTGCCGATTGTATTTGTCCTATATTGGTTTTTAATAAATCGAAACCGAACAGCTCAGAATTTATTAATCGTTGCGGCAAGTTACATTTTCTATGGTTGGTGGGATTGGCGTTTTCTTTCTCTGATTGCTTTCAGCACATTGGTAGATTACGCTGTGGGCATTGGATTATCAAAATCTACTGAACAGAGGAAGCGTACTCTATTACTCTGGACCAGCATAACTGCAAACATCGGTTTATTGGGATTTTTTAAATATTATAATTTCTTTCTCGATAATCTGATCACATCTTTTACTCTATTTGGATTTTCAATCAAAGCAAACTCCTTAAATATTATTTTGCCAGTTGGGATTAGCTTTTACACTTTTCAAACTCTCAGCTACACTATTGACGTATACAAACAAAAACTTGAACCAACGAAAGATTTCATTTCATTCGCAGCATTTGTAAGTTTTTTCCCGCAGCTTGTTGCAGGTCCAATTGAAAGAGCATCGAATCTGCTGCCTCAGTTTTTCGTGAAAAGGAATTTTGAGTATTCCAATGCGGTAAACGGATTACGGCAAATTTTGTGGGGCTTGTTCAAAAAGGTTGTGATTGCAGATAATTGCGCTGAATATGCCAACATGATTTTTAACAACAGCGCCAGCTACTCTGGAAGCGCTTTTTTTTTGGGCGCAGTGTTTTTCGCATTTCAGATTTATGGAGACTTTTCAGGCTACTCTGATATTGCAATCGGTACGGCGAGGTTATTCGGATTTAATTTGATGCGCAATTTTAACTTCCCGTATTTTTCGAGAGACATCGCAGAGTTTTGGAGAAGATGGCATATTTCACTTTCAACGTGGTTTCGGGATTATTTGTACATCCCTCTCGGAGGAAGCAAAGGCGGAACATGGGCGAAAGTGCGAAACACATTTATAATTTTTATTGTTAGCGGCTTTTGGCACGGCGCAAATTGGACATTCATAATTTGGGGCGCGCTCAATGCTCTGTATTTTTTACCTCTGTTATTACTGAAGCAAAACAGGGCGAATATTGAAATTGTTGCGCAAGGAAAAATCTTTCCCACTCTCAAAGAAGGTTTAAGCATACTTCTAACATTTGTATTAACTAATATTGCGTGGATTTTCTTCCGGGCAGAAAATATTGGACATGCAGTAAATTACTTGTCGGAAATATTTTCCAAATCATTTTTTACCGCGCCGCATATAACGGATAAGATGGTAATTGTAATTATGCTGATTGTTTTCTTTGTTGCTACAGAATGGATTGGCAGAGAAAGGCAATATGCTATCGAAAACGTTGGCCTGAAATGGTATAGACTTTTTAGATGGGCTTATTATTCATTCATTATTTTTCTTATTGGAATGTATATGCAGACTGCGGAAACGCCCTTTATTTATTTTCAATTTTAAGAGAGCATGAAAAAATTTCTTTTAGATACGGTTAAATTCTTTCTTTTTTTATGGGGAGGAATCGGTCCTTCATATATAAAGAAAAATCTTAATTTCAAAATTGGTTCAAAGGGGCATTTATTTACGAGAGTTAGAGAAATCCCTCAATTCAAAAATATCAATATACTTTTTGTCGGTTCATCAAGAGCCTATCGCGGATTCGATACAAGAATATATTTAAAACAAAATTTAGCATGCTTTAATCTTGGTTCAAGCAGCCAAACTCCGTTGCAAACAGAAATTCTTCTCAAAAGATATTTGAACTCGCTCAATCCAAAAATAGTTATCTATGAAGTAGGTCCCGATATTTTTGAGGGAGACGGCGTGGAATCGTCTCTTGATTTAATAGCGAATGATAAAATTGATTATGAATCATTTCGTATGGCTGGCGAGATTAACAATATAAAAACGTATAACGCAATTCTTTATTCCAGCATTCGGCTGTCGTTTAATCTGGATAAAAATTTTAAGGAGAAATCTCCAAACCGCGGCGAGACTTATATTCATGGCGGTTATGTAGAAACAAAACTTAAATTCAACGATGAGATAGATGACTTTGAAAATTCTATGATTGAGATGAATCCGAACCAGGTATTTCATTTCGAAAGGATTGTAAAAAGTTTATTGGAGAAAAATATTCAAGTTATTTTAGTGCAGGCTCCTATTGCAAAAAACAGATACAGTTCTTATTCGAATATGGCGGAGATTGATAATTATTTTAGCAAATACCAAACCTATTGGAATTTCAACGAAATCCTTTCGCTCTCGGATAGTATTCACTTTTCGGACAGCCATCATCTAAATCAAAACGGCGATAAACTCTTTAACGAAAAACTAATTGACCTTCTTATCAAAAATGAAATTATAAATCCAAATGAATAAATCATGTACAATTATCGCTCATCGCGGCGAATCCTTTGATGCGCCGGAAAACACAATTGCCTCGATCAATCTTGCTTGGGATAGAGGCGCTGAAGCCGTTGAAGTCGACATTCAATTATCATTGGATAATCAGATAGTTGTATTTCATGATCAATCAACAAGAAGACTTGGGAATAAAAATAAGCCGGTTGTAAAACAGACATTAGAAGAACTAAAAAAATTAGATATTGGGAGTTATAAAGGGACAAAGTGGACGGGCGAAAAAATTCCCACTCTTAAAGAAGTTCTCCCAACAATTCCGCAAGGGAAAAAAATAGTAATTGAAATTAAGTGTAATTCGGAAATACTCGATGTTTTGCAGACTGAATTGAGCAGTTCAATTTTAGAGCGTCATCAAATAGAGTTAATTGGATTCGATCTCCGGACAATCATCGCCGCAAAACAAATGATGCCTCAATACAAAGTTTTACTGCTGTCTGAGTTGGACTACCATTGGTATGGAAAATTATTTAGTCCATCAATTGAGACATTAATTGAAAGATGTAAAAAAAACAATTTGGATGGTTTAGACCTGTGGGCAGGTAAAAAATTGAATAAGCATGCAGTAAAGAAAATAAAATCATCCGGGTTACTACTTTATGTATGGACCGTCAATGATATATCTCAAGCCGCTGAACTAATTGAATGGCGGGTTGATGGAATTACAACAGATAGGGCGCAGTGGATGCGAAAAGAACTCCCTTAAGACTTAGAGCATTTCTTATAATTTATGAAATGCTAGTCCCAGATTAGGAAAAATTGTTTTAATGTGTTTTCAATCTACCTAAATCATTTCCCGCAATAGTCACTATTATCCTAAGGAGTACCCAATCGTTACCCGTAAATAAACTTTTGTTTCAAAATTAAATGTAATTGCAAATCCAACGTTTTTTTTTGTTGGGTGAAACAATCTTTAAAAATAATACAACATGAATTTAGTAGATTGCTTCGGGATAAAACTCCTCGCAATGACAGATAATTAATTGAAGATTATCACGGGAGGTGAATGAATACCCAATAATTATATTTTATCACTTCGTTTATAATGTTATTTTAGTGCAACTCCATTACAGCACTATTTTATAAATTATTAATTATGCTATGTCTAAAGTTATAATCGGTATTCATGGTTTAGGGAATAAGCCGGACAAGAAAACACTTACAAAATGGTGGCTTAAATCCATTCGTGAAGGGCTGCGTAATAACGGCAAATTTTTTGTAAGACCAAAATTTGAATTGATTTACTGGGCGGATGTTCTAAACAATAATCCGCTTGATGAAAAGATTCGGGATAAAAATCACCCGCAGCATTTGGAAGAAAAGTATGTTAAGGGTAAAAAGCAAATTCGAAGTTCCGCTCATCCGCTTAGAAAGAGAATTCTCGATTTCGTTGAAGAGCAGTTGGATAAGATTTTTTTGAATGAAGATTTATCGATTAATTATTCATTTATATCGGACATGATTATTCACAAATATTTCAAAGACTTAGAAATTTATTACACAGAAAACTGCGAAGACAAAGACGGAATTGAATGTTTTGCAAAGGAAATAATCAGAAACAGGGCGGCAAAGATTTTTAAAAAATATCAAAACGATGAAATATTACTCATCGCTCATTCCATGGGCTCAATAATCGCGTATGACGTTCTTACATTTATTCTGCCGGAGTTTAAAGTAGATACATTCGTGACTATTGGTTCGCCATTGGGGATGCCGATTATAATCGGTAAAATAGCCGCGGAGCAGAAAGTAAAAATTCATGAAAAAAGAAAATTGAGAACGCCGCCTGGCGTAATGAGCAATTGGTACAATTTCTCCGATCTCGAGGATAAAGTAGCAATGATTTATGATTTGAATGACAATTACGATTCCAACGAAAATGGAATACGCGCTGAAGATATTATTGTGAGTAATAATTATGAAATCAACGGTAAAAAAAATCCTCATAAAGCGTATGGCTATTTGCGAACGCCCGAAATTGCCGAAGTAATTAATAATTTCTTAATAGAAAGCAAAAAGCCAGTTGTAAAATGGCTGTACAATCTTTCTGGTAAATCAATAAGCAAACTGTTGAATCTGAAGCAAAATATTTTTTCGAGTACAAAATCTTTCCTAAAAAGGATATAAGATGAAACGTGAAAACATGATCGCTCAAATTGAGCGGCACAAGGGAGAATGGGATTTTATTGTAATTGGCGGCGGCGCGACCGGAGTTGGAACCGCAATCGAAGCTGCTTCGCGGGGATATAAAGTTTTGCTGATGGAACAATCGGATTTTGGGAAAGGAACTTCTAGCAGAAGCACAAAACTAGTTCATGGCGGCGTTCGATATTTACAGCAGGGAAATTTAACGCTGGTTCTTGAAGCGCTTAAAGAGCGAGGACTGCTTAGGAAAAATGCTCCGCATCTCGTTCACGATCTTCCGTTTATCGTTCCAAATTACGATTGGTGGGAAGGTCCGTTCTACGGCATCGGACTAAAGTTATACGACATGCTCGCCGGGAAAGAAGGATTTGGATCATCCAAACTTCTTTCGAAAGAAGAAACGATTAAACACATTCCAACTGTTGAACCGGATGGACTCAGCGGCGGTGTGATTTATTACGATGGGCAGTTCGACGATGCAAGGCTGATAATTAACATGGCGGAAACCGCTTATGAACAGGGCGCTGTTTTAGTAAATTATATGAAAGTGGATTCGCTGATAAAATCGAATTCTGTTGTATGCGGCGTAACCGCCACAGACTTGGAAGCAAGTAAAACTTATGAGCTTCGCGCTAAGGCAGTGATAAATGCAACGGGTGTTTTCTCCGATTCAGTGAGAAAAATGGATGACGTCAATTCAACGAATATTGTTGTTGGAAGTCAAGGCACACACATCGTGCTGGATAGATCATTTCTTCCGGGAGACAGCGCGATAATGGTTCCGCACACTGATGACGGGCGGGTGCTGTTTGCAATTCCTTGGCATGATACGATATTAGTCGGCACAACGGATAATGAAGTGAATGATTATTTACTCGAACCCATACCGAAGGAAGGTGAAATTGAATTTTTATTGACGCATACGGCTAGATATTTAACCAAAGATCCAAAACGCTCGGATATTTTAAGCGTGTTTTCAGGTCTTCGTCCGCTGGTTAAAAGCGGAGATGCGGAAAACACAGCAGCTATTTCGCGGGATCATACAATTTTAATTTCACGTTCGGGACTTGTTACAATCTGCGGAGGTAAATGGACTACTTACCGTAAAATGGCTGAGGATGTAATTGATCACGCGGCGCATCTTGCTCAGTTGGATGAAAAACCTTCTGTTACTGCCAGGCTGCAAATTCACGGCTGCCACAATCATGCCGCTGAGTTCGGCGATTTGGAAATTTACGGATCTGATGCAATTGCAATTAAGGAATTGTACAGAGAGAACAAATCGTATAAAGATATTCTTCATCCAAAATTTAAGACAACTCACGGCGAAGTAGTGTGGGCTGTCCGAAACGAAATGGCAAGAACCGTAGATGATTTCCTTTCTCGTAGAACTCGGAATTTACTTCTTGATGCAAAAGCAAGCGTTGAAGCGGCACCCTCAGTAGCAAAAATTATGGCGAAGGAATTAGGCAAAAACCGTAAATGGATGAAAAATCAGATTGAGGAGTTCAACCGAATAGCTAATAATTATATTGTAGAGTAGCACCTGAAATTTGAGAGAGTCTGTAAAACAGTTTACCCCGAGGCTTTTTATCGGGGCTGAACGTGTTGAGAATGAAGCATAAAAGTTTTAGATTCCACCATAGTCCAGTATCGGGGTTTTCCCTTTTGTGACTAAATATGTGTATATCATTTCCAATCTGTTTCATTCCCCCTTGTCAATCCGTATCCCGCAAAAAAAGCTGCGGGACTAGCTGTGAAGTTTTCCTTCATATCCCGCATAGCGGGAACAGACTTCGTCTCAAGCTTTCACGAGCTGATGTTGGTAAATATATTTTGTTGGGTCTATTAGTCCATACTTCTTGACCAT
>JAHJTX010000366.1 GCA_018829545.1 Bacteroidota bacterium | reverse complement strand
TAATGATGAGTGCCTGAATCATGACAGAGTGAACAATTTTTGGTGTCTAGACTTGAAACCATTTTGGAGTCTGTTTTTACACTCATGTGTGCGTCACCAGGACCGTGGCAGCTTTCGCATTGAATATTTGCTCTTTTCCAAGCGTCTGGATATTTTGTCTTTAAGCTGTCTGATGATCCAGGTCCCTTAACAGTCGGGAATTCAAATGTGAAATCATCAAATCCGTCATTTGCTGCATTCAAATCGTAACCTGTAGTGTGGCAGCTAATACAGCTAGCGCTATAATAAGCAGCTACTAAACCGTTAACACCGCGTGTTAGCATGTCTGAGTGACCTGTTGCAGCCCATTCGGCTTTCTTATCAGCATGGCATCCTGCGCAAGTTAATGCACCGCCTTCAATACCTAAATACAAAGCGGCATTGATTGTGATTGTAGCTGTTGCAGCGCCGTCAGTAAAGGTAACCTTATAAGTGCCCTTTACAGTTGGAGTGAAAACAGTAACTTCAGAGGAAGTATCAATAGCTGCTTTCGCACCCAAAGTTCCTTCGGCTTTGTCGCAAGTCCAAACTTGACCGCCGGTTAAAGCAACAGATGTTGTTGCTTTAAGGTACATTTTTGTTCCAACACCAACGTTGGCTAAAGAATTATACGCAAGATCAAAAATATCCAGCGTATCAACTGTTGTTTCTCTTGGTGAAACACCGTATGGCGTAACTTTTGCTGTTTGAGCAACCAAGAGAGTTGAAATTGTGAATAAAAAGAGAATTGTGATTAGTTTTTTCATAGAGTTCCTCTCCATTAGTGAATAAGATTTTTTTGTTTTATGTTAATTAAAGAATCTAGCGCTTCGCTAAAGTTGTTTACGTCCACCGGTTTAATTGCATAATAGTGCACACCAAACGGGCTTATTTTTCGTCCTAACTCAATACTGTCATCAGAAGTAAGAAAAATAATAGATATTGATTGGCAGAGTTTTTTTACGGATTCAATGAAATTAGAAGTATTAGGTTTTAGTAAATCATCATCAAGAATTAAAATTGAAGGTTGTGCGCTGCATGTATCGGAAATAACGTCGTAAGGGCTTTTTTGTGCCTGTGAATATGTAATCTCCAGACAGTTGATTTCGGCTTTAGAATCAAGAAGTTTAATAATGTCTTCGTCTTTTGAAAGCGCTAAAATTTTCATAGGCTTATACTACTGCAATTGACATGCCAATAAAGATATTGTAACTTTTTATTTCTTTATCCGATTACAAAAAAAACGACTTTGTTTTTAATCTAAAAACGAAGCTTTAAACCAAAAGAAATATTTTTGGATAGATACGATTTTTTACTAATTTAATTTATGGGAAATGAATGTCTCACTGCGACTTTGGTGTAACAGTAAATGTTTGGTTTTTCATCTAATACTTGCTTTTCGGAAGGAATAAATGTTTAAAAGTATTAAAAGCCGTTTTGTTTTTTTATCTGTACTATTCGTAATAATAAGCACCGGTATTCCGCTTCATTTTCTCGTTAATCAGCTCAGAAATAATTTCGAAGAGCGCTCTAAAATTATGCTTTCCGTAACCGTAGATATGTTTTTGTTCGGTATTGAAAGTTCTATGTTCATTGGTGAACACAATCAAATTCAATCAATAATCGAAACGCTAATTGAAAATCAGAATATTCATCATGTTAGGCTTTTCTGTAAAAATGGATTTATCCTACACTCCAATTCCCAAGATGAAATCGGTAAAAACATATTTCAAATAGCTAAAGGTCATGTTCCAAACGACTTCGTGAATCAGGAAGAGCGGAAGATTACTTTACTTGAAGACGTGCACGCTTTTACTGCGTTTCAACCCATTTTGAATAAGCCTGAGTGTCAGTCCTGTCACAAAGAATCGGAAGTAATTGCATTTTTGGATATTGACAGCCATCTCACAAATGCGGAAAAGAACTTTTATACAGGTTCTGCACATTTTGTTTTTTTAGGAATAGCCGTAATAATTCTTTTATCTTTTGGGTTATATCAAATATTCAATAAACTTATCAATAAGCCGCTCAGCCTTATTATTAATGGGCTAGAAAAAGTTGAATCAGGAGATTTAACAGCGCAGCTTCCGGATGCAAGATCGGAAGAATTTCATACGGTAAACGCCCATTTCAACCGAATGGTTGAGGAATTAAAAACCAATAATGAAAAAATTGAGGAAATGCATTTTATGCAGCTCCGTCATTTAGATAAGCTGGCAACCGTAGGCGAGTTAGCGGCGCAACTCGCGCACGAAATAAATAATTACAATGCTGTTATGCTTTCCCGCGCCGATTATTTGCAGTTAGAGTTCAACAATAACTCTGCGCTTAAGGAATATTTAGAAGATCTGAATGTAATACAAAGCCAGATAGAGAAAATCAGCAAGATGACGGGCAACGTTTTGCGGCACAGCAAAAAATATTCTCCGGAATTTATGCACATGGATTTATTTGGAGTTGTTAATCTATCTCTTCAAATATTAGCTCCTATTCTTAAAAAGAAAAAAATTATTATCGAGAATGCAGCGTCAGAAAACGCAATTATCATTGGAGATCATGGACAAATTGAACAGTTAATTGTGAATCTGCTCAACAATTCAATTGACGCTGTAAGTGAGGACGGAATAATTTCCATCGGTGCTTACACGTTTAAAGAGAGCGTAATTCTTGAAATATCCGACAATGGTTGCGGAATTAAAGAGGATGATTTGCAAAATATTTTCTCGCCGTTTTTCTCTACTAAGCAAGAAGGAAAAGGAACCGGCTTGGGGCTTTATATCGTGAGTAATATTTGTAAGAACCATAACGCTAAAATTACCTGTGAGAGCAAACTGCACAATGGCACAAAATTTAAGATTGTTTTTAAAAGAGGAGATTCATGAGAAAGATTCTTGTTATTGACGATGAAAAAGAAATGCTCGACAGTTTGGTAAAGATACTTTCTTTTAGAAAAGAGTTTGATGTAACTGCCGTAAACGATCCAAAGGAAGCGATTAGTGTTTTGGAGAATAGAAAGTTCGACCTTGTTTTGACTGATTTGGAAATGGGAGAAATATCGGGAATAGATATTTGTAAAGCAGCGTTTAAAAAATTTCCCGGAACTATGGGAATAATTATCTCTGGGTACGGAACAATTCAGGCAAGCGTAAACGCCATACGCATCGGCGCATTCGATTTTATTGAAAAACCATTTTCTGCGATTAAACTTTTTGAAACAATCGATAGAGCTTTTCAAAGAACTGCAGAAATGGACGCTCCAACAATTAACGAGTTTTCAAAGAAGGAATTAAAAGGAATAATTTTTAAGAGTAAGAAAATTCAAGACATTCTTGATTTGATTGGGAAAATATCTTCCGGCGATATGAATGTGTTAATCACAGGTGAAAGCGGCACCGGCAAAGAACTTTTTGCAAGAGCTATTCATAATTTTAGTAAAAGAAAAGGGAATCCCTTTGTTCCGGTTAACTGCGGCGCGCTGCCGGAAACATTATTCGAAAGCGAATTATTTGGATATGAAAAGGGAGCTTTTACAGGCGCTATAAAAACAAAACCGGGACTCATTGAATTTGCAGAAAATGGAACATTTTTCTTCGATGAAATAGGCGAAATGAGTCTTGCCCTTCAGGTTAAATTATTGCGTTTATTGGAAGAACAGAAAATTAGAAGAATTGGCGCGCAGAAAGAAAAAGAAATAAACGTACGGATAATCGCTGCAACAAATCAAAATCTTGAAGATGCTGTTCAGCAGAACAGATTCAGAGAGGATTTGTATTACAGACTTAACTCAATCAAAATAGAAATTCCACCTTTAAGAGAAAGACGGGAAGATATAATTCCTCTTTTTTATCATTACATGAATGAACTTTGCGCGCGCGAAGGTTCCAACAATAAGCGAATAACTCCCGAAGCTGAGGAAGCAATGGTGAATTACGATTGGCCTGGAAATGTGCGTGAGATTCAAAACCTGATTAACAAAGCATATTATCTTTGCACTAATGACGTTATTCAAATTTCCGATCTTCCTCTTAACGTATCAAAAGCAACCGGTAAACTGAATCAATCTACTTTATTGAAACAGTTCAAAGATGCAAAGGATGTGATCTTAGAAAAGTTTGAAATAGAATACTTAAACTACCACCTAAAACAGCATGGTGGCAATATTTCCAAAACAGCCGAAGCGTGCGGTATTGATAGAAGGACAATTCACAGACTTGTTTCTAAATACAATATTTTTTATAAAGATTAATTATATTCTGAGCGGAAATTTTGGATCAATACGGTAACTGCTCGAAAGTTAAATATTTTATTTACGAGCACTACGGATTTATTTTAATATTTTTATTATTTTTAACGGGCGCTCCAACAGGTTAAAAAGAAAAACCTTTTTCGGGGTTAAAATGAAAGTAAAATTCTACGGCACCAGAGGATCAATACCGGTCTGCGATCCCAAATTTCAAGAGTTTGGCGGTAACACTACGTGCGTTCTCATTCAAACAAAAAACGGTTTCGGAATTTTAGACGCCGGCACAGGGATAAGAGAATTAGGCAAAGATTTACTTGACTGCTCAATGGACATGTGCGAAAGAATTTATTTGGCATTTACTCATTTTCATTGGGATCATATTCAAGGGTTCCCATTTTTTCTTCCCGGATATGATAAGCGCAGAGAACTTGTTATCAGCGCAATTGGCGAAGGAAGAAAACTCTCCGAAATTAAAGCGATATTAGAAACACAAATGCGGCAGGAATATTTCCCCATTCCTTTAACAGAGATGGGCGCAAAAATTCAGTTTCTACGAAAAAGGGATCATATTCTGGAAACAGAGTTTGCAACTGTTATAACTACTAAGCATACTCATCCAGGCAGCGCTTACAGCTACCGAATAGAAAGCGATGGTAAAATTGTTGTGTTCTGCACAGATGTTGAACACGTAAATGGATTGGATAAAAGAATTGTTAAAATTGCGCAGGGAGCGGATCTGCTAATTCATGATTCGCAATACACACCGGAGGAACTGAAAACTCACAAAGGTTGGGGACACAGCAGTTGGGAGCAGGCAATTCATGTTGCAGAAGAAGCAAACGTTAAGGAATTAATTTTAACGCACCACGATCCTGACCACGATGACGAATTCTTGAAGAAAATGGAAAAGCAGTGTAAAGATAGATTTAAGAATTGCATGCTTGCCCGGGATAGAATGTCGGTAGAAATTTAATATCATTTTTTTAGAGTAATTCCGGCAATTAGATGCGCTCTATCTTTAGTAATATTTATAACATAGTTTCTCTCTTCCAATTCACGGTGTTCGTTCTAATCTCCTTTTTATTTCATTTTATGAATTTTAACTTTACAATTGCTCAGCAAGTTTATTCCAGCAATTATTTTAATAAAGAAGCCATGTATAGTAAAATTGAATTGAACGATGAATTAAGGGAAATCTCCGGTTTAGCCGTCTCTGATGACGATAGAGTTTTTTGTCACAACGATGAACATGGAATAATTTTTCAAATCGATCCTGAAAACGGAAAAATAATTAAGCGGTTTTATTTGGGCGAAAAAATTATTAAAGAGGATTTTGAAGGAATAGCCATTGCGGGGCATAAATTTTTTATGGTTTCGAGCAGCGGAGACATTTATGAATTTGAGGAAGGGAATGATGGTGAAAGAGTTGAGTATAAAATTCACAATACCGGCTTAAGCAGTAAAAGCAATGTTGAAGGGCTTTGTTACGATATTGTTACTAATTCACTTTTGCTCGCGTGTAAGGAAAAACCAGGTAAAAAGTACAAAGATTTTAGAGCGGTTTACTCTTTTTCTCTCCGAACAAATAAACTCAATGATGAACCATATCTGCTTATCAATCTTAAAGAATTGCAAACAAAATTCGGAATCAAAGATTTTTATCCCTCCGGCATTGAAATATCTAATGATAAAAATTCATTTTTTCTAATAAGCTCTAAGGGGAAACCCGCCGTCATTGAAATAGACCGGAAGAGTAATATTTTGTTCGCAAAAAACCTCAACAAAAAAAAACACAATCAACCTGAAGGAATTAGCTTTTTGAAAGATTACTCGCTGCTGATAAGCGATGAAGGCGGCAAAGGAAAAAGCGTTTTGAGCAGATATAAAAAATGAAGGAATAATATTTATTGACTCACCTTGCGCAAAAGGATAAGAATTGTAGTGCGATTCGCCGAATTGCTCGCTAAATTTGCAGTAAAATATTCAATTATTGAGCGAAAAAACTTTTCGCTCTGCATTTTTGCGTAACATGATTTATTAATTAAATCACCGTTGTTAATAATGATTCTTGGGATAATCGTAAAACAGTAATTTACCGCACTTAGCTTTTAATTCAGCCCATTTTGAGATTTTTAATTTTATTGCGGTGATACCACATGTTGGAATGTTATCAATGTGAAAATTGCATAAGTAATTATGCAGTAAAGTAAATCCCGGATTGTGCCCAACCATCAAAGCAAAATCATTTTTATCGCTAATCGATTTGAGTACGGTTAATAGATCAGCGGTTCCGGATTCGTAAATCAAATCTTCAATTACAATTTTAGATTTGTTGAATCCGAGTTTCTTTGAGATTTCTAAAGCAGTTTGTTTTGCACGCTGGGCAGGACTTGCAATGATGATATCTACCTGTACATTCATGTTTGCTAAAACCTTTCCCATTAAAGGCGCATCGCTTTTCCCTCTTATGCTTAATGGCCTTTCTTCATCCGGGAGGTCAATATACTTCCAACTTGACTTTGCATGTCTAAGCAAATATAGAGTTTTCATGGACCGCTCTTAAATAATGGTAAAAACGTTTTTGAATGAAGCATTACACTATGACGGCAACTGCCGTTTAATATTTATAATTATATTATTTCTCAAAAATTAGGAGCAAGGTATGGTTCCGCCTCCGTAGTAAAGGAAAACCGAAGGGAAGCAGGCAAAAAATAATAAAATTTCTTATATCATGTACAAATAATTTTATAACCGGTATACGATTATCAGCCCATCCAGCGATGGAAGAATTCTAACTTGTGAAACTGCATTAGCTCCGGTTAAGCTTTTCTTCTCGGAATTAACGGAATAATAGCCTGCGGCAAATCCAAATGCGGATCCGATTAGAACATCGCTCATCCAATGCTCGTTCGAGCGGATTCTTTCGTAAGCAGTTAACGAGGCAAATCCATATAACACTATTCGAAGATAATTGTTGTCAAAATATTCCGAAAGAACAGTAGATACACTGAATGCAGTTGAAGAATGCCCGGATGGAAATGAGTTGAAGTCATTTGCAATATTAAATGGAGTAAAAAACAAATTACCATTTCCTACATAAGGACGGTGCCTTCCGGTAATAACTTTTATTACGCCAACCGCCGCACCGGAATAAATTAAACTTTCTGAAAGTAGTCTTCCAATTGTTCGCAGCTCATCGTTTCCGGAGAGCAATCCTCCAAAATAAATTCCAACGCTTGCCGGAAAAATATATTTAAAATTGCCATACTTATTTGCAGCATACCAAATACCGCTTCTTTTTCCAGCAGCGAGAGAAGAACTAATTTTATCGTCATAATTCATCGTTAAATATGTTGCCGCCCCAATAAAAAAAGTAGTAGGTAGTTTTTCCACTGCGCTCTCAAAACTGTGCGAATAAAAATCAATGCCTGTGTGGAAGGAATATTCAACATCCATTACAAATTTTTGAGAAATAGATAAACTATCAATCTTCTGTGAGGAAACACTAGGAGCAACAGTCACGAATATCATTAAAGAGAAAATAAATTTCCCCATGGTATAATCACATAATTAAATGAGAGAAATACAAATGAAAACAATCGAACGCTTTTCAAGTTAATTAACTTTCATTAGGTTTACAATTCGTTTTTTGAATAGTACTGTGAATAATGGAGAGTAGTAAATAATGGGAAAACTTCCATCGTCCTTCTATAATCAATCGGGAGTAATACCCTACAAGATAGTTGATGGGAAAATAAAAGTTTTACTTATCACGTCAAGAAAAGGTAAAAACTGGATAATACCGAAAGGGATTGTTGAGAAAGGGATGTCTGCAAAAGTTTCTGCGGTAAAAGAAGCTTATGAAGAAGCCGGCATTTTAGGCAAAGCAATTGGCAGTGAAATAGGCAAGTATAAATACAAAAAGTGGGAAGGAGTCTGCACGGTATCGTTGTATTTATTTCTGGTTGAGAAGCAGCTAAAAAAATGGGAAGAAGATTTTCGAAAACGGAATTGGTTTTCAGTCAATCAGGCTATTGAAATAATAAATACAAAGAAATTAAAAAAAACAATTTCAGAGCTTCCTGAAATCATCAAGCAAAAAAGTTTGTAATTAGTGTTTCATCACGTGTTCAATTTTGCCTTTCTCTGAAAACTTAGGACTCAAATAAGGTATTCCTAAATTCAGTCCTCTTAGTATAAAAATAATTGCGAGTAAAACAGCCAAAACGGGAATCAGTTTGTTTATTTTTCTTCTAACATTCAGAGTGATCAAATTTCCAAGAATAGAAGTTAGAAACATTACAGGCGTCGTTCCCAATCCGAATAAAGCCATAAATAAAATTCCGGAGATTACGCTTCCGCTTGTTAGCGCCCCGGCAAGCGCTACATAAACAAATCCGCAGGGAAGAAATCCATTCACAATTCCAAAAATAAAAAGTGATGAAGCGCCGCCGTCTTTAGTCAATTTAGAAAATGCCATCTTAACGAGATCATTAAAAAGGGAGTAAGTCTTTGTGCTTCTAATTTTTGTTTTCAGAACTTCAGGAGCGAAAACAGAAACAATAATTGTTACACCCAAGGCAATAGAGGCGTACTGCTGAAGACCAATTAATACAAGCCTTTGACCGAATAATCCTAGAATAGCTCCGAGGAATGAATACGTCGCTATTCTGCCGAAATTATACAGTAACCTTCCGGCAACAATTTCCAAAGCGCTATTTGGCTTTGAAGGTAAAGCCAAAACGATTGGTCCGCACATACCGATGCAGTGAAAACTTCCTAGAAAGCCAATTAAAAAACCGCCAAAAATTTCCATATTAGTTTACCATTATTATTTCTTCATTAAAGTATTCAGAGTTCCCAGCGCTCCAATCGATCTTCAATTTCCATAAACCGCGGAGAAGAATTTTTGTTGGAATTAACTGTGTCATCGTGGAATCAGTTTTAACGGAAATAACAAAATCATTCGATTCATCCGAAGGTCTGTAAAAGTGAATTTTCCCGCCGAACTCAGTGTAATTATAAATTGAAGGATATCGAATTAGGATATGATTTTCGCGAAGTGTGATTTCCAATTGAGAAGGGAGCGCTTTTGTTCTTTCAATTTTATTTATCTGCTGCTGATGCATAAGTTCTTTTTCGTAATAATTTTCGGTAACAAGATTAACATCCTGAGTCGAAGTGAATGCAACAGTTCCTAAAACGACTACAAGAAAAATAATATACACAGCGGCTATTGCCGTTCCCCACGAAATCTTCATTGAGCAGTTCCCTTCCTTTCAACTTTCCCTAAAAATGAGGTGCTGATTAGGTCGATTATTTTACCGTTTGATTTTACGGCTATTTCAATTTTTGTGTTCAACTGAACAATATCTTCCTTAAATAGAATTACGAGGAATTTACCTTGAGCAACACCTTGCGGTTCAACATGCAGATCACTTCCGATTAGTTTTATTTCGCCATTAAAATTCATCAACTCAAGCTCGGCGGGTAGAGCGTAAAAAGTTTTATTCACAATTTTTACATCGTATAAATTGCTTATTTTATTATCGGGCTGCTCTTGATAAAGAATACCAGGCGTTCGCAGAATTGTTAATTCTAAATCGGTTCTATTCATTAATAGAACGGTTGTTAAAACAATTACAATAAAAAGCACAACGGTATAACCTATTGCGCGCGGTGTAAAAATTGACCCCACTATGTTTTCAATCTCGTTCTTGGATGCGTAACGGATTAATCCTTTCGGCTTTTTAATTTTATCCATTACATTGTCGCACGCGTCAATACATGCGGTACAATTTACGCATTCAAGCTGAGTGCCGTTCCGTATGTCAATTCCTGTGGGGCAAACGTCAACGCAAAGATTGCAGTCGACGCAATCGGCTTTCAATACTTCGGAATTATTCTTTTTTATTTTACCTCGTGGTTCACCGCGCAAATAGTCATAAGCAATCACAATGGAATTCTGATCGAGCATAACTCCTTGCAGCCTTCCGTAAGGACAAACCAGCGTGCACACCTGCTCGCGGAATTTTGCGAATACAAAATAAAAGATTCCGGAAAAAACAATTATTCCAAACAATCCGGCGAGATGTTCTGATGGCGGATCGACTATAATTTTCAAAAGCTCATCGCCGCCGATTATATATGCCAGAAACACATTAGAGATAATGAATGCAATTGCAAAAAAAACAGTATGCTTTAAAGTTATCTTGAATAATTTACTACTGTTCCATGGAGAATTGTCTAAGGCTCTTTGCCTGTTAGAATCGCCCTCAATTAAATATTCTATTTTGCGGAAGACCATTTCCATAAAAATTGTTTGGGGACAAATCCAACCGCAGAAAATTCTACCGTAAACAACCGTAAACAGAAATACGCCGACAATTGTTGAGATCATTGCGAGAACAAACAAGTGAAAATCGTGCGGGCTAAAAGGAATTCCGAATAAAATAAAATTTCTTCCCAAAAAATTAAGCAGCACAAATTGATGTCCGTTAATTTTTACGAAGGGTGCGGCGAGTAAAAACGCCAATAAAAAAATGCTCACAATTGTTCTTGCTCTGTAAAACCGTCCGGAAGGCTTTTTAGGATAAAGCCAAATTCTATCGCCATCTTTGGTTACGGTAGCTAATTCGTCACGGTACTTTTCACTCTTAGAATTTTGCTGTTCCATTAATTCATTTCTTTATCAAATCTAGTTGATCGCATCAACCCACAATTCACCTTCAGGCGCTTTTGGGTTGGGAGGATTTGTTCCCCGCAAAGATAATATATAGCTCGAAACTTCTTGAATTTGTTTTGGGTCTAGCTGTGTCTGCCAGCTTATCATTCCTTTTTGAGGGACCCCGTACTTAATTACTTTGAATATATTTTTAATTCCTCCGCCGTGAACCCAGTATTCATCGGCAAAGTTGGGACCTACCAAACCTTCGCCCTTCATTCCATGACAGGCTGCGCAATTTTTAACAAAAATATCCTCGCCGGATTTTAATGCGGCGGCGTCATTAGTAACGGTAACAGTTTCTTCGTTAATGAATGCGCCGGTTCGAATTAAAATATCTCTTTCTACGGAAGCAAGTGTAACTTCTGCGAGATATTCTTCTTCCTGAACATTTCCAGTTCCGATCACGTGATATTGAATCATATATATAATACTGATAATAACTGTTCCCCATAAAAGTCCGTGAAACCAAGGCGGAATTTTATTATCAAGTTCGCGTATGCCGTCGTACTCGTGCGCCAAAAGAATTTCACTTTCGTTTTCAATCGGTGTAGATTGTGATATCAGTGAAATGAGTTTTTTTAACGGCGCTAAAAATAGTTGTCCTGTGCGGTCATTTTTTTCGGAGTAAACAATAACAAGCCATAGAACAATGAGAATAAAGACGAGCGTTATCACAGTCATATATTTGGCAACTGAATAAATTGTCTCATCCGAACTGCTTCCTTCGGCAAGCGCTGTGTTGAAACCGGTTAACATTATTACAAACGAAACTAATAATCTATTTAACTTCATAATCACTCTCGGAATGGTTGTTTATATCACTCTCATTATCTAGCGGAAGCGATTCCATTTTGGCAATGTAGCTTCTGTCTTTTTTGAATGTCCAAACTATCATTGAGATGAACAACGCAAAAAACAACAACAGCCCAATTACTGCGTAAATGGAAACGCCTTCTATTGCACTTAATGTATTCGATATCATAATTATTTCTACTTGTTGATAATAGTTTTTGCGTTTATATCTGTGCCAAGTCTTTGCAGATAAGCAATCAATGCAATAATCTCTTTATCGGGTTCGATAAGAACTCCGTTATCTAACAAATCGTTGGAGATAGATTCTGCTTGAGCATTTAAATCATCAATTGCAAAATCCTCGTAACCTTCATCGTAAGGAACTCCGATGCTTCTCATTGCCGATATTTTTGCCGGCGTTGATGAAACATTCAGAGTCTGTTCGAGCAGCCAAGAATATTTTGGCATTAACGATCCCGGCGACATTGATCTTGGGTCTTCCATATGCAGATAATGCCACATGTTGGAATATTTGCCGCCGATTCTATGAAGATCGGGACCCGTTCTTTTTGATCCCCACAAAAACGGATGGTCGTAAACAAACTCGCCGGCTTTTGAATATTCACCATATCGCTCGGTTTCTGATCGGAACGGTCTCACAAGTTGTGAATGACAGCTTACGCATCCTTCGCGAATGTACAGGTCTCGTCCTTGTAGTTCCAGAGGGGAATACGGTTTAACGCTTTCAATAGTTGGAATATTTGTCTTAATCAAAAAAGTGGGAATAAATTCAACTACGCCGCCGATAAGAATTGCCACTGTTGCGAGGAGCGCAAATTTAATCGGTCTTTTTTCCAGCCAACGGTGAACCATTCCTCTTTGAATTTTATCGTTTGCCTTTATCAATGCAGGGGCTTCGGTTTCTTCATTAGCTGTAAATTTACCTTGCTTAACTGTTTTAGCCAGATTATAAACTAGGAGGATTACACCGCATAAATAAATTGTTCCTCCAATTGCTCTGATAATATACATCGGGACAATCTGCAAAACTGTTTCGAGGAAATTTGGGTATTGTAAAATTCCAAGCGGAGAAAATTGTTTCCACATTAAGGACTGTGCCAATCCCGCCCAATACATTGAGGAAGCATATACAACAATTCCCAATGTTCCCAGCCAGAAATGGGCATTTGCTAATTTTTTAGAATAAAGCTCTGTGTTGTACATTTTAGGAATCATCCAGTAAAGCATTCCGAATGTCATAAAGCCGTTCCATCCTAATGCGCCAATATGAACGTGTGCAACTATCCAGTCTGTAAAATGCGCGAGAGCATTCACACTTTTTAAAGAAAGCATCGGTCCTTCGAAAGTTGCCATACCGTAAGCTGTAACGGCAACAACCATAAATTTAAGAATTGGGTTATCTCTTACTCTATCCCACGCGCCACGCAGCGTAAGCAAGCCGTTGAGCATTCCGCCCCACGAAGGAGCGATCAGCATTAAAGAAAAAACGGTTCCTAAAGACTGTGCCCAATCCGGAAGAGCAGAGTATAAAAGATGATGAGGACCTGCCCAGATATATAAAAATATTAAAGCCCAAAAGTGAAGTATGGAAAGCTTGTAGGAGTATACCGGTCTGTTAGCCGCTTTAGGAAGATAGTAGTACATCAAACCCAAATAGGGAGTAGTTAAAAAGAAAGCAACTGCGTTGTGACCGTACCACCATTGAACCAAAGCATCTTGAACTCCCGCGTAAATAGGATAGCTTTTTAACAGACTAACGGGAATTTCTATTGAATTTACAATATGCAGAACCGCCACGGTTACGAATGTTGCAATGTAAAACCAGATTGCAACGTACATGTGCTTCTCGCGGCGCTTAATGATTGTGCCCATCATATTTACGCCAAAAACAACCCAAACCAATGTGATTAAAATATCAATTGGCCATTCCAGTTCTGCGTATTCCTTTGATGTAGTAATTCCCAAAACCAATGTTACAGCGGCAAGCACAATTATTACCTGCCAGCCCCAAAAATTTATTTTGCCCAGCAAATCGTTATACATTCTTGCCTTACACAGACGCTGTAAAGAGTAGTAAATGCCTGCAAAAATTGCGTTGCCAACAAAAGCAAAAATTACTGCATTTGTGTGCAATGGTCTAAGTCTGCCGAAGGTTGTATATTGTAATCCGAGGTTCAATTCGGGAAAAAACATTTGACACGCAATAATAACCCCAACCAGCATGCCAACAATTCCCCAGAATATTGAGGCGAACGAGAACAACCGCACTATTTGATTGTCGTAACTGAATTTTTCAACATTCATAAATGAAACTCCGAAATGTTATTATCTAGATTTGATTTTCCTTACTTACCAGCTTCCTATCAATCTGGCTTTTATCGTCAAATAAAATTCGAACCGAGGGAGTGTATTTGTCATCGAACTGTCCGTTTTTAACAGCCCATAAAAATGCAATTAGAAATCCTCCGGCAACCAAAAGTGAAAAAGCAATTAGGAGAATCATTACATCCATTAAATTAACCCTCGCTTTTTTGCGATTAAGTTTGTTGATAAGGTCGCGAATAAAACAACGCTTATAGAACTTACCGGCATCAGTATTGCCGCTATAACCGGGGAAAGTGTTCCCTGAACGGCAAAACTTAACCCAGCCAAGTTATATAAAAACGATATTATGAAACTAATAATAATAATCTTCTTACTCGTTTTCGAAAAACTAATAAAATCTTTCAATTTAATAAAGGAGTTCGACTCTAAAATTCCATCGCAGGCGGGAGAAAAATTATTTACGTCTTCCGAAATTGAAATTCCCACTTCGCTCTGTTTCAATGCTCCGGCGTCGTTTAAGCCATCTCCTATCATCAACACTTTTTTGTTTTGATTTTGGAGAGATAAAATATATTCAAGTTTTTCTTGAGGCAATTGATTAAATAAAAAATCCGTTCCTTCGGGGAAATATTTTTTAAGGTTTGCCTCTTCTCCTCTGTTATCCCCCGTTACTACTGACACACTGTAATTTTTACTGAGCGCTGCGCCGATATCTTTCAATCCGTTTCGATATAAATTAGTAACACGGAAATATCCTTTAATTTTTCCTTCAATTGAATAAAAAACAGTCGAACCGGATTTATTAGGGAAACTATTATTACCTACAGATACAAAATTTCTTGAACCGATTTTGATTTTTTTGTTGTCAATTACAGCTTGCAATCCTTCTCCGGGGATTTCGATGAAGTCCTCACACTTTTCAGTTTCTTCACTATTCAAAAATTGCAGTAACGCTCTGCTAAAGGGATGAGAAGAGTTTTTCACCAAAGAAGAAATTAGTTTGTTATCAATATCGGATAATTCATTACCGGAATACTCGATCTGGGATTTGCCGGATTCTGTAATTGTTCCTGTTTTATCGAACACAATATTATTGATGGCGGCAAGTTTCTCTATTACCTCAACATTTTTAATGTAAAATTTATTCTTTCCGAAAATTCTTAAAGTATTGCCAAGTGTAAAAGGCGTTGAAAGCGCCAAAGCACATGGGCACGCAATAATTAACACGGCTGTAAACGCATTAATGGCAAGACCAGCATTCGTAAATGCCCAAAACAAAAACGCCGAAGATGCGATTACAAAAATGGCTGCAGTAAAGTATTTGCTTACAACATTTACAATAGAATTCAGCGGACTATCAAAATCCTTTTTAAATGCTTTATTGTTCCAAAGCTGCGTAAGATAGCTTTGAGAAATTTCCTTAATTACCTCAAGTTCAATCTCCCCGCCAACTTGCTTCCCGCCAGAATAAATAATATCTCCGTTTATTTTTCTAACTGCTTCCGATTCTCCGGTTACAAAACCATAATCAATGTTTGCTTCCGAACTTATAAGAACTGAATCCGCTGGAATTAGTTCGTTACTTTTTACAATGATTTTCATTCCAACTTTTAGCTTCTCTATTGGAATGGTCGTTTCTTTATCCAGCCTTTTGTGCGTAACAGCTATTGGGAAATAAGAAGTATAATTGCGTTCAAAGTTAAGAGCCTCGTAGGTTTTGCTTTGAAAGAGTTTACCCGTTAATAGAAAAAATATCAACGCAGCCAGCGAATCTAAATAGCCGGCGCCGGTTCCGGAAATAATTTCGAACAAACTCCTCCCGAAAAGAGCAATAATTCCCACCGATATTGGAACGTCGATATTTACAAGTTTTTTCCTTAATCCTTTTATCGCAGAAATGAAATACTCGGACGCGCTGTAAAAAAAAACGGGGAGCGAAAGCACAATATTTACGAATGCAAAAATCTGTTTCAAGTTACCCGTATTCGAATCCACAAAAGATAAATATTCGGGAAAACTTAGCAGCATTATATTGCCAAAGCAGAATCCCGCTATTCCAATTTTGTAATAGAGTTTTTTATTAGTTTCATTTTGATGATTGCTCAATCCCGATTCAAGATTTAACTGAGGCAGATATCCAATGGAATCAAGCTGTTCAACAACTTCTTTTAATGATGTTAGCTCTTCAGTATAATTCAGCGATAATGTTTTTTTTAAGAAATTTACTTGAGAATTGGTGATGCCGGAATTAAACTTGTACAAATTTTCAAGAATCCAAATGCAAGAACTGCAGTGCATCTGAGGGATTTGAAAAGTTACGGTCGTTCTTTTCCCATTAGTGAAATCAATAAGTTTTGCATTCACATCCTCATCATCAAGGAAATCAAAATTCCGCTTGATATTCTGCTTTTGAGTTTTTCCCGGCTTTTCATCAATACTGTAATAATTGCAGAGATTATTTGCTTCAATAATTTCGTAAACAGTTTTGCAACCATTGCAGCAAAAATATTTCTCGCCTATGCTTATTTCTTTGTTTTCGCACTCAAGACCGCAATGGAAGCACGTAACTTTTTCTGATATTTTTGATTGTAAAACTGGTGCTAGCATGAATCTGATTAAATATAATAGTTAATGTTCTAAAATAGCGAATATGAATTTATAATGTGAAAGGAAACTTTAATTGCGGTTAAAAAGAATAGAGTGATTGCCGCACAAACAAATATATGAGGCAATCACTTTTTGTATTAGTTATTTTGGCTGAGCCTGTTCTTTTGTAAGGCTGACATAGTTTTTATTCAGGACAGAAAGTATGTGACCAAGTTGACTGGAAATATTTTCTGAGATAGAAAGAATATCGAGATAAAGAAGGTTTCCTCGCGTGCTGAAATCACCGCTCACATCTCTTAGCATATTAACCTGATTCTCATCAAATTTATGTATTAACTCAGATACAAATTCCGCGCTCTTTTTAAATTCTTCGAATGATTCGGGAGTGTTTAAATTCTCCTGCGCTTTACGTATTTGGGTAATAAGCGCGTCTTTCAATTCGCCAAGATTTTTTATCTGTTCGGGAATTAGCGGACGGTGGTTATTCTCGATATGCTCAAATAATTTTACAACAAGGGTTCTGTAATTATATGAAATGTCTTGAGTTGCGCCCATAATTTTGCCGTATCTTCTTCCTTTTTTAACTTCATTCTCAGAAAGATTTCTAATTACAGCAATTATTTCGGAGACGATTTTATTACCGTCTTTCTTAATTCTCTTTAGCTCATCCTTGCATTTCGTAATTTCGTTTCTATCAAATGCGGTAAAAGATGTTAACGCAGATTCTAACGAAGAAGATAACACTGAAAGGAAATCATTAAACTTTTTACTGATATTTTCCAGAGCTGTTAGAGCGGATGTGGTTTTTGAAATAACCATCTGCTCTTCAATCGTTGCCTCTTCTTTACTTCGTTTGCTGTGAGCTATATGCGATCTGAATATAATGACGAGTGAAAATATTGAAAGTATTATGATTGCAATCAACTCGCCAAAGTAAATAATAGCAGCAAAAAACCCTGCGACGGTAAAAGCAATAAACGCGGTAAAGAACCATCCGCCAATTACAGTAATTACTGCGTTGATTCTAAAAACTGCGCTGTCCCTTCCCCAGGCTCTGTCGGAAAGTGACGTACCCATTGCAACCATAAAAGTTACGTAGGTTGTGGAAAGAGGAAGTTTCCAGGAAGTTGCAATCGAGATCAACACGCTTGCAACCATTAAATTTACGGATGCCCTTACAAGATCGAAAGAAATTTTTTGCCCGTCAGGAGTCGTTAAATTTAAATGTGCATTTTCAAATCTTTTATTCAATAAATGTTTTGACGAAGCAGGAAAAACTTTGCCTATTTTTTGAGTCAGATTAACACCAGCTCTTACAATACTTCTCGCGAGAAGAGAAGATTCGAACCTCTCATATCCTTCTGATTGTCTTGTTAAATTAATTTCAGTCTTAATAACAGATCTTGCTTTTTTATTAAAGTATAATGTTGCAATCATAACTACTCCAGCAAGAATCAACAGCCAAGGATTTGATTCTACTTTGCCTTTTAATGCTTCCATTAATAACTCTGAAATATTTTCTGAACCTGAAGCGATTTGATAGGAGTGCATTCCTGCAAGAGGAACGCCAATAAAGTTAACAAGGTCGTTGGCTGCAAATGCAAGAGCTAATGCAAATGTTCCAACAAGCACAATGATCTTAAAAATATTTACTTTGAGAAAAACAAAGATTTGAAAGAGGATCGACCATCCTATGAAGGAAACCAATATAATGAGTCCGGAGTTATTTGTAACCCACGCAGTAAATTCATCGCTTATAAATGAGGCGTCCTTTATCCCTTTTATCAAAATAAAAAATGTTATAGCGGTTATGGCTATACCGCCGAACACTCCGCCATAGCGGTTTATTTTTTCTTTATAATTAAAAGTGAATACTAAGCGTGTGAAAAATTGAATTAAAGCCCCGACTGTAAATGCAACAACGATCGAAAGCAAAATACCGCTTATTATACCAATTGCCTTGCTTGTATTTATAAAAATAATTAGCTGACCAAGGTCGCCCGTGGTATTCCATATTTTTATCAATGAAACGGCAACCGCCGCACCAAGTAATTCGAACACAATAGAAACCGTTGTTGATGTCGGCAGACCAAATGTGTTGAAGAAATCTAATAATATTACGTCCGTAAGCATTACAGCTAAAAAAATCGTCATGATTTCGGCAAAGTAAAAATGCTCAGGATTAAAAATACCCTTTCTGGCGACTTCCATCATACCGCCGGAAAACAACGTTCCAGCAGCAATTCCAATACTTGCTACAATCATTATTACATGATGGGGCGCAACTCTTGATCCGTAGGCAGAATTGAGAAAGTTGACCGCATCGTTTCCAACTCCTACTATAAGATCGGAAACAGCTAGGATTAAAAGTATTACTACAATTAGAAGATATATTTCCATTTTTTCCTCTTGAGAATATTCAATTTTATTGACGGAGTAAAAGTTAGGGAAGAATTAAATTTAATTCTATACTCAGATAAGACTTAATAAAATCTTAATATTGGTCATAGTTCTTCATGTTTCTTAACAATTATTTAATTTCAAATAAATGTGCGAGTGAGTTAAATTAAAAAACAAATTTTCATGAACATTTTAAACCGAATATGGAATGCAAATAAAAGCATTGATGAAAAAATATCCCAATCTTCTTGCAACACTTCAGTTATTTCTATTTCTGTATTTATTTTTATTAAGTCTGCAAATGATGGGCGATGGGTTCAAATTATTCGGAAGCAGCTTTTCAAAAACTCTGATTGAAACTACTTCCAATCCATTTGTGGGATTGTTCATCGGAATTTTAGCCACGTCCATGGTGCAAAGTTCATCTTCAACTACTTCTATTGTTGTAGGAATGGTTGCCGGCGGAGCATTATCCACAGATACTGAAGTTGCTATTCGGCTTGCTATTCCAATTATAATGGGCGCAAACATCGGGACATCCATAACAAATACACTTGCATCATTGCCGCAAATAAATCGAAGTAATGAATTCAAGCGAGCTTTTGCGGCGGCAACCGTTCACGATTTTTTTAATTTCCTTTCCGTAATAATTTTATTTCCTCTCCAGCTTGCAACAAATTTTCTTGGAGTATCGGCATCTTACCTCGGCGAAATATTTGTTGGAATTGGCGGGTTGGAGTTATTAAGCCCTGTTAAAGCAATGACAAAACCGATTTCAAAATACCTGGTGGGACTAATCGAAAATCTTGCCGGCGGCGCAGAGATTTACAAATGGATCGTTATAATTATATCTATTTTACTTCTGTTTATTGCGCTAAAGTATATGGTTTCGGCGTTAAAGATATTGGTTGTTTCCAAAGCTAAAGCATGGTTCGATGAATATTTATTTAAAACTGCCGTAAGAGCTTTCATTGTAGGAATACTGCTTACAGTTTTAGTGCAAAGCAGTTCAATAACAACTTCGTTGATAGTTCCGCTTACAGGCGCGGGACTGCTTACGCTTACGCAGATATTTCCTTACACGCTAGGATCAAACATCGGAACTACCATCACAGCAATTTTAGCGGCGCTGGTAACTGGAAATCTTGCCGCCGTTATTGTAGCATTTGCCCATCTGCTGTTTAATATAAGCGGCATAATTATTTGGTGGCCATTTAAATTTGTTCCCATAGCGCTTGCAGAAAAATTTGCCGAGTATTCAATTAAAAATAAATTTATTCCAATAGCATATATCGTTATAACATTTTTCATTATTCCAATTACAGTAATATATATTTACAACTGAGGTGAGCGATGATTAAAGAACTATTATCAGTTTTTAAAGGACACAGCTTAATGGAGCGCGCTTATCAGCGTTCCTACGAAATGCTTTATTTGACCGAGGACATGTTCAAAACAGCAAAGAATGTTTTGAGAAATACAGAAACCACGGATATTGACATTGATATTGACGATCAAGATATAGAGGTCAACAGATTTCAGAGAGAAGTAAGAAAAGATGTCTTCAGCGATTTGTTGATGTCCGGCTCCGAGAAACTGCCTTCCGGGCTGGCTCTGGTTAGTATTGTTATTGATGTTGAAAGAATTGGCGATTACACAAAGAACATTGTGGAGATTGCTAAAAGCCATACAAAGAAACTTACTGCCGGCGATTTTGAGGAAGACCTTCAGAAAATTGAAAAAGCAATTGAAGAAAATTTTGCGAAGACAATCGATTGCTTTATTAATTCCGATGAAAAAGTTGCAATGGAACTACTTACAGATTACAAGTGGGTCAGCCGTTTGTGCGATCAAAAAATCAACCAATTAATTAGAGGGGAAGACGCTAGTTTAAGCGTTTCCAGCGCCGTTGCGCTTGCCATTTATTTGAGATCGATTAAAAGAATTTACTCTCATCTAAGAAACGTTACAACGAGCGTTATTAATCCATTTCACAGAATTGGATATAAACCCAAGAAGCGAGATTTATAATTATAGGCGCGGCGATTCATATCTACATCAACTTTGTTTAGCGGAATTGTTTTCATTTTGGTTAATCTATTCTCTTCAGCCATTTCCATATTTAAATCAGTTTTGTAACTTTGGATTAATATTATTCCTTCCTTTGCTTAAAGGTATTAAAGTGAAATCAATTGCAATTTTTGTATTCTTAATTTTATTGGTCAATTTAACAGAATTGGGCGCACAGATGAAAACAATCCAAATTATTCCTGCTCCTCAAAAAATTAATTATTCCGAAGGCGAATTTATAATCACCAGCGGTATTTCAATCCATGCAGATGAAAACCTACAATTTTCTTCCGATAAAATTTCACGCTCGATTAAAGAAAAGTTTGGGTTTGATATTGTGCAAGGAAAATCGAACGGTTCCAATATTCGTTTGGAAATTTTAGCTGTTGAAGAATTTTCTATCGAACAGAATCCGGAGAAATTAGAAGAGGCTTACAGGCTTGTCATATCACAAGATCAAATTTTGATTGAAGCCGTAACTTCAAAAGGCATTTTTTATGGGGCAATGAGTTTAATCCAGCTGATTGATAATTTAGAAAATAATTCGCTTCCCGCCGTTGAGATTGAAGATTGGCCGGATTTGAAAATTAGGGGCATAAGCGATGACATCAGCCGCGGGCAGGTTTCAACAATAGAAAATTTTAAGCGCATTATTGATTTTATTGCCCGATATAAAATGAACACATATATGCCGTATATGGAGGATATTTTAGAATTGAAATCTTTTCCGTCAATCGGAAAAAATAGGGGCGCGCTTACAAGACAGGAAGTTAAAGAAATTATTGAATTCGCCGCGGTAAGATATGTGGAAGTTATTCCGATATTTCAAACGCTAGGGCATTTTGAAAATGTTTTAGTGCAGGAAGAGTTCCTCGATTATGCGGAATTCCCGGGCGCTGCCTCGCTGAATGTCTCAGACGAAAAGACTTACGAGTTTCTGGAAAAAATGCTCGATGAAGTTTTTGAAATATTTCCGTCAAAATATTTTCATATGGGTGCGGATGAAAGTTATGATGTTGGGTACGGGAAGAGCCGCCACCTTGTTGAAAAATCCAGCTTAGCAAAAGTTCATGCGGATCATTATAAAAAGGTGTACGACATTTGTAAAAAGAACGGAAAAGAAGTTCTTATGTACGGCGACATTATTCTTAATCACCCTGAAATACTTGAAATGCTGCCGGAAGATATTACAATTGTTGACTGGCATTACAGAGGGGATTTCAATTATCCATCTGTAAGTTTATTCAGCGGATACAAATTCAATTATTTTGTTTCGCCTTCGGTGTGGAATTTTCTTACAACATTTCCGGCAAATATTAATGCAATTCCGAATATAGAATATATTACAAAGGCTGGAATTGAAAACGGCGCTTCGGGAATGATAAATTCCAACTGGGGAGATTACGGAGCGGAAACTTTTAAAGAGTTGGTATTATACGGCTATGCACTTTCTGCGCAGTATTCATGGAGCTTTTCCCAAAGTGATTTAGCCGGATTTAACCAAAACTATTTTCGGGATTTTTTTGGAACTCAAGACAGCGAAGCCAATGAAATATATTCTCTGCTTGGTAATCCGTTAAACCAAATGCTCTGGCATAATGTTTGGCGTCATCCACAGTTGAACAAACGCGAACCGGCATGGTGGGAACCGAATATTTCAGATGCCGCAAGAATTAAGTGGATGCAGAATAATAATCACATTCTAAGAAGTAAATTGAAAACGCTAAAGCTGCAAGTTAAAAGAAACGCGGATCATTTAGACATTCTAGCATTTTTGATTGACTTGAACGAATGGTATGTATTAAAACTTGAAACGAGTCATTACTTAAACAGATTGAAGAAACTTAAAGAACTTACAACGGTGGAAAGTAAGGACAAAAAAGAGACGGAAAGATTAACCTCCGCGATTCAAAACGAAATCAAAAATGTTGATTTGGAAAAAATGATTCGTGAGAACATCGCATTCATACTGAAACTGAAGGAATCATATAGGGGAATATGGCTGAAGCATTATAAGCCGGATAACCTTAACATGATTGAAGATAAGTTCGATAGACTAATCAGTTATTTTGAAGAAACGCTTTATGATTATAAAGCCAATTCGGTTCGATCACCTTTGCTTGAAAGTGAGTGGATTTACTGTCCAAACGGCGCAGATGCTTTTGCGAGCAAAGCTGTATTCAAAAAGGAATTCGAAATAGACGGAGTAGTTAATTCTGCTCAGCTTCAATTAATGGGAGACACTTACGCAAAATTATTTATCAATGGAAATTATGTTGAGCAGGTATACGCGCGCAGAACACTCTCCCTGCTGGTTGATTATGACCGGATTAAATTCATAGATATTACAGATCATTTAAAAGCTGGCAAAAATACGATTGAAGTTTCGGTAGAAAGCTATTACAAAAAAGCCGAAGCTGGCTGCAATGTAATAGCAGAAATTATAACTGACGAAACAGAAATAAAAATCAAAACAGATACTACGTGGCAGGCGAAGAAGGCAGAAACAGATAAATGGCTTAACGGTAAATCTAAGGCTTATCCTTACACTGTAATTTCTCCTAATTTTAAAACCAAAAGGACAAGCTGGATTGAAAGATAATTTGGAGATCAAATGGAAATATTAAAAAACAAAATTGTGTTTATTACCGGAGCTACTTCAGGTATTGGGCGGGCATGCGCTTATGCTTTCGCTAAAGAAAATGCATCGCTTGTTTTATGCGGACGAAGAGTGAGTTTATTAAAAAGTATAAAAAATGATATCGAATTTAAATTTGGAGTGGATGTTTATACTTTTCAATTAGATGTCCGCTTTAAAAATGATGTTGAAAAATCAATTAGGCAGATTCCGGAAAAGCTAAAGAATATTGATATTCTTATAAACAATGCCGGACTTGGAAGAGGATTCGCAAAGTTTTATGAAGACGATACTCAGAACTGGGATGAAATGATTGACACAAATATCAAAGGACTCCTTTACGTTACGCGCGCAGTTGTTCCGGGAATGGTAGAAAGAAAAAGCGGACATATAATAAATCTAGGATCACTTGCTGGACACGAAGCATATCCAAACGGAAGTGTTTATTGCGGAACAAAGCACGCAGTAGATGCGATTACAAAATCACTCAGAATGGATGTTGTGGATAAAAACATTAGAGTCAGCACGGTTGATCCCGGAATGGTGGAAACAGAATTTAGTGTCGTACGATTTAAAGGAGACGAAGAGCGCGCTAAAAATGTATACAAAGGATATACTCCCCTTAAAGCGGAAGACATCGCAGATGCCGTCCTGTTTACTGCGTCCCGTCCGGCGCACGTTAATATTGCAGAAATTATAATTTACCCTACTGCACAAGCGTCGGCTACAATTCTGCATAAGCAGTTATAAGAAATTAAGGAGCGGTTAATTGTAATCGCACAATCTGGTTTTAAGCTCAAGCGAACCGGATTGTTTTTTAACAATGAAGCGGAGCAGCAGAACACCGAGTAGGATTGAAGGAAGGATAATTAGACCGGCTTCAGGTCCAAAGGAACCGCCGTTCCAGAGTTCAAATCCGTTTACGTATTCGGTTTTAACTATTGAGGCACTCGATTTGAACCCGCTTACAGGAAAACCGAAAAAAGCTTCTTGAACGAAATTCCACGTAAAGTGAATTCCGATAGGCATTGCAAGAGAACCGGTTAATAAGTAAGCGTAACCGTAAAATAATCCGATTAAGATTAGGTTGATAGAACTAATTAAAGAAGCGTTGGGATTTGCGCCGTGTAAAAATCCAAACAACAGTGAGGAAAGAACAAGCGCTATTACGACTGCATGAACTTTTTTTATTCTTCCGATGGTTAGGGACTCGGCAATGTTTTTAATGTGATATCCTCTCGAAAATGCTTCTTCGGAAAGCGCCACGAAAAAATATCCAATAAATCTTAAAGCCATAACGTGAACAAAATTCTGTTTCGAAGCGGAAGCGAAATAGTCCGCAATAATTATCATTCCACAAAAGTACTCTGCAATAAAAACAAAAATAATTGCCGAACCGCCTATCAAAAGACCACTTGAAAATTCTTTTAGCCAAACTCGATTAATTGCGAAACCGAGAGAACGGAATTCTCTTTTATCTAAAAACTTAGCTGCAAAATAAATTGTAAAAATCCCAAGCGAGCTGAAAATAATTTCATCGACCGTTATCTGCAAAACTTTGTCGGTAATATCTGAAGTGATAAGAGATGACAACAGGAATACGGCGAAAAAAAGAATAAACTGCACGGCGATTCTGTATCCGCCCCTCAATCTATTCTCAGAATAATTCCAGAATAGCTCGGAAATAAATTTCATTTGGCTGGGTTTCTATTTTTGTTTAAAGATAACATCAAAAATTAACTTATTAAAGAAAATATTCAGAATGACTTGAATACTTGATTTAGGTCACAATTAGTATAGCGGCTATTATGATAGAAAATTGCACTTCTCTAAGAAATAATATGATTACTACCGTCATATTTAATAAATTTAAAACCAATTTTAATAAATAAATTATTCGGAGTTAGAATGAAGTTCAAAACAATATATATCTATGGAATGCTTGCCGTAGTGATATTATCGATAGTTATTGTCAGTTCCATTAGTAAGGAAGAGCAAACGCAGACAGAAGAAGCAAATGTTCATGGAAATATGCCTCAAGACGATATTCATGGCGGATTAAACATGGGCGGAGATGTGCCTTCAAAATCGAACGTGAAAAGCGATTTTATGGATAGATTCAATGAGGCGAAAGCAAGCTACGAGCAAAGTCCAAACGATACGCTTAAGATGAGAGAGTATGCAGATTTATTGCTTACGGCTCACAAAAAAGATTTAGCTTTAGAACTGTACAACAAAATATTGGCTGTTGATTCGAAAAGAGTTGACGCTTACTTAGCATTAGGTTTAATTCACTATCAAAACGGAAAGTTCGATAAAGCCGAAGCATCAACAAAAAAAATATTGAAGCTGGATGCGGATAATTCAGAAGCAAATTACAATCTCGGCGCTATTGCTATTGCGCAAGGCGACACGGCAAAGGCAAAACAAATTTGGGAAAATCTCGTAAAAAAATACCCAAATACTGAAACGGCTCAATTCACTCAAGAATCGCTAAAGAAACTCGCCGGCAAATAGTTTAAAAGGATTCCGGCATCGAATCGCTTGAAGTATTTCGCTGCCGGGATCCAATCGTGGTAAGTTATAAATTGACCCATCGTTTTCGTCTAACCCCAATTATCTAAAGCTAATAATCAAATTAAATCATAAATTTGTAACCAATAAAACAAATTCACCCAAAGGAAAATTTTATGAGCGTTGAGCCGAATAAAGTTATTTATTCAATGATTGGAGTAAGCAAGCACTACAATACAAAACCAATTTTAAAAAATATTTATTTATCATATTTCTACGGAGCAAAGATCGGCGTACTTGGCTTGAACGGATCGGGAAAAAGTTCACTGCTAAAAATACTTGCCGGCACTGATAAAGATTTTAACGGCGAAACTGTTTTAGCTCCAGGTTACACAATCGGATATTTGGAACAGGAACCTATTCTTGACGAAGAAAAGACAGTTAGAGAAATAGTTGAAGAAGGAGCGTATGAAGTTATAAACCTGCTGAATGAATTCAACGAAATTAGCGCAAGATTTGCCGAACTAATGACCGACGATGAAATGAATGATTTGCTGGAACGGCAGGGAACTGTTCAAGAAAAGCTTGATGCAACGGATGGCTGGGAAATAGATTCTAAATTGGAAATGGCGATGGATGCTTTAAGATGTCCGCCGCCTGATACAAAAATTAAAGTGATTTCCGGCGGTGAAAAAAGGAGAGTAGCTTTATGCAGACTGCTTCTTAAGAAACCGGACATTCTTCTGCTGGATGAGCCAACCAACCATCTTGACGCCGAATCTGTTGCTTGGCTTGAACATCATCTAAAGAAATATGCGGGCACCGTAATTGCCGTTACGCACGATAGATATTTCCTCGATAATGTTGCCGGCTGGATTCTTGAATTGGATAGAGGCGAAGGAATTCCGTGGAAAGGAAATTATTCTTCGTGGCTTGAGCAGAAGAGTCAACGGCTGCAGCTCGAAGAAAAGAAAGAGAGTCAACGCCAGAAAACTTTAATGCGCGAACTTGAATGGATTAGAATGGCTCCTAAAGCGCGTCATCAAAAATCTAAAGCAAGAATTAATTCTTACGAAAACCTGATTAGCGAAGAAAAGGTAGAGCGCTTAAAAGAGCTGCAGCTTTTTATTCCTCCCGGTCCGAGATTGGGAAATGTTGTTGTGGAAATGTCCGGCGTTTCAAAATCTTTTGGCGATAAACTTTTATTTGCAGATATGAATTTTGCGCTTCCTCCCGGAGGAATTGTGGGCGTAATCGGTCCCAACGGTGCGGGCAAAACAACTCTTTTCAAAATGATTATAGGAAAAGAAAAAGCGGATTCGGGAATTACAAAAATCGGAGACACAGTAAAAATTGCATATGTAGATCAATCACGTGAATTGCTGCACCCGGAAAAAGGAATCTGGGAATTGGTTTCCGGAGGAAATGATACGATGATGCTTGGAAACCGGGAAATAAATTCAAGGGCTTATGTTGCTCAGTTTAATTTTTCAGGCGCAGATCAGCAGAAGAAAGCTGGAATGCTTTCGGGCGGAGAAAGAAACAGAGTGCATTTGGCGATGGTGCTTAAAGAAGGCGCAAACCTTCTTCTTCTTGATGAGCCGACAAACGATCTTGACGTAAATACAATGCGCGCTCTTGAAGAAGGATTAGAAAATTTTGGCGGATGCGCGGTCATCATCACTCACGATAGATGGTTCCTTGATAGAATTGCAACTCACATTCTCGCTTTTGAAGGCGACAGCAAGGTTGTTTGGTTCGAAGGCAATTATTCCGATTATGAAGAAAAGAAAAAAGAGCGTCTTGGCGCGGCGGCGGAGATTCCTCATAGAATTAAGTACCGTCAGCTAACAAGAGATTGAGATTAATACAGCAGATTAAGCAAATGCAGCTCGAAGCGAAGCTTCGAGAATGCCTAACCTGTTGAAAAACGAAGCTATCACTTCGAGCTACAAATATTAATTAATATTTTGCGTAACATGAGTTAATAATTTATTCAAAATTATAGAACGGTAATTATTGGAAAGTTTAAAAGGCGAAATTCTTCGCTATACATATTATAACGAAGAAAACGGATACTCTGTTATCAGGCTTTTGGATAACACCACGGTTGTTGGAGTTCTGCCGAAGCTGAATGACGGCGACAAAGTAGAATTCACCGGGAATTGGACAACCCACCCAAAGTTCGGTGCGCAATTCAAAGTTGAAGGCTTCAATGTAACCTATCCCACAACCGAAGCGGGAATAATTAATTACCTTGGTTCGGGATTGATTAAAGGAATTGGAAAATCCACCGCGCATAAAATTGTAAAAGTTTTCGGCTCAAAAACCATCGACATAATCGAAAATAACATTGATCAGCTTTTAAAGGTAGATGGAATTGGTGAGAAGAAATTACAGATTATAAAAAAAGGATGGTCGGAACAGCAGGGCGTAAAAAATGTAATGCTGTTTCTTCAAGGGCACGGCATATCCACAGCATATTCAATCAAGATTTATAAAACCTACGGCGAGCGGGCGCCCGAAGTAATTAACGCTAATCCTTATAAACTTATTCAGGACGTTTGGGGAATCGGATTCAAGATTGCAGACGACATCGGGAAGAAGCTTGGTTTCACTGAGCATCATCCTGCAAGAATTGAAGCGGGTATTGTGTATGCTCTTTCGGAAATTTCAAAAAACGGTCACACATACGTTCCCGAAATTGATTTAATTAATTACTGCACACAGCTTCTAAAATTTGAACTCGCATATTCCGATCCCGTTCTTCAGAAGTTGGAAGAAAACGGATTGATTGTTCACGACAATGGAAATGTTTACCTATCAGAATTGTTTTACGCCGAAAGGAGCATCGAAAAAGCCATAGAGTCATTATCCCTTCCGCCGAATGCTCTTAGCAGAGCGGATGAAAAAGCGCTGCTGCTCATTAGAAAATCTTTTTCGGATGAACAGTTTGGAGCAATAAAATCTGCGCTTGAAAACAAATTGCTGATAATTACCGGCGGACCTGGCACGGGCAAAACTACAACGCTTAAAGGAATTATTGACATCTACAAAAGAAGAGAGAAAAAAATTCTTCTTGCTGCTCCAACTGGAAGGGCGGCAAAGCGCATGACTGAAGTTATTGGACTTGACGCCAAAACGATTCACCGTTTGTTGGAATATAATCCCGCAGAAAATGCTTTTGGTTATAATCAATTTAACAGGTTGGATTGTGATTTATTGATCGTTGATGAAGTCTCCATGATTGACACATATTTGATGTATCATTTGATTACAGCAGTCAATCCCAATACAACCGTTATTTTTGTGGGAGACAAAGATCAACTCCCGTCAGTTGGACCTGGAAATATTCTAAAAGACTTAATTAATTCCGATAAAATTCTATCAATCGAGTTGACAATAATTTTTCGGCAGGCAGAAGAAAGCGACATTGTGTTAAATGCACACAAAATAAATAAAGGAGAAACTCCGGATCTAATTAATAAAAGGAATACAGATTTTGTTTTTCTTGAAGAAAGCAATAATGCTTCAATACCGGAAAAGATTTTGCATTTGGTAAAGACTGAGATTCCGAACCGCCTGCAATTCGATCCATTTGAAGATGTTCAGGTAATTTCTCCTATGTACAGAGGAGATGTGGGGGTTAATACAATTAATAGTTTATTTCAGCAAAGTTTGAATCCTTCGCATGTTATTTATTCATCGGGCGAAAGAAAATTTAAAGGCGGGGATAAAATTATGCAGCTCCGCAACAATTACGTTAAGGGCGTATTCAACGGAGATATCGGTTTCATTATCAATTACGATGAAGAAAATAAATTTCTGAATGCTTCTTATGAAGGGAAAATCGTAAAATATTCTCCGGATGAACTTGATGAAATCACTTTGGCTTATGCAGTTACCGTTCACAAAAGTCAGGGCAGTGAATATCCATGCGTAATTATGCCAATCTCAACCGCCCATTACATAATGCTTCAAAGAAATTTGCTTTATACTGCAATTACAAGGGCATCGCGGTTATTAATTTTAATCGGATCGAAGCGGGCGGTAGCTATGGCGACAAAAAACAATAAAGTAGAAAACCGCTTTACCAGCTTATTTAAATAAAAAAACACAATTCCGATTCCCTCAAAATTCCCGAAGTCTAAAGTCCCAATATTGTACGACAGACTTCGGGAATTTATAAGAAGGTAAAAAACAGCGACCTTCGAGGTTTAGGAATTCTTAATCACAATCTTATTCTTAATCTTGAAGCCTCTCTAGACTATGATTATGACAATGATCATGACTAGGATTCAGTCTGCAATCGTTTTCTTGG
>JAHJTX010000365.1 GCA_018829545.1 Bacteroidota bacterium | reverse complement strand
TTTATTTCTTTCATGGTAAGATTTGTAGAGGCAGTTACGTTCAGCAGAATATTTTTTGCGCCCTTAATATTAATTCCTTCAAGCAAAGGAGAAGAAATTGCTTTATGAGCTGCTTCAACTGCGCGGTTTTCGCCGCTGGCAATTCCGCATCCCATTAATGCTTCGCCGCTTTTATTCATAACGGAACGGACGTCAGCAAAGTCAACGTTAATAACTCCCGGGATGGTTATTATTTCAGCAATTCCTCTTGTTGCTTCGTGCAGCACTTCGTTAGGTTTATCGAATGCGACAAATGCTTCGGAAGAATCATCGAGAATGTTTAATATTCTTTCGTTCGGGATAACGATTAGCGAATCGACGAATTGACGGATTTCGCTTATTCCTTCCTCAGCGTTAAGCATTCTTTTTTTGCCTTCCCATTTGAAGGGCTTTGTTACTATTCCAATTACAAGAGCGCCGATGCTCTTAGCAATAGAAGCAACAATAGGCGCGCCGCCGGTTCCCGTTCCTCCGCCCATTCCGGCGGTAACAAAAACCATATCGCTGCCTTGAAGAATTCCTGTGATTTTTTCTCTGTCTTCTTCAATTGCTTTTCTGCCAACGTTCGGATCGGCTCCCGCGCCAAGTCCTTTTGTGAGATTTGTGCCTATCTGCACTCTTAGGTGAGCGCTGCTTTTCTCCAATACTTGAGCATCAGTATTGATTGCAATGTACTCAACTCCGGTTAATCCCTTTTTAATCATACTTTCGATAGCGTTGCAGCCGCCACCGCCGACACCAACAACCCTTAATTTTGCTGATAAAGGTTCATCTCTGTCAATAGTTGCAAATTTAGGCATTTCTACCTCCTTGTTGTGGTTATTAAAGTTCATCAAAAAACTCTTGTATTTTTTTGAACAGACTTCCTACTTTAAAATTATCTTTTGATTTTTTCTCTTCTGAAGAATTCCAATTGGAACTTGAAGTTGACCCGGGAACAGGTTTAATCAAACCTGCTACTGTCGCAAATTCCGGACTTTCGATTTCATTCGATAGTCCGGCGCCAAGTTCAAGCGGAAAACCAATCCTAGCAGGCATTCCAAAAACATCTTCCGCAAGTTCGCGGCATCCTTTTAATAGAGATCCGCCGCCGGTTAACACAACGCCGGCTTTTATTTTATTTTTCATTCCGGATTGTCTCAGCTCGTTATCAATCAGCGTAAACAATTCTCTCATTCGAATGCTGATTATCTGAGTAAGCAGCGTAATAGGAATTTTGATATTTCCTCTTCCGCCGACTCCTTTTATATAAATATCTTCCTCTTTTATAATCGCCTCTTCCAAAGCGTATCCGTATTCCTTTTTCAGTTTTTCGGCTTCGGGCGTTACTATTCCTAAGGATTCACGCACATCATTTGTAACTTGATTTCCGGCAACGCCGATCACTTTTGTGTGCTTAATGCTTTTATCATGGAATATCGCGACATCAGTCGTACCGCCGCCAATATCGATAAGGAGTACACCGAGATCTTTTTCGTTATCATCAAGAACAGAAACGCTTGAAGCGATTGGTTGAAGAATGTAATCCTTAACCAGATAGCCCGCGCGTTCGACGGATTTTTTAATATTTTGCATTGCGGGCACGGAAGCGAGCACAACGTGATTCACTGCCTCCAACCTCGAACCGCACATTCCAATTGGATTTTCGATGCCTCCCTGATAATCAACAAAATATTCTTCAGGAATTATGTGAAGAATTTGCCTGTCTGAGGGAATTCTAATTGTTTTAACGTCCGCTCGAAGTCTTTCTAAATCATCTTTAGATATTTCCTTTTCTGCATTGCTTATTGTTACATAATTACGGTGCCTCAAACTTGTTATATGCTCACCCGCAACGCCAACATTTAACTGCTTGATGTCAATACCCGCTCTGTTCTTTGCAATATCCATTGCTTCTTTTATAGCTTCCGCAGTTTTTGCAATATTTGCTACCAATCCTCTATTTAATCCTTCAGACGGCGCAACGCCAAAACCCAATATGTCAATTTTATCGTTACTATTATATTCGGCAATAACGGCGCACACTTTTGTCGTACCTAAATCAAGTCCGCCAATTATATTTTTTTTCATGACTGGCTACCTATAATTATCATCTTTTAGCGGGTCGACGCCCAAGTAAATAAGTTTATTGTATCTTAAATCAACGTAGTTCAGAATTCCGTTTAATTCTTTTCCGGCAAAATGCTGCCAGAGTTTTTCAAAGTAGATCATTTTTCGTATTTCGTTTCCTCTGCCGATAACAATGGGATATGGAAAATTTGAGAAGTATACTAAAATGTCCTTTCCGTCTCTTAGATCAACCTCTGATAAACTTTCATATAGATCTGCATTTAATAATTTTACAACATCAATTATTTTTAATCCGGTTACTATATCCCCATGCTTGTAAGCGCTCTTAAAATGTTTTATTTCGTTTACTAATTTTGGCTCATTTATAATTGGATAATTCATCTGCCTCGTGAATGGAAGCACCGGAATTATCTCACCGTATGAGGTTATTAAAACTTGCTCCTGGCTTTTAAAAAGCAAGGCAGCGAATTCTTTTTCGTTAATATTAATTTCCAGTTTAGAGCCTCTGTGAAGAACGTCAACGCTTTTTATATAAGGATGTTTCTCCAATCTGTCCGCAACCAGTTTGGCGCTTAATTCCGGAAAAACATTTTTATCATTCAACTGAGCGAATTCATAATAAATATCTTTCGGTAGAAGAATGTTCCCGTTCATTTCAATAACAGCTATTGAGTCGGGCTTCTGCTCATCCAAAAAGAATGACAAGTAAACTATTCCAGCTACAATCACCGAAAGAAATATTATTGACGATATTTTTACTTTTGTATTCACTTAATTACTTCACCAATTCCACAAATTTTTCACCGTACTTCCAAATATCGCCGGCGCCCATTGTAACAATTATGTCACCGCTTTTATAAAGACTCTTTAATAATTCCGGCACTTTAGTTTTATCCGGTTCGTAAACAACGTTTTTATGTCCAAAACTTTTTGCCGCGTTTGCAACAAGTTCACCAGTAATTCCTACGATTGGTATTTCTCTCGCCGGATAAATATCTGTACAGATGAATAAATCAGAGTTCAAAAACGACCGTCCGAATTCGATGTAAAAATCACGCGTCCTCGAATACAAATGCGGCTGAAAAACTGCAACAAGTCTTCGCTTCCATCCGGATCGAATTCCGGAAAGAGTTGCATTTGTTTCTGTTGGATGATGTGCATAATCATCAACCACCAAAATGTCTTTATTGTATTTAATTTCGAATCTTCGGTAAACTCCGCTAAACGATTCAAGCGATTTTTTAATTATGGAAAAATCGACTCCCATTTCTTTTGCAATTGAAACTGCAACGAGGGAGTTTTTAATATTATGAGCGCCCGGAATATTCAAAGTAATTACGCCAAGTTCACTTCCTTTATAAATAACCGTAAAAGCGCTGGAAGATTCGTGATAAGAAATATCGACCGCTCTTACATCCGCCTGCTGGGTTAAACCGTAAGTAATAATTTTTTTATTTATTAATGGGATGATGTCTTGAAGCGCAGGTTCATCCAAACATAGAACAACAAATCCGAAGAAAGGTACTTTGTTGGCAAATTCAATAAACGCGGTTTTGATGTCGTCCAAATCTTTGTAAGTATCAAGATGCTCAGTTTCCAGTGTAGTGATAGCTGCAATACTTGGAGTCAGTTTCAAAAATGTTCTATCGAATTCATCGGCTTCGACCACAATATATTCGCTATTACCAAGCCGCGCATTTGTGCCGCCAAGTCCGCTTAATTTGCCGCCCACAATAATAGTCGGGTCAATACCGGCTTCTGTTAAAACCAATCCAACCATAGAAGTTGTTGTAGTTTTGCCGTGTGTTCCGGCAATTCCAATTCCGTATTTCATGCGCATACATTCGGCAAGCATTTCCGCTCTTTTAATAACCGGTATTTTTTTCTCAATCGCTTCTTGAACTTCCGGATTAACTTGATTTACGGCAGATGAGTAAACCAGCACATCAACGTCAGCGAGGTTTTCTTTTTGATGTCCCTTATAAATTTTTACGCCCAGACTTTTTAATCTATCCGTGATTTCAGATTCCATTAAGTCTGAACCGGAAATCTCAAATC
>JAHJTX010000364.1 GCA_018829545.1 Bacteroidota bacterium | reverse complement strand
CAAACAAAATTTGAACGAATCTGCTTTGGATATTCTAAATAAACGTTATGCACGCGGAGAAATATCAAAAGAAGAGTTCGACAGAATAAAAAAGGATTTAATTTAATAAGCAAATAAATAGGAGAAGTAATGTCTAATAACGGCTCTTCAACAAAAAATTATCCGGTTCATGATCCCGTGTGTGGTATGGAAGTAAAGTCGCCTTCGAAACATTTTATTGATATGAATGGAAAGAGATTTGAGTTTTGCTCTGATAATTGTAAAAGCAAATTTGAGCTGAACCCACATGAATATATGCACAAACAAAGCAGTGAAGCTTCAAACAGAACGACAAAAGACGGTGTTGAAAAATTACAACTGCCCATTCAAGGGTTGAGTTGTGCAACTTGTGTAAATACTATTGAGAAAGAGATCAAGAAATTGCCGGGAATAAAATCGGCGGTTGTGAATTATGCTTCGGAAACAGTTTTCGTTGAATTTAAAAATGCAGAAACTTCTACTTCCGAAATAATATCTGCCGTTAAAAATGCCGGCTACCAAACCGGTAAATCAACACTCAAACTTGGAATTAACGGAATGCATTGCGGTTCATGCGTTTCTAAAATCGAAAAAGAATTGAGCAGTACCAAAGGAATAATTTCCGCCAGCATCGATCTCGGCAGCGAATCAGCAATTATCAATTATGTGCCCGGTTCAATAAATGTTAAAGAAATTAAAAAAGTAATCGAAAAACTCGGTTACAAAACATTTGATACGTCGGGAGTTAAACCAAAGGAAGATGGAAAAGAACAAAAACCTGCCCGCACGCCTGCGCAGGCAGGCGCAGGCAGGGAAGAACCGGTTGATGAGAACCAAGCCGCCCGTGAAAAAGAATATAATACTCTTATGCATAAATTTATTTTTGCAGCAATTTTATCTCTGCCTGTAATATTTTTCAGCTACCCGACTGTTTGGGGATTACCAGAACAATTTCAAATGGGGTCTCCAATATTGAGATACATCTGGGTAGCAATGAGCTTTTTAAGTTTGCCGGTAATGTTCTGGTCCGGCGCACAATTTTATACCGGAGCTTGGGCTGCTTTTAAAAACAGATCCGCAAATATGCACACACTTATTGCAACCGGTATCACTGCCGCATTTCTCTACTCAGTTATTGCAACTTACTTCCCATCTGTTTTTCCCAAAGCTGAATTAGCCGATCAGTTCTTTGATGTAATATTCGTAGTTGTTGCTTTAGTTGTTTTGGGCATGGCATTAGAAATTCGAGCGAAAGGAAAAAGTTCTGAAGCAATAAAAAAATTAATTGGTCTTCAAGCAAAAACTGCAAAAGTATTGCGCGATGGAAAAGAATTGGATATTCCAGTTGAAGAAGTTGTACTTGACGATATTATAATTGTCCGCCCGGGAGAAAAAATTCCGGTGGACGGAGTGCTTGTAGATGGTTCATCATCAATCGATGAATCGATGATTACCGGAGAACCTATCCCTGTAGAAAAGCATGGAGGTGATGACGTAATTGGCGCTACTATTAATAAAACCGGTTCATTCAAATTCAAGGCGACAAAAGTTGGTAAAGACACCGCGCTAGCACAAATAATTAAAATGGTTGAACAGGCTCAAAGTTCTAAAGCGCCTATCCAAAAAGTAGTTGATCAAGTTTCGGGGTATTTTGTTCCGGCGGTAATCATCGCGGCAATTTTATCGTTTGTTGTTTGGTATGTCGTTGGTCCAGCACCGCAGCTCATTTATTCCTTGATTGTATTTGTAACCGTTTTGGTAATTGCCTGCCCTTGCGCGCTCGGTCTTGCAACCCCAATATCATTAATGGTTGGAGTTGGCAAAGGCGCAGAAAATGGAATTCTTATAAGAAGCGGGGAAGCGCTCGAAACAGCTCAACGACTTGATACAATTATTCTTGATAAAACCGGGACGATTACCGAAGGAAAACCTTCGCTGACGGATGTTATCGTTACAAATAATTTCTCGGAAGAAGAAGTACTCTTGCTCAGTGCAAGTGTTGAAAAAGTTTCCGAGCATCCTTTAGCGGAAGCGATTGTTAAAGGAGCTATTGACAAAGGAATTACTCTCGTTGACCCAAGTGAGTTTAATGCTGTTCCCGGTCACGGCGTTGAAGCAAATGTAAACGGGCGTAAAATTTATCTGGGCAATCTCAAGATGATGAAAAAGTTTAATATTGATCTTGGCGGACTCGAAGAAAAAAGCACTCACTTAGCCGATGACGGAAAGACGCCGATGTTTGTTGCGATTGATAATAAAGCCGCCGGAATAATAGCAGTTGCCGATACAATAAAAGCAGATTCGAAAGATGCAATCGCACAATTGAAAAAATTAGGTCTGGAAGTTGTAATGATAACCGGCGATAATGTTAGAACAGCTAATGCAATCGGAAGACAGGTTGGCATTGATAGAGTTCTCGCCGAGGTTCTTCCGGAAGATAAAGCGATTAATGTTCAGAAACTTCAGAATGAAGGAAAAGTTGTAGCGATGGTTGGCGATGGAATTAATGATGCGCCTGCATTAGCCCAGGCAAATATTGGATTGGCAATAGGCACCGGAACCGATGTGGCTATTGAGGCATCGGATATTACACTAATCAAAGGAAGCTTAAAAGGAGTAGTTCTTGCAATTCAGCTTTCTAAAGCAACAATGAAGAATATCAAGCAAAATTTATTTGGCGCATTCTTTTATAATGGGTTGGGATTACCAATCGCTGCTGGGTTGCTTTATCCGTTCTTCGGTGTTTTACTTTCGCCTCTGCTCGCAGGTGCAGCAATGGCGTTTAGTTCGGTTACTGTAGTTACAAACGCAAATCGTTTGAGAAATTTTAAAGCGAAGATTAATTAAATCAGTAAATAAAAATTGAAGGAGATATTAAAATGACATTGGATCAAATATTAGTAATGATAGGAGGAGTTGGATTATCGGCATTAGTTGCGTGGTATTTTTGGTTCTCTGAAAAGAAAGCGGTTAAAGTAGAAACCTCTGACTCCGGCATTCAAGAAGCGGTAATAAAAGTTAAAGGCGGATACACTCCCGATGTTTTGATTTTTGAAGCCGGTAAACCGATTAAACTAAATTTCATACGCGAAGAAACAGCCGGATGTACAGAAGACGTTATCTTCTCAGATTTTAATAAAAGAGCAACATTAACACCCTTCAAAACTATTCCAGTGGATTTGAAGATAGATAAGCCAGGCGAATACGGATTTCAATGCGGAATGGGAATGATTAAAGGGAAATTGATTATTTCATAGAGAAGCTTGAGTAAAAATTGTGAAATCAAAAAGACAAATTAATGTTGGGAAATTCGGTAAATGGTAGCTGCTAGATGAATTCATCGCTAAGCATTACTGCTAAATACGGTTTAATAAATTTTGAGAAATAATTCGGCGCATTGTCATTTAATAACATTAAAGTGTTGAACAAATATTAAATATTGAATAAAATCCCTCATTATTGAGTGATAAATAAACCAAATAATATAACTAAAAAAAGGAGTAACGCAATGTTAACCAATAAACTCAGTCTATTACGCTTTTTATCTAGCGTAGCAATGTTATTAATGTTGGCAGGAAATATTTCTGCCCAGCACGATCAGAATCATGGAAAAACTGGAATGCAAAACCAGCAGATGCAAAATATGGATAAGCATATGCAGAACATGCAAAATATAATGACTCAAATGAGTCAAATGATGGATAGAAGCGATCAAATGTTAAATTTTCAAATGATGCAAAACCATGATATGGGTCAAATGAACATGAACGAAGGTATGATGGACATGATGCAGGGTATGAATCAGATGGGAAAGGACATGCAGGCTCTGCTTGACAAGATGAATAATATGATGAGTGACGAACTTATGATGACCGGTGACGAGATGAAAGGTCATATGGACGGAATGCTTGGAAATATGCAGACCATGATGAAGGAATACAACGGGATGTTGAGAAGCATCGAAGAAATTCAATCAAAAGGTAAAGGTAAATGATTTATAAATTAAAAAATATGATTTTAAGGAAGCCGGCAATGACGGGCTTCCTTTTGATTTTATCAATTTATGGCAATAATGTTAATGCTCAATCGGGGTGGTATATCACTTCTAGTGTTCAAGTAAGCGGAGGCAGATACATTTTTGAATCATATAATCGCGTATTCTCCTTATACAACGGTATACGGTATGAAGGAGATAATTTTGGAATATCGGCTTTTATTCCAATCCTAACGAGCAACTACAAAAATATTAGCGCGTCAAACGGAATTTTGACTCCCTCAGAAACAACAAACTCTAAATCAGTTCAAGATTTTGGTTTGGGGGATCTGTATGGATACTTTGATTACAAAATTTTTTCGAACTATGAGGATGAATTGGATGTTCTTATAAACGCAAGAATAAAGATTCCAACAGCTTCAACTTATATGAATGTCGGTACCGGAGAATATGATTTTGGAACTTCCATTTCAATAAGAAAGTCATGGCAAAATTTTATAAGTGTAATTGATTTAGGATATTTGAAAATCGGCGATCCGAACGGAATTACATATCAAGATCCGTTTACTTATGGAATCGGGATTGGAAGATTTTTTAATTACGGTGAATATTCCTTTCTGCTATATTATACCGGTTATACAAAAATAGTTGAAGTTTATGATGCGCCGCAGCAACTTTCATTGGGCTTAAATTACAGAGCGAGTAAAAATATTATTATCTCTGCAATAGGTTCAGAGGGTATCGGAAACTTTGCTCCCGATTTTACTTTGTCAGGTGGGATAAAAGTTCAATTATAAAAAGAAAGGAAAAAAATGAGAACCATTAAATTTATTACACTTTTTACTCTGATTGCTGCTTCACTAATCTATGCCCACGAAAAAAAAGAGCACTATAAGGTGAAAAGTGATTCAACTAAGGATACAATAACTATTGTAGGTGAAGATACGATTGCAGTAAACGGTATACCGGTTAATACAAACGGCAATACAGTTGTTGCTGAACTAAAAGAAGAGCCGTTCGAATTAAAACCTGCTGAGCAACTATTTGCTCATCTTCACAATAAAATAATTCACTTTCCTATTGCTTTAACGCTCGTTGCATTCTTGTTTTCAATACTCAATATCAAACAACAGAGCCACTGCACTTATCAATCTATCAAAATTCTTTTGGGAATTTCACTCTTCGCAAGCATATCTGCTTACTTCACCGGTAATTTTCAGATAACAGCTTTTATCGGCGATCCAAAAGAATGGCTGGCAAATACGCATCGATTAAGCGGAATAATTTCTTCAATTTTGATTCTGCTTTGGTTTATTGCGTTGTTTATAGAGCGGATTAAAAAATATTCATGGCTTATCGGCATATTTGTTGTCATATCAATTTCACTTGCAGGCTTTTTAGGCGGTGTATTAGCGCACTAATACAATGAGAGGTAATTATGAAAAATATCATTAGTAAAAATTTGGTTGTCAGTTATTTTGCTATAATTCTTTTGTCAATTTTTACGACCCATTTTGTGTTGTCAATCTGGCATACTCATTTTGCAACTGCTACTGTGCCTGGGTCTAACTTCCTTGATTCTTTTTTTATGGCGATTATCGTTTTTCCAATTTTATACTATTTTTTTCTACGTCCTCTGACCTCAGAAATAGAAGAAAGAAAGAAAACCGTTATAAAATTGGAAAAGGCGAAAGAAAAAGCAGAACTTTCAGAACGATTGAAAACAGAGTTCTTAGCTCAAATGTCGCACGAAGTAAGAACGCCTATCAATATTCTTATAAATTATACACAATTGATAAAGGAAGAATTGGACGTTCCAATTGGTTCTGATTTAAGTAACTATTTTGACGGGCTGGAAATTGGTAGTAAAAGATTAATTAGAACAATCGAGTCTATACTTCAGATGTCTCAACTACAAATTGGGGCTTACAATCCAATATTTACTAAAGTTGATCTTAAGGAAATATTAATACAAAAAGTAAAAGAATTAGAACCCTCTGCCCAAGAAACGGGTTTACAACTAAACGTTAATATCACTGAAGATGATTACTTCTTGACTTCTGACCGGTTTAGCGTAGAGCAAATATTTCAACATCTGATTGAAAACGCGATAAATTTTACCTTACAAGGAGATATTTCTGTAAATCTCGGGAAAGATGGAAATCAAAAAATTGTCTTTTCAATTTCTGATACCGGTATTGGTATCT
>JAHJTX010000363.1 GCA_018829545.1 Bacteroidota bacterium | reverse complement strand
CCTAATCCCAGGCTTCATCCGGATAAATTCCGTCAGGGTCTAAGCGGTATGTCGCAGAGATCAGGGTTGGACTGGATATTTACCGAAAGAGAGCTTGAGGATATTATAAGACCTTTTGTTGAAAGCGTAGAAAGTACGATTGGAAATCTTTTTTTCCCTCTTGAATGGGATTTGGAAGTTGAGCACGTCACAAAAATTACCGCGCAAATCCATGCTTCCCGCGCTTCGATAGAAAGTTTAGATCCTGTGCTGCTTCAGCATTCATCGGGAACAACCGGTTTGCAGAAACCGGTAGTATTATCGCATAAAGCCATACTCGTTCACGTTCAGAACCTCGCCGATATAATGAAACTTTCTGATGAAGATAAAATGATAAACTGGCTTCCGCTTTATCATGATATGGGATTAATTGCCGCATTTCACATGCCTCTCGCTTTCGGAATTCCTTCTGTTCAGATCGATCCGTTCGAATGGGTTTTGGCACCTGCACTTTTTCTGGAATCCGTTTCAAAAGAGCGCGGAACGATTGCATACCTTCCTAATTTTGCTTACAACTTAATGGCAGATAAAATTCACGATGAAGAACTGGAGGGATTTTCTCTCGAAAGTTTGAGGATGTTAATTAATTGCAGCGAACCTGTTCGTGCATCCAGTCACGAAAGGTTTGTTAATAAATTTGAGCAATATGGTTTTAAGGCTGCAAGCATTTCTGCGGCTTATGGTTTGGCAGAAACAACCTTTGCAGTAACACAAACAGAACCCGGCAAAGCGCCGACTGTTCTTAAAGTTGACCGCCAAAAGCTAGCCGGCGGAATAGTTGAACTAACAGACGATGTTTCGAATATTAAAAAATGCGTCTCTTCAGGTAAGCTGTTAAACGGCTGCGAAATTAAAATTGTTGATGATAACAGGAATCTAATCCCTGTCGAGAATGTCGGCGAAATTGCAATCAAATCCGTTTCCATGTTCGATGGATATAGAAATTATCCGGAGAAAACTGCCGCCGTTGTTGATGAAGAGGGATGGTATTATTCCGGTGATTTTGGTTTTGTTTACGATGATGAATTATACGTTATCGGCAGAAAAAAGGATATTATTATTGTTGCCGGTAAAAACATTTATCCGGAAGATATTGAAGACGCAATTGGAAAAGTAGACGGAGTAATTCCGGGAAGAGTTATTGCTTTCGGCGAAGAGGATGACGAACTTGGCACCGAACAAGTTAGCGTTGTTGCAGAAACCAAAATTGAAGACACCGCGGAATTAAAAAAACTAAGAATTGCAATTATAAGAGCGGGAATGGGAATGGACGTTAATATTCACGACGTTTATCTTGTGCCTCCAAGATGGCTGATTAAAAGTTCAGCAGGCAAGCCTAGCCGCAAAGCTAATAAAGGCAGGATAATCAGCGGTAAAGACGAAAAAGTGTGGGGCGAAAAATGATATCGGATAAATTTAAAAGCGTAATCTGTAAAGAACTTGATTTAGATCCTGCTGATATTGAAGTAAACGACGAAACTAAAGCAAACGAAGTGCCCGGCTGGGATTCGCTTAATCACGTTAACGTTATACTTGCGATAGAAAAGGAATACAATTTACGGTTCAAAAGTCTGGAAGTGCTTAAGTGCAAAAACATCGGCGACTTACAGAAATTAGTTGATTCTAAACTCGGCTAGATTTTTTGGCGATTCCTTTTTAGAGAACAATAATATTTCATAATTAATCTTGATATAAATGTTCAATTTCGATCTACAGAAAATCCTTCAAATCTTTGAATACAATCAAGGCGATCCGTTGCTTTTCGGAACCAGTTCATTTCTTATAACCTTTTTCTTTTTATTGGTTATTTATAGACTTCTCTCAAAATATAAGAATCCAAGAATTCTATTTTTAATTTTCTTCTCTCTCTTTTTTTATTACAAAGCCGCCGGAATTTATTTTTTACTTTTAATCTTCTCCGCCATTTCAAATTTTTATTTCGGCAAGTGGATGGCTTATTACAAGAAGCAAACCCCAAGGCGATTAATTCTGCTTTCTAGTTTAATTCTTAACCTCGGATTACTTGGCTATTTCAAATACACCAACTTTTTCATAAAAATTGTTACCGATCTTTCCGCCGGATCATTTGACCCGGTTGATATTTTCCTCCCAATAGGAATTTCATTTTATACTTTCAAATCTCTTAGTTATGTGCTGGATATCTATTTCGAAGCGATGGAGCCTACAAAGAGTTTTAGAGATTTTAGTTTATTTGTTTTCTTTTTCCCGAATATTCTTGCCGGACCAATAGACCGCGCTTCGCAATTTCTTCCGCAACTTGAAGAGGAATTCTTCATCAGCAAAGCAGATATTGGGCGAGCTTTGCTCTTAATTATCGCCGGACTAATAAAGAAAAATATGATTGCCGATTACATCAGTCTTAATTTTGTTGATAGAGTATTGGGCGATCCTTTGAGGTTTACAGGAACAGAAAATTTGTTTGCAGTTTATGGTTACGCACTCCAAATATACTGCGATTTCTCCGGTTACTCTGATATTGCAATTGGCATAGGATTGCTGCTCGGTTTTAAACTGATGGATAATTTTAACTCTCCTTATCAAGCAACTAGCATTGCCGATTTTTGGAGAAGATGGCACATTTCATTATCGTCTTGGCTTCTGGATTATCTTTTCCGTCCACTGCAAATGAAATTTCGAAACCTTCGTAATTATGGAAATGCCATTGCGCTTTTAATTACTTTTCTTCTATGCGGTTTGTGGCACGGAGCAAGTTGGTCATTCGTTTTATGGGGCGCGCTGCATGGATTTTATATGTCTTTTGCTTTGCTCTTTCAAAAACCTAAAAACAAGTTTTACAAAAAAATCGGTTTGTTTAATACAAAGCTGCTGAGGGTTGGACAGGTATTTATTACTTTTCACTTGATTGTTTTTACATGGATTTTCTTTAAAGTATCTGATTTTGATAAAGCATTTAACATACTCGATCAAATTTTCAATTTTTTCAAACCGGAAGTGGTTCCTCAGTTTATTGAAAGTTTCACTCCCACTTTCGTTTTAATTGTATTTGGATATGTGCTCCATTTTTTACCCAGATCGCTTGAACTTAAAACTGCCGACCAATTATCAAAACTTCCATTTGTGATTCAGGCTTTGGTTTTGGCTTTAGTTATTTGGGTAGTGGCACAGGTGCAATCAGCCGATCTCCAGCCCTTTATTTATTTCCAATTTTAGGAGAAACTAACCGGCAGATACCATTTTAAGAAGATGAACATTTTGAATTCATGAGTAATCATGAAATTATGTCTTCATTTATATAACTTTGTTTTGCAATTAGCTGGTTAAGCCGTTTCTCTGATGAAAAATATTAAACTACATTTATTTTTTACCCTTCTATTTGCTTTAGTTGTTACTCCGCAAATATCGGCGCAGGATGCAGTTAAATCTGAAGAGTTGAAAACAGCCGCACTCGAGCAAATGGATAAGGGACGCTACGGAGAAGCGATTGATTTGCTCAACAAATACGTTTCCGCAGAGCCAAGAAATCCGGATGGTTACAACATTCGCGGAATGTGTTTTGAAAAGAGGGGGCAGTTTGAATATGCCGTTTCCGATTTTCGTAAAGCATTAAAACTGCGCGAAAATCATATGGAGGCTGCAAGAAATCTTAAGCGCGTGCTCGCAGTTTGGCATGCTCAATTAAGAAAAAAAATTCAAGGGCATGAACGCGAAATTGCTATTAACCCCGGACTGCCGGTCAATTATTTAGAGATAGGTAAATCTTATAAATCCCTCGAAGAATGGGTTGCCTCAGAAGAATGGTATGACAAATATCTGGCAAAAGACCCCAATGCCTCAGCAGATGAAATTATTCGTTATTCCGAAGTTCTTGCCGCGAACAATCAAATAAAAAAAGGCGAAGAAAAATTAAAGGAATATGTAGATAAATATCCGGATGATTGGAGGTTGTGGAGCCGCTACGGTTTTTTCGGGTTATGGCTCGGTCATTACAAACAGGCTGAAAAAGCGTTCACCACAGCTTTAAAAATTAAACCATTCTTTAAAGAGGCGCAGGATGGTTTAGATCAAGCAACTAAGAAAGCGTATATAACTCAAGACGATCCACGGCAGAGCGAAAAGGAATTTCCTATTGATAGATATTACAGAATTCTTCGAACAAATCCTGAGGATATTAGCACGCGGTATAAGCTTATCGATGATTTAATAAAAGCAAGTAGAATTGAGGAAGCCTTTACTCAACTGCTTGCCGTTAGAGTTAAACTTCAAAACGACCCAAAGTTTCAGGAAAAATTCGATTACGTTGTTGAATTACGCGACAAACTTTACCTGGAAAAAATAGATCAATTTCAGGCAAAAGTAGACGCTAATCCGCTCGATAAAGACGCTGTTAGAAAGCTGGCACAGTACCATCAATATCTGGATGATTATCAATCTGCTTATGCCGTCTTGGATAATTATTTTTATTTGGTTCCTAATGAGCCCGATGCCGACATGAGATTTCAATACGGCAGAACTGCCGCTTGGAGCAGGGACTTTGAAGCGGCAATTGAAATAATCGATAAGCTGCTTGTAGATTATCCATCGAAGATTGACCTGCAATTGTTCCGGGCGCAGTTATCTGTGTGGACGCTTAAAGACCTTGAGCTTGCCGATTCTTACCTCGAAAATGTTCTTGCAAATAATCCAAATAACATTGACGCATTAATTTCAAAAAGTAGTTTGTTTTTAACTAAGAATGATTTTGATCAAGCGCAGATTTATGCAGACCGCGCTGCGGAAGTTGATCCGTCAAATACGGAATTGACATCGCTTCAATCCAATATTGATTTCAGGAAACTCCGCGCTGAGGAAGAAAAGCATTATTTGATTTTGGAAGAGGGAAGGAAGCTGGTTCTTGCGGGTAATTGCGCAGAGGCTCTTCCCTATTACAAAGAGTATTTAAGCAAAGCCGACCCCAATATTTTGGTAATTAAAGAGTTGGGAGATGTTTTATTCTGTGCGGAAAAATATGACGAAGCCGTTTCGGCTTTCGACGAAGTTCTTGCGCAGGATTTTATGTTCGACGCCGCTCTTCAAAGAGCAAAAGTTTTTTATTCAAAAGGAGACACAAATAAGGCTATCTCGTCTTTTAAAGAATTAATTGAACTCGATCCAAAAGAATTTGAACCGCAGCTTTATCTTGGCGACTCCTATGCCAAAGCAGGAATGTATGATTCTGCGATTGCCGTTTACGATACGCTTTTAACATGGGATTTGGATTCTGCCAGAATTGCAATTGTTAATCAAAGAATCGGATGGGTTCCCATAACGGGGCTTGCAAGCATATTCGATAATTTCCCAAGTGGAATTGGCGTTGCGCCCATTGTTAGTTTTTATTCCGATAATCTCGGTTTCCGTTTTCAGAAAATAGGAACGCGAGTCGATTTGGGAATTACCTCTTTTTTATCGGCGGGTATTTCTCTCTTTAATTATAACACGTGGGCTAATCCCT
>JAHJTX010000362.1 GCA_018829545.1 Bacteroidota bacterium | reverse complement strand
GCCAAAAGCCTTACAGCGGTTTCATTCATTTTAAATGTAATATCCTCGTCCGAAGTATTTTGAGGATTAATAAACCAAATAATATCTCTCATCGCGTCAACAGTTTCTTTTGACGTTGTACTTATATCCATTAATTGCTCTCGTTCTGTGGTATTTAAAGGCGCACTCTCCAAGAGCATTTGGCTTTCGACACTAATACTACTTAAATTACTTCCAATTTCGTCATGAAGATCGCTCGCAATATTGTAGCGTATATGATGAATTTGCAGCAATTGAGAGATTCTGTAATTATAGATTCCAAATCCAATTCCTATTATAATTGTGCCTGCTATTAGTCTAAACCACCATGTGTTCCACCATGCAGGCAGTATTACAACCGAAATTGAAATGGGCTTACTCCAAACTCTATCGGCATTACTCGCTTTTGCCCAAAACGTATAAGACCCGGAACGAATGTCTGTATATGATGCTGAGGATTGCACCTCTGAATAAACCCAATTTGGATCTATACCTTCCAGCATATAAGCAAAACTATGTTTGTGTTTAGGCGCAATATCGAGCGCAATAAATTCGATAGAAAAAAAATTCTGATCATAAGGTAAAATAATTTCTTGGGTAGAATAGATTGATTGCCCTAATTCGGCTTCTTTATTGAAAATTTTGAAAGAAGATAAAACAATTGGCGGGGCAACTGTATCAATTTTTATTGAATCGGGATGAAAATATATTAATCCATTTATTCCTCCGAAATATAAAATTCCGGAGCTATTCTTAAAACTTGCCCTCCAATTGAACTGATTATGTATTATCCCATCGGTCTCATCGTAAACGCGGTACGTCTCCGAGCGAGGATTAAATCTTGCAAGTCCATTCATAGTACTTACCCAAAGACTGCCTTTAGAATCCTCCTGAATTCCAAAAACCACATCATTCGGAAGACCATTTTGTGTAGTGTATGTAACAAATTTTTCGCTTTTTTTATCAAATCTATTCAGTCCGCCGCTATGTGTCCCTATCCAAATAAAACCCAATGCATCTTCGTAGATTGTTGTTATTTTTGTTGTGCTGATACTGTTGGGATCTTGAGTATCGGGCATATATTGATGTAAACTATGCTCCTTGGGTTCGTATCGAAAAAGACCGTTAAGCCATGTTCCTATCCATAAGTTGTTCTCTTTATCTTCGTATAAAGCGTTTATTTGAGTAATTGAGGGAAATAATTCTGCGCCGCTCTTTATAATAGGAGAATACAGTTTAAAAATTTCTTTTTCCCGATCAAATATTTCAAGAGCTTCATTTGTCCCTACAAGAAACAACCCGTCGCTCGTTTCTAAAATTTGCTGTACCCAATTTGAACTTATGCTGCCGGATTTTGAGGGATCGTGCAGATAGCGAGTAAATTTCTTTGTTTTTGGATCAAAGCGGTTCAAACCGCCGTTTGATGTGCCGATCCACAGAATCCCATTTTTGTCTTCATGAATTGTGACGACATCGTTCTCGCTTAGGCTATTTTTATTATTCGGATTGTTCTTATAATGCCAAACTTCATCGGTATTTAGATCAATACCATCAAAACCTCCTCCTCCCAATCCAACCCAAAGAATATTGTTTTTACCCTCGTAAATACCGCTAACTACTCTGCCTCCAAGACTGTTTTTTCGGAGTGGAAAATATTGGTATTGCATAAAGGGCTGGCTTGCCGGCAATTTGCTCAAACCGTCTTCAGTTCCTATCCAAATATTATCCCTACTATCCTGATAAATGCATCTTATCCTGTCCGATATTATAGAATGCTCATTATCATCCTCGCGTCTCAAATGTGTAGTCCGAACCGATCCGTTTTTTTTGTTTTCAAATAGGAATAAACCGCGGTAGTTATACGTCCCTAACCAGTATCTGCCCTGCCTGTCTTTCACGGTTTGCCTGATGGAAGTTCTTAAAAACGGCTGCAACTTCGTGGGAGTTTTTGGCTGGTGCGTAAAAACATATTTCTTATACTCAAATTTATCCCATCCAGATTCGGTGCTTAGATAAAGCACATCTTTTGAGTCGAGGAGAATATGCCAGACTGAATTATTGGAGATAGAATTTAAGTCTAAAGAACTATTTAAGAATTGCTCAAGAATTCCCAAACTAGGATTAAATTTAATAAGTCCATCGCCAAGCGTTCCAACCCACAAATTATGTTCTTCATCTTCAATAATAGAGGTTATATTGTCCGAAGGAAAATAAAAGTTCGATTCTTTGCTGAATTCAATAACTTCGGACGTATTTGGATTTAGCTTGTTAAGCCCTCCTTTAGTAGTGCAATACCATATATATCCAAATGAATCTTCAAAAACAGATTGAACATAATTGTCATCTATGTCCGTTCTATCATATCTGTAAAACGTTTCATAATAGGGATTGTAGCGGCATAGTCCACCGCCCCATGTTCCAATCCAAAAATTTCCGTCTCTCGTTTCGAGCAAAGACATTACATAATTTTCGGGTAATGAAGTCGAATCTAAAGCATTTCGTTTAAATACCTTAAAAGAATGGCCGTCGTATCTATTTAAACCGTCTTTTGTGGCTATCCACAAATATCCATCACTCGTTTGCAGCACAGAATTAATTGAATTATTGGATAATCCATCGTT
>JAHJTX010000361.1 GCA_018829545.1 Bacteroidota bacterium | reverse complement strand
TTTAATCCAAAAGATTTTTCTGTTGAAAATCCTCTAGCTAAAGAAATAATGGAAACGGGAATACGTTTAGTCTAAAAATAGAAGTTATTGCCATCTAGCAAGACACTATTTCATTCATAAAATGACTGCATGCAAATTCAGCAATTCGGTTGCTTTTAGACTATGGTTTGCTGTCTAACGTCCATAAAACAGCCTCGCGGTTTCCGACCACAACGTGGACGAACATTTTAACTATTGGATAGAAATATAAAAGCGATGCCGGAGGTATCGAAGAAAAGGTTACTAAAAACACCTTCCTTTTAGGCGGATATTTATAACAAATCTCTGAGCAAACTTTCGGACTTTTAAGCCTGCGCCGAAATTCCCGAAGTCTAAAATTCAAACGGTTCGTAAGACTTCGGGAATTTGTGTTGCGCGTTTTGGTTGCAGCCGCGCAATAAAACTTAATTCCCCACAAGTTTAGGGGCGTAATTTATTGCCAATTAATATTTGGTTTCATGTTTTTTTCCGCGCATTCGCGCAAAAACATATTCATTAAATTTTGATAAGGAATGCCCGTTTTTGAAGCTAATTCTTTAAAATATTCTACAGTATCATTTTCAATACGAATGGAAATTTGCTTCTTTAGCTTCTTAATATAGGGATTTTTAATTGACTGGGAAAAATCATATTCTTTATTCATTTTATTTTGCCTCATTGTAATATTTGCTTTCAGATTTGGTTGCTTTCCTTACAGAAATTATGCGAATAACTTCATCATTTTCTTTGTAAGTATGAACTACGATAAGCAGCTTTAAATTACTCGAAAATCCCAAGATAATAAATCTGTCCTCGTTGGCTGAATGTTCAGGATCTGGAATAACTCTAGCATTTTCATCATAAAACACAGTTTTTGCTTCTTCAAAAGAAATTCTGTGCTTTTTAATGTTTGCAAGGTTTTTCCGCTGATCCCATTGGAAACTAATACTTTCCATATATCTGATATAATGATATTATAATTATGTGAGAACTTATTGAAAAGGTGATTAATAAGCAAATCTCCGGCAAGTCATTCGGACAACCCTCGATTTTAAAGCCTTTGTCGAAATTCCCGAAGTCTAAATTCGAATGGTTCGCAAGACTTCGGAAATTTATGCCAACCGCTCCGCGGTTTCCGACCACGACGTGGTCGAACATTTTAACTTATGGAAAGAAATATAAATACGATGCCGAGGGTATCAAAGAAAAGGTTACTAAAAACACCTTCCTTTTAGGCGGATATTTATAACAAATCTCTGAGCAAACTTTCGGACTTTTAAGCCTGCGCCGAAATTCCCGAAGTCTAAAATTCAAACGGTTCACAAGACTTCGGGAATTTGTGTCGTGCGTTTTGGTTGCAACCGCGTAAAGAACGTAACCATGACAATGAAGTATAACTTAAACTCGTTTTGATAATGAAAGAGTGAGGATTTATAAAGTCCAGTAAGCGCCGAAGCTTCCTCCGAAATAGCGGTAGCCTGAATTATCTTGAGTGGTGCTGCCAAGCCCTATTGCAGCAGTCATGGTAAGATTTTTTAATATTTTGTATTCAAGTTTCAGATTACCTTCGAGCAGAACGTAATTTGTAGCGGGCACATATCCTAGCTTCGCCGCGCTGAACAAGATAAAGTCATCTCTCTCTGCAAAATAATATTCGCCAAAAGCGCTGTGCGATTCGAAATCGCGCGGGGCATAATAAAGAGACTTAGCAATATCCGCATATTTGTAATTAGAAAAATAATACTCGTATCCCGCATTTAACTGCTTGTTAATTATTTTCGCAAAGCGGATTTCAATATCATTTCCCTCATTCAAGTCAGATATTCTCACCATTTGAAAAGAGCCTGAAAGCTTAAACTCTCTGTCGTAATACTCCGCTTCGGCTTTAAATAAATCGGCTCGCAACCGTTGACCCAAAATGTCTTTATAATTAATCAAGTAAGGCGAGTAAAGTATAATAACGCCGTCAGAATTAATAAAGCTGCCTAGAATTTTGAAAACTTTTTTCTC
>JAHJTX010000360.1 GCA_018829545.1 Bacteroidota bacterium | reverse complement strand
TGAATGATTGAGGTCCATTTATAACATCAATTATTAGAGCAGGAGAATTACCATAGATATTATCTCTTCCATTATCATATACGTAACCGGCGTTTAAAAGAGTATCGCAGCCTGTTAAATCATTTTCGTAATCTCCTAAGTCAACATCAGCCCAAAAGGAAAAATAAACACTATCCAACTTCTCGTGAAGCATTCCGGTATTTACAATTTCGTATCTAACGAAAAAGCAATTCCCCAATTCGCTTTGTGAATCGAATCCAAAAACAGTCTGCCTAATTTCTATTCCCAACGGGGGTACATTGCTAAAACGTCTTAGCTCGGATGGAAGTCCATCGTGCAAAACACACCAAACAGTTTCATCACCAATTAAATCCGGTCTGTCTTCGTTTTTATCCCAGATGCCGTTCTTATTAAAATCAACCGGATTATAAATTCCGTCACTATTTCCATCATAGAATTTTGCGCCTAATGCTACGGCATCCTTCCAATCATTCCAGCTTTTGTGAAAATCTCCATCGCTTGATTTCAATACATATAACTGCGCGCGGGCATCATTTCTTCCATATTGCCATCCACCGGAATAGTAATCCTCTATTCGCGACGCCGAAGCAACAGCATTGGCAAATATATTGTTTCCGTATTTTCCCGCCATTATAAATCCTGCAGAGTATAGGAATTGAATTTCATCAAACGAAGCGCCTTCAATCGAGCTGCCATCATCGCGCAGAACTTCAACGTCCGCTAAAACTCCTTTATTGTCAATGGGAAGAGAGATGTTGTTTATTTCCAACAAATATTTTTCGCCCTTCTTTCCGCCTTCTTTAACTATTGCTGACTTCTCAAATTTTTGCGTGATTCTGTTTTCTTTTTTAATCACCTGAGAAAATGACGTGGAATAACCCGCAATACAAAGGATTAGAATAATCCTAACAAACTTATATGCCCAACACATCTGCGCCCCACTAAAGAATTATGAAATTATATTCTATCTTAAAAAAATAATTGCAAGGCAAATAAAACTTTGATAGGAAAGTAGTTCAAACAATTTGAATTGTCAATGCAGAAATCCGGTAGCATTACAAAGAATAGAACGCGGATTGAAACAGATTGGTTGGTTCTTCGCTTTCGGCGAGAAGAAAAAATATTCTTCGTTTGCCACCAAGTCTCCAAGTCACGACGATTAGAAGATCATAATTAATCTGCGCGGATCAGCGTTCTATGTTTAATGGGATACTGTTTTCACTGATGCTGCGCAATGCTGATAAAAGCAAATATGTTATTATTCGAATTTGTCGAGATGGAAAAATATTCTTCGTTTGCCACAAAGTCTCCAAGTCACGAAGATTAGTAGATCATAATTAATCTGCGCGGATCAGTGTTCTTTGTTTAACTGGCTCCAGTAATTGCATGATGCCGTTGTTTTGTTCGTTTATCACTGCGGATAATTGGCATCATATTTCAAGAAATCATAATTCCCCGTTTCATAGTAACATGCGCCGCCATAAGCGTCAATCATCCCAAAATTAGCATCCAAGCCCATTGGTTTTGGCAATGAAGTGAGCAATCGCTCAAAATCTTCAAGCGACTCGCAGGTTTGCAAGGCAAGCTTCATAATTACGTCTTCCTAATCAATAAATTTGGATGTGTCACCAACATTATTATTATAGGCGATGAGTTCATTATTGCAAATCCGGTTTCATTATAACCACCTCAAACCATTGTATTCCAATCTTCGTCTCCATTGACTACGCCAATGTATTTGTATTTACCATCGTTAAAATATGCGAGCGAATTTTGCTTTTGGTCGGCATCCCTATTTTTGAAAAATATCGGTTTCCCATCAGGAGTGGCTTTTCCTGAAATTACGAATGTTGTGCATGAAAAGACTTTCGCAGAAAAGAACAGCGTAATAATAAGTGCGGAAAGAATTCTCATTTGGTTTTTTGTTGTCATATTTTTATACCAACTTGCTTTCAGTCGTTGTGATAGAGTAATTTATTCTGGTATATAAATTATTAAAAATCCACTGCTTTAGTACAAATTAATTCTCAAAACAATCGCTAAAATCCAGCCGTCTGCCTTTACAGCAAAAAATCTAATTTGTAAATCATACAATGAAAAAGGTTCTGTTTAAGAAAAGAATGCGTTCGTATTAATTAAATGCGTTTCTAATTATGCTTTTGAAAAATGTTCACCCAGCGTTGTAATTTGTGCTGCGGGATAAAGAGTTGAAGAACTAGTCATTTCAAAGGGTTTTGTTAAATAATTTTTAATTGGGCAACCAGAAAATTGTAATTACAAAAACCTTGCGGGGTGAAGGGAATTTTGTTAGTTGTTTATTATCCTAAAATCGCATTTAACTCACGTATAATTGTAAGAATCATGGACTAACCGGGCATTATCCTCGCATTAATTACAAATAAACTTCGGAGGGAGAGAGCTTGCCGTTTTTGGTTTTTCCGGAGTTTATGCAACCGCTTGTGCCTCAACTTTAGCAATTGAACAGCCTTCGTATTCGCTTTCAAGAATCTGGAATAATTCTTTAACGGAAATTATTTCATTAACCCGATAAGCGTTGGCGCCGGCAAATGTAAATCCTTCGTGCAATATTCCTTTCTGCGCATTTGTTAATGCGTTTGCAATACAATAAGGAGCTTCTCTAAAATCGCATGTCTTCAAACATTTCCATGGACACTTGAACGGTTTTCTAATCCCTGCCGAAACTTCATCTAAAAACTGATTTCTTATCGCCCTGCCGGGTAACCCAACCGGGCTTTCAATAATTGTAATATCATCTTCCGTGCAGTTGACGTAGGCTTCTTTAAATTCGATTGAAGCATCACATTCGTGTGTAGCAACAAACCTTGTTGCCATCTGAACTCCTCGCGCTCCCATTTCAATAAATTTATAAATATCTGCGCCTGTATAAATACCGCCGGCTGCAATTACCGGGATACTTCTTCCGAATTCATTTTCATAAGTCTCAATTGCTTTTATTACATCAGGAATTATTTTCTCCAGCTTATAAGCAGGGTCATCAATTTGAGCTTTTTTAAAACCGAGATGTCCCCCAGCTAAAGGTCCTTCCACTACAACTGCATCGGGAACATGATGGAAATTTTTGGACCATGTTCTAAAAATCAAATCAGCCGCACGTGCCGATGAAACGATAATTGCCACTTTGGTTGGCGAAGCTTTTAAATATTCAATCGATAAGTCTGTAGGAAGCTTTAATGGCAGCCCTGCCCCAAGAAAAACGATATCCAGCTTTTCATCGAAAGCAACCTTAAGCATCTCGTCGTAATCCGAAAGAGCAACCATTAAATTTGCGCCCAATACTCCCCTGGATAGTGAGCGGGCTTTTCTAATTTCATCTATTAATGATTTTTTATTCGCTTCCTTAAAACGAATGGATTTATCTTTATTTAGTAACCCCAACCCAACGGTAGATATCACTCCTATCCCGCCTTCATTAGCCACTGCCGATGCCAGCCCGGACATTGAAATACCAACACCCATGCCCCCCTGAATTATAGGCTTGCTGACCTCCAAATCTCCGATAACGAGTTTAGGCATATTTACACAATTCATATCTTCCTCTTAGTTATTTACTATAAAGGTTCATTTTAAATATACTATTCATCAAAAATCATGTTTGTAAAAGAATTGTAAAAGTTGATCCGGCATCCCCACGTGGTTCTATTCCAGATCGCACCGTTAGGGCTTGTCTATTATCTTTTTCTATTCAAATCAATTCTTCCGCAGATTACCGCATCATCCTCGAATCTGATCATATTCACATCGATTACAATCCATCTTTCTAATCTTGCATTCTTTATCAACTTTATAACTTGATAAACTTTCCACTTTATAAACTTTCCTCTTGACACACAATTACAAAAAACTTAATTTTAATTCAAGAGTAATTGGGGCACTTAAATGTTACAAAATATTTCATTTTCTTTCCAAGCTTAAATGTTTTTTCGTTTTTCTTTAAAGGCGTAATATGAAAAAGGCAATTATTTTTATACTTATTTCTTTTCTTCCTCTCACATCTTGTGTAAAAGACAATAGCAATCCCGTTAGCGAAGCTAAAATCCCTTCAACCCCAATCTTAGCGCCAAGAAAGGACACTTCGTCCAATATTGCCACTCCTGCCGTATTAACCTGGAACAAAAGCTGCGGCAAGAATAATTATTCATTACAAGTCTCTTCAAGCAGTTCGTTTTCAAGTTTTGTATTTAATGTAAGTAATATTATCGAAACGACACAACAAATCCCCGTTCTTAATTATTTATCAGTTTATTATTGGCGAGTTAATGCGAGTAATATCGCGGAGGCATCCGCCTGGTCAAAGGGTCTCAATTAAAAATTAGTAGTATGATGTTGCACCATGGTTTAATGTTTAACAGTTTCTTCATATATTTGAGTTAATTATGAAACAATTACCTTTTTTCATTTTAGCTATCACTCTTAGTATCGCCACAATGCTAGCGCAAACTGTTTCCGGAAGAATAATTCTTCAGTCCGGTGAAGGTGTTGGAGATGCAAATCTTTCATTATATATACATCCGAATATTTATACAACTACGACTTCAGAGAATGGTTCATTTGTGTTTGATGGTGTTACCAGTGTCGTAGATGCATCAATTCCTACCGGATACAGCGTATCTGTGAACTACCCTAATCCATTTAATCCGACTACACGGTTTATTGTCGGGATACCAGCTACATCAAATATTGGGGTTGAAGTGTTCAACATTCTTGGTCAAAAAGTTATCGGTGATATCGAAGGATTCTACTCAGCAGGGAACCACACTATAGATATTGAACTAAATGGACTCCCAAACGGAATTTATATCTCCAGAGTCACTTTTAATGATAAACATACTTTTGTTAAAAAGATGATGCTTCTTTACGGCAGTCAGCATCTTCAGTCATCATCAATTTCATCCCTTATGAAAAGAGGAAGTTCGGCTAGTATTCTGAGCACAACAATCGACAGCATCGTCGTATCGGGCGGTTCAATAATATTAAAAACATTCACTGGTCTCTCCGATTATGACGGCAGTTCATTAACTCTCGGTGATCTAATTGTTGAAAAAGATTCAACAGCTATCTTATATGTAGGGAAATATTATAAGACTGTTCAAATCGGAAACCAAATCTGGCTAAAAGTGAATCTTGATGTCGGCACAATGATAATCAGTAACAGCAATAGCGTTAACCAGACAAATAACAGCATAATAGAGAAATTCTGCTACAACAACGATACGAAAAGTTGTATAATCTATGGCGGTTTATACCAGTGGAATGAAGTAATGCAGTACACCACAACAGAGGGAACTCAAGGAATATGTCCGCCTGGCTGGCACGTACCCAGTGATGCTGAATTTGTAATGCTAAGTGTTACTGTGGGTGAAAGTTCAAACGCGTTAAAGGCAATTGGGCAAGGATCCGATTTGGGAGCCGGCACCAACACAAGCGGCTTCTCTGCGCTGCTTTCGGGCGACCGCTACGTAATCGATGGGGGCTTCAACTTTTTAGGCCGCACCACTCACTTTTGGAGTTCTACCGAGGGTGACATCAGTTATGCTGGACGTATGCGTCTTGGCCTCGGTAGCGATAGAGTCAACTTCAGCCCCGGTGGTAAAGATGATGGGTTTAGTGTCCGCTGTGTGAAGGATTAGTTTATTCGTCTTTTTTTTGACTAAAAATTCTAAATAATGTCATCTCTGCAGCGATTCAGTGTTAAATATAAAACGAATAGAAACAACAAATTAGGGGGCTAAGCAACAATATTTTTCCGGTTATACAAAAAAGAAAAAAAATAAGGAAATAGAGTTTTATATTAGTTTTATCATAAAAAAACATAAGGTGACAAATGCCACGCTCTATTTCCTTACAACATGGAGATAAAGAAAATTCTAGAAAAAGCATCAAAGATATTTCAAAAGAATTAACCCACCAGCTACCTAAAACGATAAAACATTTTTTCCCAAAATTCAACAAGTCGCTCAGAAAAATACCGGATTATCGAAAGAGAACAGATTACGAACTTTCGGAGATACTAATGGGCGGAATATCAATGTATACACATTAAAAGTAAATGAATTCTCTCAAAGCCGTAAGATGTTGCTTTTGAAGTAATTTATTGCTTCGAAAGTAATCCCGATTTTTTGTATCGGGGCTGCTGCTAAAATAAAATTATGCAATCCCGCAAAGTTTTTATGCGGGGTTGCTTTTGAAGTAATTTATTGCTTTGAAAGTAATCCCGATTTTTTGTATCGGGGCTGCTGCTAAAATAAAATTATGCAGTCCCGCAAAGTTTTTATGCGGGGCTGTTGATTAAGTGATTTTATGTAAAACCTCGAAGGTCATAAAACAGCGACCTTCGAGGTTTAAATCTTGTTTGAAGCTTATTTTAAATTCAATAGATAATCCGCAATCACACCAAGCTCTTTAACGTCCTTATTTCCATAAGGAGGCATAATGGTTTTAAACCGTTTCTTATAGCCTTCGAATCTTTCATCTCCGTTATACGAAGAAGGATTTCTTAAATAGTTAATTAAGTTTTCGCGGCTCCAATATTCTTTTGCTAAATAATCCGGGAGCGAGTTTAGCGCCTTTTAAGTCTGAGCCGTGGCATGCAATGCATCCAAATTGATTGATAAGAGATAATCCTTCATCTATACTTTCATAGGTCAACTCGTTGTTATAATAAATAGGGAAGGTACGGAAAGCGAGCCCAGCGCCGGACTTGGCTTATTGCTATGCAATAAATTTGTAAAAAAACATGGCGGGAAAATTTGGGTAGAAAGCGAAGAAGGAAAAGGCTCTGTGTTTAAGATTTCGATACCATCATTTTAATCTGATGAATTCATTGGTGCATTTTTCTTAATTTCACATTGCGCTTTTTAATCATTCAGGGTTATATTGTCAGCAATCAATATTTTTATTAACAGGTACCGCTGCACTGTCGTATTTGCATTTCGTTCTCATAAATTGTTTATTAAATGAGTCTACTGCAAAAAGGTTTTTAATTCAATTTTGAGAAAGAATTGAAAACCGTTGAAACGGTTCGCCAATTCTCTAAGTTGTTATTAACCCGCGACTTAAGTCGTAGGTTAATTTTGACTCACTTGTGATCCTTTTAACCGTTTTAACGGTTTATTTGCTTTTTGGAGTAGACTCTTAAATTATTATCGGTAAAAAAACAAACAAGTTGTAATCAATTTTGCTAAATTTGATGCACTAATTTTGATATGCTGATGTTACAACAGCAGCAAGAATATTATTTTGAAAGCAATTTTAATGAAACCAAAAAATAGAATATCATCCATAACTAAGTTTCAAGAAGATTTTTTAAGAAACTTCGGATACCTGTCTACCTGCATATGTTGAAGCCTATCGGCTAACTCCCAGTTATATACTCAATTTTAAATTACACTTAATTCTAGAAGGAGAATTGTTTTGGATAACCTTAAACTTGGTGCATTCGCATCGGAGTTATTGAAGATTCGTAAATCGCATATAAGAATTTCACCCATAAAGAATGAAACTCACAATTTCATTAATGATCTTCTTCAACTGCTGTTCCCTCATTTTACAGAGCATATATATTACAGCCCTGTGGAAATTGGAAGCAAGCTGCACTTGTTGAGAAGAAATCTTAAAAATATTTTGTTGGCGCTAAATATTGAAGAAGCCAAAGCCGATGGAGTCGCCACATCATTCATCAACAAAATTCCCGATGTAAACAAAAAGCTATGGCTTGATGCGGAAGCTATTTTTAAAGGAGACCCGGCTGCTCAAAGTATTGACGAGGTGATCTTTGCTTATCCAGGTTTTTTGGCTATTGCAACTTATCGTCTTGCTCATGAACTGTTTGTTTTGCAAGTGCCCATACTCCCGCGGATCATGACGGAATACGCGCACCAGAACACTGGCGTAGACATCCACCCCGGCGCCGAAATCGGGAAGTCATTCTGCATCGATCACGGCACAGGTATCGTAATCGGCGAAACAACACTCATCGGCAACAACGTGAAAATATATCAAGGCGTTACACTCGGCGCTTTGAGTGTCGATAAAAAATTGGCCAAGAAAAACCGCCATCCCACCATAGAAGATAACGTGGTTATTTATTCTCAAGCTGTTATACTCGGGGGCGATACTATTATAGGTCACGATAGCGTGATCGGCGGCAACACCTGGATAACCCAAAGTGTTCCCCCCAACTCAGTTGTTTATCACACTAGTGAAATTAAAGTAAGGCAAAACGGAAATCACAAAGAACCAATAGATTTTGTAATCTAGAAAGGATAAGAAAATGAAAGTGGAAAATATATTGCAGACAATCGGAGGCACGCCGCATGTAAAGATAAATAAATTATTCGGCGGCAAAGCCGAAGTATGGCTAAAACTTGAACGCGCCAATCCCGGAGGAAGCATAAAAGACAGGATATCTCTTTCGGTGATTGAAGATGCCGAAGAAAAGGGATTGTTGAAGAAGGGGAGCGTAATCATTGAGCCGACATCAGGCAATACCGGCGTTGGTCTCGCGATGGTAGCTGCCGTTAAAGGTTATGAAATAGTTTTAGTGATGCCCGATTCAATGTCGGTGGAACGGAGAAAACTAATGGCTGCATACGGCGCAAAGTTTGAACTCACTCCACGCGAATTGGGAATGAAAGGAGCAATCGAAAAAGCGAAAGAAATTCTCGGTCAAATTGAAAATTCATGGATGCCGCAGCAGTTTGAAAATCCGGCAAACATTGAAATTCATAAAAGAACAACCGCTAAGGAAATTATTGCCGACTTCACCGAAGGAATTGATTATCTGATTACCGGCGTTGGTACCGGTGGACACATAACAGGAGTTGCCGAAGTATTGAAAGAAAAATTCCCAAACATAAAAGTCTTTGCCGTTGAGCCTGAATTATCTCCTGTTATAAGCGGCGGCAAACCGGGACCGCATCCTTTACAGGGTATTGGGGCAGGATTTATTCCTGAAAATCTACATACGGATATTTTGGACGGTACAATTCAAATTACAAAAGAAGAAGCGTTTGAGTTTACACAAAGAGCTGCAAAAGAGGAAGGCATACTTGTCGGAATTTCCTCCGGGGCAACGCTTGCGGCTATTAATAAAAAGCTATTCGAAATTCCGGAAGGGAGCACTGTGTTGGGATTTAATTATGATTCCGGGGAAAGATATCTCTCAATAGAAGAATTGTTTTAATTAATAACTCACCTTACGCAAAAGTTTGAAATTATATTGTAGATCAAAGCGAAGCTTCGATAAAATACTTGTTTTTTACGATCCCAAATTTCGGGATCGTGCTACAAGTCCGGCGTAAGGTGACTTAATAACTCACCTTACGCAAAAAGAGAGGAATTGTAGGACGATTCGCTGAATCGCTCTGTCAATTTACTTCAAATTATTCATTTAATGAGCGAAACAGAGTTTCGCTCTACATTTTTGCGTAATACGAGTTAATAATTACAATTCTTACTATGATGAATTCAATGGTACATTTTTCTTGATTTCACATTGTACTTCTTCATCATTCAGTGTTATGTTCGGCAAACAATATTTTTCTCTCATTTTTATTGACAGGTACAGTTGTGCTGTCGTATCTACGACAAATTCTGTTTCCAGCGCTTCTTTGCCGTGAATATTTATTCCTTGATACTAAAGAACTTTTCTGATCTCTATCTGGCGAGTTGTTTTTCGTTATTACTAACTATTTTTTTGTAATTACTTTACAACATTTTACATGCAATTTATTTAAATCTTACAATACTTGACAATTCTTTCTCAAAATTGAATTAAAAACCTTTTTGCAGTAGACTCATTAATACAACTTTTTTGCTTTTCCGGTGCGACTACTAAGTTTTCTAAGGACGGATTTAGGATAAATAATTCAGCGGATTATAAACTTAAATTATTACGAGTACCGTTTCAATTCTCACTGAACTTTATATTTCAGGGAAAAAATAAACCGGTACTCCGATAAATCAAAACATTTTCTCATACTTCGTTTCCCGGTTTATATATGAAGTGCAAATCTATTCTAACTTTAAAAGATAATCCGCAATCACGCCGAGTTCTTTAATATCTTTGTTTCCGTATGGAGGCATAATAGTTTTATAAGCTTTTTTGTAACCTTCGAATCTTGCGTCACCTTCGTAAGAAGAAGGATTGCGCAAATAATTAATTAAGTTAGAGCGGCTCCAATATTCTTTTGCGGAAAATAATCCCGGAGCGAGTTTGGTGCCTTTCAAATCTGCTCCGTGGCAGGCAATGCACTCAAATTGATTGATAAGAGTTAATCCTTCGTCTATAGTTTCAGAGGCGGATTCGTTGCTATAATAATCGTATTCCTCCAATATTATATCGTCACTTTTTGTTACTCTTGAAACAATAAATAATATTAAAAAGAGTCCTAAGAAAGCCGAAATCCATTTTTGTGCGTTAGTCATTTACTATCCTTTCGTGTGAAAATTCAAAATAATTATGTCAAATATAACTAAATCAGATATTAAGTTCCCTCTTCAATCTGCTCGTCGTAGTATTTTTTATATTCAATTAACGAATTCAAAACTGCCTCGGCAATTTCATCCTGCCCGGTAGAAGAAGCCAAATATCTTTCGTCTTTGTCATTTGAAAGAAATCCGGTTTCGATAAGAACGCCCGGCATCGAAGCTCCAACAAGAACATAAAATCCAGCTTGTTTTATTCCGCGGGAAGGAATGCGCCTCACATATTTAGACCAGCTTTGATTAAGCATATCCGAAAATTTTTCCGAATGCCTCATATATGCCGAATGAGCCATGCTGACAAGTATAAAGTTTTCGTCCGTTAACTTCTGATACCTATCGGGATTTTCCTCAAACTGAATTACGCTGTTCTCAAACTCGGCAATTTCAATTGCCTTTTCTGTTTTTCCGGGACGAAGCAAATAAACTTCAAATCCGCGTGTGCCGCTGTTCTTTTTACCAAGCGAATTGCAGTGAATGGATACAAAAACCTTTCCATTATTTTCATTTGCAATTTTTCCGCGTTTGTATAATTCAACAAATTGGTCGTTATCGCGCGTGTAAATAACTTTAACGCCGGGCATTTTTCTTTGAATAAGCTTTCCCAGTTTTAGCGCAACCGCCAGATTTACATCTTTTTCTCTAACGCCGGTAATTCCAATTGCGCCGGGATCTTTTCCGCCGTGGCCTGCATCAATTACTACCGCATCAAACACCCATTTACTTTTGTCTAATTCAACGCTGGCTGCAGGACTTTCAAAAACTTTATTGTGAATTGTAATCAATATATCATCGCTGTCAACATCTTTGGATGATTCGTGAAACGAATAACCTTCCTTTAATTTGAACTCAAGCTGAAGATTGCCGGCAACAACCTTTTTATTCGCCTTATTTATAAAACCCACAGGCTTGAAACCAGAGAGCAAATTGGGATCGAAAGAAACTCCGCTTAAGAAGAGAAAGAGTTTTCCATCCTGAATTGACGAACTAAATCTATGAACTGCCCGCGTAGTTTTTAGTCTGAGCAAAATACCATTGGCTTTTTCTTCGATGATTAAATCGTATATGTCATATTTCGATGCTTTTGTTGATGCAATATTTTTCGATGATTCATCTTTAACCACAGCAGTGGCAGCCGTCATTCCAATAACTTCGCCCGAAGCTATGTGCTTTTCCTGATCATCGAATTTTAATTTTCTGCCGGAGACTTCTTCAAGATGCTTAACGGAATATATCAATGGAATGTAAACATCGTTTTTTATCATGAGCGTTGAAATTGGGATTTGAACTGTCTTGGCTAATTCACCTTTTACAAAAATTACGTAGAAAGAATTTTTACCGGTGACCTTCATTTTGTTGTCGCCGAATTTCAATTCAACTTTTACCGCTTCATCGTTATAAAAGTAGTTGCCATTAAGCGCAGAGGCAATTTCTTTTGCGGATGCGTACGTAACTCCGTTTCTGGAAATATAGGATACCCGCTTAGTTTCGCCGTCGATATTCAGCGTCAACTTGAGCATACGCTGCGCGGAAACCGAAGAGAGTGCGATTAGAAAAAAGAGTATTATAGTTTTTAGTTTCATTTGCTGAACATTTGTTTATGCGATGAAAGGAATAAAAAACCATGATCTATTTTTGTATTGAACATACTCTTCGCCATAGTATTTCAGAAGCAGTTTTTCCTCTTTTTTTGCTCGAAGTATAAAAAGCGGAATTTCCAGCAAAATTACTAAAGGCAAAATTGCATAACCCAATAGTGCAAAGGCAGCGCCAAGATCGCTTAAAATCTGCGCAAGATATTGAGGATGCCTTATGAATTTATACAAACCGGTAGTAATAAGCTTATGCTCTTTTAAAATTACTATTTCCTGAGAATAACTTTTGCCAAGAGATTTGAATGCTTTGACTTGAATCCATGAAAAAATAATAAAGACTGCCAGTCCGGCTATTCTAAATCCTCCTAACACGGGAAAATCTTGCGTAGATAATGTCCAGATTCCAAAAACAGCTAAGATCTGAAGTATTAAAATCAATGCCGCGATGTTTGGCGGAATTTTTTGCAAATAAGTTTTAGGTCTAAATTCGGCTTTTATCAGCGCCTGCTTTATATCTTTCTTCGCTGCGGTTGCATTTGCACTAAGCGATGCCGCCAAATTTATTGCCAACAGAATGTTTATTGGATCCATTTCAATCCATATTTATTACGGCAAATATAAGATTTTTGAAAACAATTATTCGAATCACACCCTGTATTAAAAAAGAGCGTATTAATTAAATCCTGCTCCTAGTCATGGTCATGGTCAGATTCCCATTTAATAATAAGACTTGTCCCAAATCATTGTTTTTAATAATAATTGGATTTATCTTAAAGCCGCTTGAATAAAACTGATTAATATTTTGAGAGAGGAATAAAGAAGTGGCGGGGAGTCAACAATTATTAGTGCTTGCGAGCATATTTTTTCTAACAATGCTAATTGTAAGTTTTTATCAATCAAGCAACGAACAATTGACATTATCTCTAAGCAACGAAGCGATAATTACTGCGGCTGGGATTGGGCAGGGAGTAATTGAAGACGCACAAAACCGGGCATTTGATGAAAAAACTATTACTGCAAGCGTTTCAGTGGCAGATTCATTAACGCTTCCAGCTTCTTTGGGTCCGGAAAGCGGCGAGGCAACAGTTTTTCAATTTGATGATATTGATGATTTCGACGAATATGCTTTTAGTGATTCTCTTGACCGGCTCGGCGATTTTGATGTTTCGGTTTCCGTGCGTTATGTAAATAATCTGTTGCCGGAATCCACCCCAAGTGTTAGAACTTTTTCAAAGCGAATAGACGTTTCTGTTTTTAATACATATTTAATTGATACATTAAGATTATCATACATAGTTTCGTATTAAGTTATGTGGTCACTCTTAGACGCAATAGGCGCAACAATTTTAGGAAGCATGTTTATGCTGATGGTAATTACCGTAACTATGAACATGAACGATTCTGTTAGAGATTTACTGGAAAATAACATAGCCCAATACCGTGTTTCTGAAACAGCGGAAATTATTAGAAGTGATTTTTACAGGATGGGCTATTTAGTCCCAAGCAATAAAATTGCCGCTGCGGATTCAAATAGAATTTTGTTTTACTCTGACCTGGATAATAACGGAATAGTTGATACACTAGAATATAAAACAGATGCCACTTTTGATCTTACTCTTGCCGCCAATCAGGTGCCTCTGCTAAGAATACAGAATAATCAAACCTTGTTAATTGCCACTGTTTCAGATTTCCAATTGACTTACCGCGATTCAACTGGCGCCGCATTTACTTATGTTTCTCTTTCAAGTTCAGTAAACAGATCACGAATCAAAGGGATCTCTGTTGAAATGACAATGGAGATAGATCAGCCCGATACAACAGTTCAAAAAGCGGCGACCTGGAAAAGCACAATCCGCCCAAGAAATTTATAGGCTCAATAATGGGAAGAGCTTCAATTATAATGTTTTTCGGTGCGGTAATTGTCTTCGGAATTTCAAAAATTACTTCAATCAATAATTTGAATTTATCTACCGAAAGATCGGTGGCATATTTTAGTGAAATACAGGCAAGAAATATTTCCAACAGTACCGCAGAATTTCTTATTTCGAGATTAGGCGATAGCTCCAGCTACCGGATTGCTCCATTTTCTTCGCTTAATATTTTTGAGGGAACTGCTCTTTATAGTATCACGGATACAACTATCGGAACAGATCCTTTTGTGAAAATACGCGTGAATTCCAACTTTTTCGATAAAATTAAGTTCTGTCAGGTAATTGTTCAAATTCAAAAAAGTGGTTTTATTCCTGCAACTGTTAAAGCGCCAATTTCCACAAACAGTGCAATTGCAACATTAGGCAATTTAGTGGTTGATGGAAGGGATCACAGATTAAACAAAGATATTGTTCCTGGTTCCGGAACTATTGGGGTATGGACTACTTCAACTTTTTCTCGCGGCGGAAATTCATCTGTTGGCGGAACGGTTGATGGAATTGATTATTATCCGTCAAAAACCCCCTACGAAGGGACTTATCAATCCGGTCAGATTTATGACGGCGGATATCCAGACACTCCTGATTCTGCGTTGGGCGGAACTGCAAATGGTTTTCCTCCTGGAGAATTAAAGTCTATTGCCCAAAGCGGAATAAATGGCAGCCAATATAGAACCGATCCTACAGCGCTTGTTTTCCCTTTGAAAGGAGTAACATTTATTGAATTGGTTTCTGGCGGACTTTGGAGCCCTTCAAACATAGAAGGCGAGGGAATTTTAATAGTTCATAATTCATTTAAAAATGCAAGTATAGAAAATGTAAATAGCGGCTTTTTTAAAGGATTGGTAATTGTCGATGATATAGAAAAAATTCATGCGGAAATTATTGGCGGATTAATTGTATTGAGCCCTGCGCCGCCGGGAGGCAACTGCATAGGCAACGGAAGCGGCAGCATTTTATATTCAAGTGAAGCAATTAAAAAAGCAACGGGGCAAATTTCTGACGTAGCTGCCGACAATTTCGGTTTTGCTGCAAGCAGAATAAATATTCTAAGTTGGTTTGAGTAAGCGATATTTTTTAAACTTGTGTTAATTCAGAAGCACATTAGAAATTAGATTGCAAAGAAATTCACCGAACCTTTCGTTATATTTAACTAAAATTATTTGGTTTTATGCAGCAAGAAAACATATTCCCATTTGAAGCAAAAGAATACTCAGCGCGTCAGATAAATATTATTAACTCACCCAAACAATTAGGGCACTGCGATATTGACTCCGAACCGTATTTGACAAAATTAGGAATTGATATCCTAAATAAAAAACAACCTATTCAATTTACTCCAAATGTTAATGAAACAATTCATCGCTGGGCTCCTTATGTACAAGGGTTTTCTGCTTCTTTTGTCCAGTCTATATTTGACCAATATATAAAGGATTACAAAAACCCAATCGTATTGGATCCATTTACGGGTTGCGGTACTGTGCAAGTACAAGCAAAACTTAATGGTTATCATTCATTTGGGACAGAGCTTAATCCCTTGCTGAAATTTATTGCAGAAACCAAGTTAAATTCTTGGACAATTCATCCCAAAGAGTTATTAAAAGTTTTCAACAATCTGGATTTATCTGAACGTACACGCGCACCTCGTTTCCTAAAGTCAGAGAAGCATTTTTCGAAAGAAGTTTTGGAAAACTTGGAAGTCTTAAAAGGTGGCATTGATAGTCTTTCGAAAACCACGAACCAAGGAATTGTAGATTTATTAAATCTTACTTTTTCATCAATCCTTATTGAAGTTAGTAAGTTAAAAAGAAGCCCATGCCTCGGTTATTCAAAAAGCAAAAAAGTTGATCCTCACGCCCCATTCGTTTTAATGAATCAAAAAGTTCATCAAATAATTGAGGACTTAAAAACAATTCAGTCGGAATACAGTGACTTTTTTAACACCCAAAGTCGAGTTTACTTGGCTAATGCAATGGAATATGAGCATTCAAACAAGTTCGATTTAATTATAACCTCACCGCCTTATATGAATGGTCTTGATTACGTAATTAATTATAAAATTGAGATGGGCTGGTTAAATTTCGCAGAAAATCAAGCAGAACTGAAAAAAGTAAAAGACGAAATGGTTGTGTGCGATAACGTTTCGAAGGGATTAATTAAAAGTTTTAATCCAATTTATACAAATGAGTGGATAAGTGATATCAAACGCAACATTCAAAAAAATATTTTAAGACGCGGGAAATATAGGCGATATGATATGCCCTTTATTGTTCATAAATATTTTGATGATATGTATAGAGTTTTCCAGATGGTTGTGCCCAAAATGAAAAATGGCGGTAGGTTTGTGCTTGTGGTTGGCGACAGTCTTATTGCCGACGTATATATTCCCACTGATCTCTTAATTGCACAGTTAGGGAAGGACTTAGGATTATCGATTGAAAAAATTGAGAAAGCGAGAAATAGACGATCCGGACAAATAAGAAGCTATGTGCTCCGAGAAACAATTATAACATTACGGAAATAAAATGGATGGAAAAAATATTGGCTATTATCAAGACCCGAAGAATGGTGAAAATATTATTCGGTCACGAACAACAGAACAAATTCGCTCGTGGGACTTCCCTCGCTCTATAAAAGCATTAGAAAAGTTTAACGCTGAATTAGGTAAAATTGATTATCCAGGGATTTACATTCTTATCGAGACAAGGTTAAATAAAGCTTATATTGGCGAAGCGATGAGTCTCTATATAAGACTCAAAACACATAGTAATACTCCAGATGATAAAATTAAAAATTGGGATCGCGTTGTAATAATAAATGATGGAAGACCTGCAAATCAATCGGATTTTAACGATAATGTAGTTAGGCTGGAATTAGAGCATTACTTAATCTCCTTATTCAAAGCCAATAAATACAAAGTTGTATCCCAAGGGTCAAAACAAACATTAAACGCACTGCAAAAGGTAATTGTTACAAAGTTAATAGAGGAATTGAACTTTTTCCTGGTAAAAAACGGATTGATGCAACAACTAATTGATGCTCCTGGCCAAGAGCAAGTAATGCTTGATGACCTGAAAAGGATATTAGAAAGGCATAAATATCGTATTACAGAATTCAATTCTTACGAAGCTACAATCAATGGTACTAAAGTTTTTATTCGTCAAGGAAGTAAAAAAGCAAAAGGTTGGCAGATTACATTCCGCGATGTCTTCAAAAAAAATCTCATGGAAGAAAACGGCTCCCTCTTGATGCCAAGAGATGGTATTTTGCTTATCCCATTTTCTGAAATTAAAAATGCAATTAATGATCCCAAAGCTTTTGATAGAAACACAATAGATGTTTTTATTTCGTTTGAAGGGGAGAGCATTAAACTTCGTTATAAAAACAATGAAATTGAAGTTGCTGAATTTCGAATAGTAAAGTAAAATTTATCGGATGTCACTCAAAAGCGCTCAACTGGTATTGGGTCTATGTTGTTTGACGGCGCTATATTCTCAATAATCATGAAAACTTTCTCTTTACTTTCACGAAATTGTTTGTTATTTAATTCATGAAAAAGATAGAGTTAATTTAATATCGGATAAAAAATGGGACGAGCATCACTAATAATGTTTTTCGGCGCATTGCTTGTGTTCGGAATCGCTAATGTGACAAAGATAAATACCGTGTCTCAGGCAACGGATGTAGCTGTTGAATATTACAGTGAAATACAAAACAGAAATATATCCAACAGCACGGCAGAGTATCTAATTTCTTATTTGGGCGATAATCCAACTTATGTAACTTCTCACGCAAATTCACTAAGTATATTTTATGGCAATGCAACTTATACGATTGCTGATACTTCATTTAGCGGAAGCGACTATAAAAAATTAAAAATCTATTCCGATTTCCACTTAGATACAAAATCTTCGGAAATATTGGTTCAAGTTCCTGTTCAAGGATTTATTCCCACAACAGTTCAAGCCTCTGTTTCAAGCAGAAGCCCAATTTCCACTTTAGGAAATTTAACTGTTGATGGACGCGATCATGACATTACCGGCACGTCAATTATATCAAATTCCGGAACTTTTGGTGTATGGACAACCTCCACTCTTAGTATTGGCGGAAGCTCTCAAATAGGCGGCACAAAGTCGGGTTTAGATTATGTTCCTTCAGGAAAACCCGGAAATCCCAACACATATTCTGAGGGAGCTTCTTATTCCGGGGGATATCCAGACAACCCTGATTCAGCTTTGGGAGGCAAGGCAAATGGATTCCCTCCTGGCGCTTTAAAAAGTAAGGCACAAAGCGGGGCAAACGGCAGCCAATATACTACAAACCCGGCAAGCCTAACTATGCCTTTGCGGGGAGTGACTTATGTTGAGTTAGCTTCAAATAGCAAATGGGAACCGAACAGTCTTACAGGCTCTGGTATTTTAATTGTTCACAACACTTCCTTCTCTGCTAGTTTAGCGAAAATTAATGGCGGAAAATTTACAGGATTGGTTATTGTTGATCATATAGATAAAGTTCATGGCGATATAGTTGGAGGAATAATAGTACTAAGCGATACTCCTCCTAAAGATGAAGATGATGATGAAGACGATGATAAGGGAAAAGGAAAAGACAAAGAAAAAGACGATGATGATAAAGATGGAGGCGAAGAGTCCAAAGGGAAATACAGGGAAGTCCTCGGCAACGGAAATGGTAAAATTTTGTATTCAAACGCGGCAATTAAATTTGCCACATCAACAGTTTCCTCAACTACAACGCAGAATTACGGATGGGCGAAGAAAAGGCTTACTGCAATTAGATGGTACGAATAGCAGCGCCGAATTATTTTATGAGCAAATCTTTTAGGGCTTCTTCCACTTTGGGAAATTTAAAATTATAACCAGTCTGAACTAGTATTTCTGGAATGACTTTTGCGCCTTCTAAAATCATTTCTGAAGCTTCACCAAGAACTGCATTTAATACAAACTCCGGAACTCTAAAAAAAGTAGGTCGATTTAAAATAGCTCCAAGCGCTTGCGCAAATTCATTCATGTTGATTAAACACGGAGCTGCTGCATTTATTGGACCTGAAATTTTGTTTTCCAATGCAAACATAAAAATTTCCACAGCATCATAAATGTGAATCCATGGAAACCATTGCTCTCCGCTACCCAACGGTCCGCCGATAAAAAGTTTGAAAGGAATCAACATTTTGGATAGAGCGCCATCTGTTTTATCAAGCACAACTGCGAGACGAATTCTAGATTCTTCAATTCCCAAAGAGGAAAATTTAATTACTTCATCCTCCCATTTTTTAGTTACCTCTGCTAAAAAGTTGCCTCCCGCAGGAGAAGTTTCTGTAAATATTTCATCCGTAGAATTGCCGTAATAACCAACGGCAGATGCCGAGAGAAATTTCACAGGTTTATTATTCAATTTATTTGCGATGTTGAATAGATATCTGGTTGAATTGACTCTGCTTGAGAGTATCTTTTCCTTTTGTTTGTTTGTCCATCTTTTTGCGGCAATGCCTTCGCCTGAAAGATTTATAAAAGCAAATGCATTCTCGAATTGCTCTAAGGAATTATGCGAGAGTTCATTCATCTTGAAAATGATTGCATTATGTCCGAAAAGTGATTTCGCTTTTTCAAGATTGCGGGCAAGCACAATTACTTCATAGTTTCTTTCAATTAATTTTGGAACTAATTTATTCCCAATTAAACCTGTGGCTCCGGCGATAATTATTTTCTTTTTCATTTCAGCAACTCTGTGTTCTCAAACGTAATATACAAATTCAAAATGCAAAGAATCTCCTTTTAGTATGCGGGTAATAGGCTCTCAAATTTCTTATATTCACACCCTACTTATATAGTTATGCTTTTCAATTCGGGGAATTAATGGGAAACAAAAATTTTTATAAATATGCCCACGCTTACGATATCGCTTTTTCGGACAGGCGCTTTAAAGATGAATGCGATTTTTTAGAATGGTGTTTGATTAACAAATCGAAACTCAGCAAAAAGAAATTAAAGGAAAAATCATTCTTGGAATTAGGCTGTGGTCCGGCTCAGCATGCACGTGAATTTGCGCGGAGAAATTGGCGTTCAATCGCGCTTGATATTTCTGAAGATATGATCGAATATGCTAAATCCGAAGCGAAGAATGAAAATATTGATATGCACACAATAGTTGCCGATATGTGCAAGTATAAATTAAAAAAACCTGTTCTACTTACGGCAACCTTGATGGAAAGCATTTCGCATCTGGTTACAAATGAGCAGATGATTTCACATTTTAAGTCGGCGGCTAAAAACATTGAGCCGGGCGGAATTTACGTAATTGAAGCAACTCATCCGATGTTCTTTTTCCCGGACGATGAAGAAAACACGTGGACCACAAACTATGGGGACACCTCTGTCGATATAACTTTTGGAGCGCCCGATGATATTTACAATACCGTTACGCAGCAGTGGTTGATTACTTCGAAACTTCAAATTAGAGAGGGTAACAAAGTTGTTTCTGTAACGGAAACAAAAAGCCCTATAAGATGGTATCTAGCTGAAGAAATGAAAGCCTTGATTGAACTTTCATGCGTATTCGACAAATACTGGTTTTACGGAAGCATGTACAACATTCCGCCAAAACCATTAGATGAATCGGAAGAATCTGACGCAATGGTGATTGTAATGAGAACAAAAAAATAGAGGCATTCGAATATGAAATTTACAAGAGTAGTTTTCGCGCTGTTGATGTATGCGGTGAGTATTAATGCCCAGATATTTTCCGTTCAAGGGGAATTGAAGGACGCTCGCGAAAACAGCAAACTAAGTTTTGGAAATATCCGCGTTGAAGGAACGTCTACCGGAACTGCGGCGAACATTGAAGGGCAATATGAGCTGCGACTTAATAGCGGTGAATATAAATTGATTGCATCGTTTATTGGATACAAATCCGACACTATAAAAATTTCTTTGATGAATAATATGGTTGTTGATTTTAGCCTCGAACCCGTTTCAATAAAGCTTGATGAGATAACGGTAGTTCCGGGAATAAATCCGGCAGACCGAATAATTAAAGAAGCGATTAAAGCAAAGCAAATTCGCAAGCAGCTTCTAAACGATTATTCATTTAAAGCGTACACCAAAGGACTGATAAAAACCACTCAAGATATCAGCGCCACGGATAATAGCGTTGGAGTAAGCATCGGAGGAATTGATACTGCTCAATTGAAAATAACCGGTATTTTAGAAAATGAAAGTCGAAGCTTTTTCAAGAAACCAGATAAATACAAAGAAAAAATAATAGCCCGTAAACAAACTTCTAACTTCCCCTCTACAATAAATATGCTTACCGGCGGAAGAATAATTCAAGATTTTTATAACGACGACATTCAGTTTTTCGCCAGAGAAATAGTTAGTCCAATCGCGGATGATGCCCTTGATTATTATTACTTCGATCTAGCGGACAGCCTCGCGCAGAACAACCAAAAGATTTATAAAATATTTTTTACCGTTCAAGATGAATCCGATCCAGGATTTTATGGGGATTTATTTATCAGCGATTCCATTTTTAACCTCATTAAACTGGATGTTCATCTAAATGACGCCGCTAATCCAGGAGGATTTTTTACAAAGATTAATATCTTTCAGCAGTTTCTTCCTTTTAATCTGCCTTCGCACGCTTCGGCGGACGAGAAGATTGGTGTAATTCCCCGTAGCTTGCTGCGGAATAAGAGTCCCGAGCTTGCTCTGGAGTTAATACCATTGATTCCAAATATTTATATGCCTATTGATTACCGCTTGTTTGTGGAAGGCAATTTTATGGGGCTGGCGAAATTTGGATTTGAAATTAATTCTATTATGTACGAGTACGGCATTAACCAATCAATACGTGATGATTTTTTTGATATGGCGGTGCTCAGCGTGGAAAGAGACGCAGATCAAAAAGATTCTCTTCACTGGGTATCGACTCAAACCATCCCAAATACTCTTGAGGAAATTAGCGCTTACTCAAGAATAGACAGCATTGAATCTGTTCCCAAAACGTTTTGGGACAAGTTCTCGTTTTTTTCTACTTCCATTGCACTCAATGATAATTTCGGAATTTCGGGACCGCTTGGTTTATATCATTTTAGCAGAGTTGAGGGAAGCGCGCTGGATTTTTCAGCGTTCTTCAGGAACCTCAATAACAAAAGGCTTTCGGGAGATGTTTCAATAAGCAACGGTTTTGCAGACAATAAATTTAAGTGGTCAACAACTGCCGGTTATTACTTCGGCGATTACAGGACTACGCATCTTGAAGTCAGTGCATATAATAAACTAAATCAGTTGTTTGCGGAATCGGATGGCTACAATCCGATTACTTCTACTTTCACAAATCTTATGGGTAAATATGATTTTCGAGATTATTTCTATTCAAAGGGATTTTCAGCAAAGCTCGAAAGCGAAGTAATTCCCATTCTAAAACTCGGCGCGGGTTTTTCAACAAGAACAGATCGTTCCGGAATTGTTAATACAAATTTTTCTCTGCTGAATAAAAGCAAGACATACAATTATAATCAGCCCATTTACGATGCAAGAATTAATTTATTCTCTTTTTCATTCGCTCTCGATTTCCGCAAATATATTGAAGACGGATATTTCAGAAGAAGAACATCGCTGGGAAAATCTTACGCGCTCTTAAAAGGCGAAGCATTTGTAAGTAATGAAGCGTTCGGCAGTCAAGAGAAATTTATTATTTATCGAACCGATCTTACAGGCGAACTGCAGTCATTCAATTCAACGAGATTGGATTTCGATCTCAGGGCAATATTCACAGACAATGCTCTGCCCTATCAATACTTAACGGCGTTTCCCGGAAATATAAATACTGCGGGCAAAAATTTCACGTTTAGAACATTAAATATTGCCGATGCCATTGGCGACAGATCTGTAATGCTAATGACTCAATACAGATTCAAAGACGAATTGTTCAAGATGCTCAACATCCCAATAATCGAAGATCTGCAATTAAATTTAGAAATGCACTTCAACGCAGGGTGGAATAATTTTTCCAATAAAAGTAAAATTAAAAATCGAGCATTGCTGATTTCAAATCCCACGGACTTTAAGAATCCCCTTCTGGAATTGGGCTTCGGGCTTGGGCATATAATGCTGCCGTTAAAATTCGAATTCACGTGGAGATTGAACCATCTAAATAAAAACAATTTTGTGTTTGGAATAAATACCTTTGCGCTTTAGTTCTGTACAAACTATGGATTTAGTAATGAAAATTTTTTTAATGTTCATCTTTGTATTTGCCGCCGCTGTAAACGCACAAAATCCAATCATCCAAAAAATTGAACCGCCCAATTGGTGGACTGATATGAAATATTCGCAGATTCAACTTATGGTTTACGGCGATAATTTATCGAATATAAAAGCTGAATCGAATTCAAAGAATTTCAAAATACTCGGCACACATAATTCGGAAAAGAAGGAATATGCCTTCATTGATGTTCAAATAAATCCATTTGCCGCGCCGCATAAATATGAAATAAAATTATCCAATGAAAGCGGAACCGCAGTTTTTGAATATCAGATTCTTAAGAGCGGCAAGAATATCAACAATCACAAAGGATTTGACGAGAAAGATGTTATTTACCTTCTTATGCCGGATAGATTTGCAAACGGCGATGTTGAAAATGATTCAATTTCAGGATACGCCGATAACATGCAATACATTCCAAAGCAGGGCAGATCGGGCGGAGACTTAAAAGGAATAATAGATCATCTGGATTATTTCAACGATCTTGGCGTTACATCGTTGTGGCTTACTCCTGTTTTGGAAAATAATACTTTCAGAAGTTACCACGGATATTCCGCAACGAATCATTACCTGGTTGATCCGCGTCTCGGCAGTAATGAACAATACAAAGAACTTGTAAGCAAAGCTCATTCCCAGTGGATGAAAATAATCTATGATCACGTTGCAAATCATATCAGCCTCGATCATCCGTGGATGAAAAATCTTCCATTCGCAGATTGGATAAACGGCACGGTAGAAAATCATAAAAGAGCAAACCACAATAAAATGGTTTATACGGATTTACACGCAGACAGTTCAACAGTTGCTCAAGTTCACGAAGGATGGTTCATAAATTATATGCCCGATTTGAATCAATCGAATAAATTTCTGGCAAAGTATTTAATTCAAAATACATTGTGGTGGATTGAGTTTGCGGGAATTGACGGAATCAGAGAAGATACTTATCCATACGCAGACCAATTGTTTATGTCTGAATGGGCAAAAGCTATTTTGGACGAGTATCCTAATTTCAATATCGTAGGGGAAGTTTGGACCGGCGAACCAGCATTCCTTGCCGGTTATCAAAGGAATGTGAAGAGCAATAAAGGATACGATACTAATTTGCCTTCGCTGACGGATTTTGCCTTGAGAGATGCTCTTGTAGATTTTTTGCGCGGCAGAAAAGGAATTGGCGGTATATACAATGTTTTGGCGATGGATTATCTTTATTCCGATCCTCAGCAATTGGTGACTTTTATTGATAATCACGATGTAGGCAGGGCAATGTTTTATGCAGATTCAAATTCGGCAAAGGTCAAAATTGCTTTGCACATGCTCTTTACTCTGAGAGGAATACCGCAGATTTTTTATGGAACTGAATTGGGTATGATTGAGAACGAGGACCACGGCACTCTTCGAAAAGAATTTCCTGGCGGGTTTCCTTCTCACACAAGGAATGCATTCAATGAAGCAAGCAGAACGGAATATGAGAACGATATTTTTAATTATATCAAACAGTTAATAGCATTAAGAAAAAAGCATGAATCGCTTTCTACCGGGAGATTGATACATTTTCCTCCGGATAATAATGTTTACACATATTTAAAAATCTTAGGGGACGAAAAAATTCTCAACATTATTAACGCAAACGAAAAAGAAGTAGAAGTTGATCTAACCAATTTTGGCAGTAGAGTTAGCAGTTCAGAAAACTTCTTTGATCTGAAATTCGGAGTGCCAGTAAGCATCAATAATTCTTCAATTTCAGTTCCCGGCATGAGCGCAAATGCTTTTCTGATTTCGAATAAATAACAGCGGTTTGTGAGTTAGAAAATCCCGAAGCCGAGGAATTAAAAATATTTCAAAGACTTCGGAATTTATTTCATCAATTATTCCACAACAACAGCAGTTCCGTATACCAATATTTCAGCGGCGTTTTGCATTATGTAACTCGTTGAAAATCTAACATCAACAATTGCGTTTGCACCGAGCGCTTCTGCCTGAGCGGTCATTCTGTCCAACGCCTGCTCTCGTGATTCGCCCATGAGTTTTGTGTATTCATGAATTTCACCGCCGAGCATGTTTTTAAAAAGCGCAACAATATCTTTCCCAATATGACGCGCTCTTATGGTATTGCCTCTTATAACTCCAAGAGTTTTCTTAATTTCCTTGCCCGCAATTTGAGAGGAAGTTACAATAATCATCTTTGAATCTCCTTGTATTTATCTGATTTTCCGGCGAAAAATTTTTCACGCAAAATTGAGAATAATAATATCAATAAGCCAACGATTAATGCTGCCGAGCCAAGTTTAACAATCTCCGGTGTTTTCGTATCCTTTAATAATTCCTCAACAAATTGAATTGCCGCATAACCGGCTAATATTACAAATCCAATAGAAATTATTATCCACGCAAATCCTCTTTCAATGCGGTTGTAAATTTTTATCCAATAACTGTCCCAAACTTCTTCCGATGGATTTTTTAGTTTCATTTTTTTTAGTGCCTCCTTTATTCGTTTTTGGTCTTCGAACTCAATTTTATATTCAACTCTGGTGTTGATTATGCTCATTAATTCGTTCTCTTCTTCCGGGGAAATCACTTCTTCAACATATTTTTCGGTTAGTTCAACGAATCGTTCTTTCATTGCAATTCCTTTAATATTTCTGATAGCTTTTTCCTCGCATAAAACAATTTTGACATTACAGATCCAATTGGAATTTCCAGCGTTTCTGCGATTTCTTTATAACTGAAATTTTGAAATTCCTTAAGAATAATAATTTCACGGTCATTTGTTGACAATCTGCTTAATGCTGCTTCCAGAATTGTAACTTGTTCCTTGCGCTCAAATTGGTCAGATTGATTCTCGGCAGTCAGTTCGTCCTCGAATTCAATGAATGAAACTTCTTTTCTGCTTTTTGAATCCCGCAAAAAATTCAAGCAAAGGTTCTTCAATATTTTGTAATACCATGTGAAAAAATTCCTCGAGGAATCAAATTTGTCAAAATGTTTATAGGCGTTAATAAATGCTCTCTGCGAAATTTCCATTGCATCATCGTGGGTTCCAACAAACCCAAGCGCAGAAAAATATGCTCTCTTCATATTTGTTTTTACGTACAACTCAAACTCACTCAATTCAATTTCTGTCATACTTTTCATAATAAGTTTTATTCTCTATTAATGATACACGCAGAATTCGATTTTATTCACTTGTGTTAAGACAAAATCCTCAATTTTTTAATAAAGCCGCTTCCGAATGGATTTTGATATTCAATTCCAATTTTAGAATAAACAATCCCAGGAATTCCGATATCTCCCAAATAAATTTCACCGCAGGTCAGCGGACTCAATCCATTCTTTGGCAGAGCGAGCGTTAGCGTATGAGTTGCCCTAATATACGAACCTGGCGCAGTTCCGGTGTTTGAATCAACACCGGATGGAATATCAAGCGAAACTATTTTGCATAATGCATCATTACACCAATCGATCAATTCTTTTGTAATTCCTCTTGGCGCTCCCTTTAGGCTGTAGCCTATTAGCGCATCAATTATTAGAGAAGGATTTGCGTCAGCCAAATCGGCAGATGATATTAGTTCACCTTTAGCGGCTAAAAAAGTTTTTAGCTGAAATTCAGGAACGCCCCTTAATCCATCACGATTGACTAAAACAAGCTTTGCGTCAATATTGCGATTTACTAAATGACGCGCCGCGCAAATTCCTCCGCCTCCATTTCCGCCGGTTCCGCAAAGGACTATAATTTCTTTTCTATCTTCAGAGGAAAAGTTTGAAAGAATTAATTCAGCAAGATTACGCCCTGCGTTTTCCATCATTTGAAATAAATTTGGGCCGGTTTCTTCCATTGCAATTCTGTCAATCTCTATCATCTGCTCTTGCGAAACGGCAGGCACGCTTATGCCGTCTTCTGTAATGAAGCAGGAAGTCATAATGTCTCTATGTATTGTTTTTAATTCGGCAAACGCAAAACTATAAAATGAATGATTGCGTAAAGGTTTTTCAAAAGCTATTTTTTAATTGTCAATATAAATTCTTTGTTGTGGAATGTGTTATGAAAAAAAGTCTGATTCTATTCTTGATTCTCAATATCGGTGTATTCATTTTATCCGGATGCAAACAAGATTCAAACCAAACCAAAGAAACTGTGCCAGCCAAAGATACCGTTGAAAATATTCAGAATAATGATAACACACAATCAGTAAGTGACGCTGAGTTTACTTATTCAATTACCGAGTATTGGATTCAAGAAGAGCCAACAACAAAAATTAGAAAAGCACAATATAAAATTCCCGGCGTTAAAAGAAGCGGAGATGCCGAATTGGCGATATTTGTTTTCCCTTCGGCAAGCGGCGCTGTTGAATCTAATTTGCTCAAATGGTTTGAGCAGTTCACTCAGCCGGATGGAAGCCTATCAAAAGATAAAGCAGTGACAAAAGAAATTGTTATAAATAATATGCCGGTTATAATTGCTTCATTAAAGGGAACGTATATCAAACCGCAGACTTCTGTTGATTCCGAAGAGGAAGTTCACAAAAAATATGCTTTGCTGGCGGCAATTGTCCAAACTCCCACAGATCCGTGGTTCTTCAAAATTACCGGTCCGGAAAAGACAGTAAAAAAATGGGAACCGGAATTCAATAAAATGGTTGAGAGTTTTAATTTCGAATAGCTCTCAAGTAATATTTGGCAGATTAATTTTTCATCTTGGCATACTCTTCAATTTCTTTCCACGCCCGCAAAAAATTCAGCGAGCATATTTTTTCAACATCATCTTCCGAATATCCGCGTTTTAACAACTCGTAAATTAAATTCGGATACATCGAAACATCTTTTAATCCCGTTGGAAGAGCATCGCCAACGCCTTCAAAATCGGAACCAAG
>JAHJTX010000359.1 GCA_018829545.1 Bacteroidota bacterium | reverse complement strand
AGATGACGAGGTTCCATTGCAGCATGTTCACGGCTAGAGCCTTCTCCGTAATTTTCATCGCCAATAACAACCCAGCCGGTACCCTGGGCTTTGTAATCGCGTGCAACTTCCTGAACCTGCTTGTATTCTCCGGTGAATAAATTTTTAACTTCGCCGGGTTTATCTGTGTATGCATTTATGGCGCCCAGAAACATATTGTTAGAAATATTATCAAGATGCCCGCGGAATTTTAACCACGGTCCTGCCATCGAAATATGATCAGTTGTACATTTACCTTTTGCTTTCAACAAGACTGGCAGATTCTCATAATCCTGTCCGTTCCAGGGCTTAAATTTATCGAGGAGTTGCAGCCTTGTGCTATCGTCATTTACAATTACGTCAACGATGGCGCCATATTCTTCCGGCGGAATGTATCCGCTTTCACCTTTATCAAATCCTTTTAGCGGCAGTTCATCGCCGTATGGGGGATCGAATTTTACATCTTCACCGTTTTCATTTTTCAGCGTATCTGTCATAGGATTAAACGATAAACTGCCTGCAATTGCAAGCACGGTTGTAATTTCTGGACTTGCGACAAAAGCCAGAGTTTCGGGATTTCCATCATTTCTTTTGGCAAAATTTCTATTGAACGAAGTGACGATTGTATTTCGTGTGCCGGTTTCCATATCCATTCTTTTCCACATACCAATGCAAGGTCCGCAGGCATTAGCTAAAACAATCCCGCCGACATCAGTTAAAGTTTTCAATTGACCGTCTCTTTCAATAGTTGCTCTAACTTGTTCCGATCCAGGAGTAATTGTAAACTGTCCTTTTGATTTTATTCCCTTTGCCAATGCCTGTTTCGCAATATTAGCAGATCGGTCAATATCTTCATAACTGGAATTAGTACAGCTACCGATTAAGCCCACGCTTACAAAATCCGGGAAGTTGTTCTCTTTAACAGCATCTTTCATTTTAGAAAGCGCCCAAGCTTTATCCGGCGTAAACGGTCCGTTCAAATGAGGCTCAAGTTCACTTAGATTAATTTCTATAATCTGATCGAAATAATTTTCGGGAGTCTTGTAAACATCTTTATCGGCTTTAAGATGCTCGGAATATTTGTCGGCAAATTTAGCAACATCTGCTCGTCCGGTTTTGTTAAGATAAAGCGCCATATTGTGGTCAAACGGAAAGAGTGAAGTTGTTGCGCCAATTTCAGCGCCCATATTACAGATTGTTCCCTTACCGGTGCATGAAATTGTGTTTGCTCCTTCACCGAAATATTCAACAATAGCGCCTGTTCCGCCCTTAACAGTTAAGATGCCCGCAAGTTTAAGAATAACGTCTTTAGGAGAAGTCCATCCAGAAAGTTTGCCCGTTAATTTTACGCCAATTAATTTAGGCCATTTTAATTCCCAGGGCATTCCAGCCATAACGTCAACGGCATCTGCGCCGCCTACGCCAATTGCAATCATTCCCAATCCGCCTGCATTGGGAGTGTGAGAATCTGTTCCAATCATCATACCGCCGGGGAAAGCGTAATTTTCTAAAACTACCTGATGAATAATTCCGGCTCCTGGTTTCCAGAAACCAATTCCGAATTTCTTAGAAACACTTTCCAGGAAATCGTAAACTTCCTTATTCTCACTTTTTGCTCTCGCTAAATCGTCTTCAGCCCCAACCTGCGCTTGAATTAAATGATCGCAGTGAACAGTGGATGGAACGGCGGAAGTTGCTCGCCCGGCGTGCATAAACTGCAGCAAAGCCATTTGAGCAGTTGCATCCTGCATCGCAACTCTATCCGGCGCTAAATCAACATAATCTTTTCCTCTTGTGTAAGCGGTTGAAACTTCATCCCATAAATGCGAGTAAAGTATTTTTTCCGCATAAGTTAATTGTCTGCCTAAAACTCCGCGCGCAGCATAAATTTTAGCGTTAAGACTTTCATAGATGGTTTTTATCACATCAAAATTTTCTGTCATTACGTCACCTTTTTTCTATTATGTTAAGTGTACGAAATTAGAAAATTTTAATGAATGTTGCTTTGATGGGGAATAAAGAAACGCAGATTAATTTTGTTATTGCGAATGGAATTATCCTTTTGGGTGTGAAGCAATCTTTAGTAAAAAGTACGAAAAATTATTTTCCGTAAAGACTGCGTTCAACAAGTTCGCATAAAATGTGGGCAACCGTGATGTGTCCTTCTTGAATTCTTTGAGTGTTTGAAGAAGGAATAACAATTGAAATATTAACAAGAGATTTTAATTTACCGCCATTTCCGCCAAGAAAACCAACCACAATCATTTTATTTAATTTTGCCTTTTCAACCGCAAGAATAATATTTTTTGAATTCCCGCTCGTTGAAATGGCAATTAGAACATCTCCTTCGCTTCCTAATCCTTCAACTCCGCGTGCAAAGACATTTTCGAATCCGATGTCATTGCCGCCTGCAGTTAAAAAAGAAGTGTCGGTTGTTAATGCAATTGCCGGAATTGCGGGTCTAGTTAAATCATGACTGAGACGAATCATAAATTCTGCCGCAATATGCTGGCTATCTGCGGCGCTGCCGCCATTGCCGCATAAAAGAAGTTTTTTTCCGTTCTTAATTGCCGAGGTTAAAGCATTTACAGCGGATAGGATTTCCTCCGAGCAGAAGTCAATCATTTTTAGTTTGACTTCGGAGCTGGATTTAAGCGATTCGGATATAAAATCTTTTGACATTGGTGTATCTCTAATTTGTGTAAAATGACTAAACTTCAACCGCTAATTTAAAGTGCACAGCTTGGGCAAACTCCTTTAATTTATCCCACGAATTTTCATCTTCAAAATAATTTCCGGTTACAATTACTTTTGCGCCGTGCTTAACTTTGTCCCGCGCTGTTTCGGCATCGCGAATACCGCCGCCAACTATTACGGGAATTGTGCAATATTTTGAAACTAACTGAACCATTTCATTAGGAACCGAATACTGCGCGCCCGAACCGGCTTCGAGATAAATAAATTTCATTCCCATAAATTCTGCAGCAAGCGCTGTGGCTCCGGCAATTTCCGGTTTACGTCT
>JAHJTX010000358.1 GCA_018829545.1 Bacteroidota bacterium | reverse complement strand
TACGAACTAGAATTCAATTCTCCAAACTTGGCGATGAATCCATTAGATCAATTTTGGTTACTTCCTCAACGCCAAGAGAAGGTAAAACAATGGTTTCTGCAAATATCGCAGGTAGTTTTGCACAGGCAAATAAAAAAGTTTGCATAATTGACTGCGACTTAAGAAAACCCAGAATGCATAACTTATTTAATGCCAATAGATATCCAGGGTTTACCGATTATTTCTTCGGACAAGTTTCTTTTGAAGAAATTGTGCGAAAGTCTGAGGTTGCCAATCTTGATTATATTACTGTTGGAACTATTCCGCCGAATCCTTCTGAGATATTAAGTTCTAAACAAATGGAAGGATTATTTGCTAAACTAAAAGGATTATACGACATAGTCGTAGTCGACTCTCCGCCGATTATTGCAGTGACAGACTCTGAAATTCTTTCCCGCTTATTAGATGCTACAATTCTAGTAGTTTCAGCTAATGAGACTGAAATGGAATTAATGGAAAAAGCCGTCGAACTATTGACACATGAAAAGAAATCATTCATTGGAGTTTTGTTGAACAATTTCAGCTATCGCAGCGGATATGGCTCTTATTACAAATATTATTATTACTACTCACATGATGCGGCTGGTAAATCAGATAAGCAGAAGAGTAAAACCTCCTTAAAGAGTTAACGACTGTAAAGAAGAGTCCACTCTGAAAAGTCATATTGTTATTAACCCCACGTTTTAACGTGGGGTTAATAAGCTAAAAACAAACTTTCCCAAATGGGTTTTAACCCGTTTGGGGCTTTTCGGAGTGGACTCAAAGAAATGATTTTATAAAAAAGGCTGTCATTCAGCCTTTTTTTATTTTAAATAAAAATGATATTATGCGATTAAGTTTAGTAGAGTAAATTAATAAAAAATAGAAAGGTTCTTTGGAATGCGAAAACTAGAATCATTATTTGTGAACAATAAAAACTGGGCAAAGACAATAACAGATTCTGAGCCGGATTTTTTTAAAAACTTGTCCAAGCAGCAGGCGCCTCAATATCTTTGGATTGGATGCTCAGATAGTCGAGTGCCCGCAAATGAAATTGTAGGTTTAGCTCCGGGCGAAGTATTCGTTCATAGGAATATTGCTAATCTTGTTATCCACACTGATTTGAATTGTCTTTCGGTAATTCAATTTGCTGTGGAGATATTAAAAATAAAACACATTATTGTATGCGGTCATTACGGTTGTGGCGGCGTTAGAGCTGCGCTGGATAATAATAATCACGGATTGATAGATAATTGGCTTCAACATATAAAAGATATTTACAGATATTATAAAAATGATTTCGATGGGAATTTGCCTTCGACTGAAAAATACAATTTGCTGTGTGAATTGAATGTAATTGAGCAAGTAACAAATGTTTGCCATACTACCATCGTCCAGAACGCTTGGAAAGAGGGACACGAATTAACCGTGCATGGCTGGATTTACGATATTGGTGATGGAATTCTGAATGATCTTGAGATTTCCATATCAGGTCTTGAAGAGACTGATCAAATTCAAAATATTGTTAAGGATTTTTTAGAAAAATCTGTTTCACTGAAGAAAAGTAAGACTCAACAAAATTGAACTTGAGAATTTGTTAATCTGTTCAAAAGGTAACAACGAATTTTGAATAATGCGGGATATAATAATGACTAAACTGAAATTAATTTCTTGGAATGTAAACGGAATCCGTGCTTCAGTTAAAAAGGGATTGTTAGAGTGGATTGATAAAGAAAATCCCGACATCCTTTGCATTCAAGAAACAAAAGCGTGGGCGGAGCAATTAGATGATGAGGTATTGAATATTCCAGGTTATAAATCCTACTTTTCCGAAGCCTACAAGAAAGGATATAGCGGTGTCGCAGTTTATTCCAGACAGGAGCCGATTTCTGTAAAGAAGGGAATCGGCGTTGAGGAATTTGACAGAGAAGGTCGATTTCTAATCTGTGAATATGAAAATTTTACTCTGTTCAATATTTATTATCCTAATGGAAAGCAGTCAAAAGAGCGATTAAAATATAAAATGGATTTCTACGAGGCGTTTCAAAAATATGCCGAATACCTATCAAAGAAAGAGAAAAATCTTGTTATTTGCGGAGATGTAAATACTGCTCATAAAGAAATTGATTTGGCTAGACCAAAAGCTAACGAAAAAACATCAGGTTTTCTTCCGGAAGAGAGGGCATGGATTGACAGATTTTTGGAATCGGGATTCGTCGACACTTTAAGAATGTTTACTCAGGATGGTGAAATTTATACTTGGTGGGACATGATCTCAAGAGCGCGTGATAGAAACGTTGGCTGGAGAATTGATTATTTCTTTGTGAATGATAAATTCAAAAATAATGTGAAAGATGCATTCACTATGCCCGATGTTATGGGATCGGATCATTGTCCTGTAGGAATTGAGATTGAAGTGTAATAATTGAACTCATCAAAGGTTTGCTTCCGAACGATAATGCAACGGATAAAAATCATAGTCCATCAAAGAATCAATAAAATCATAGTTCAGACAGTGGAGTATTAAAAAAAATTTTCGGATGTTAAAATCGTAATAAAATAAAATGAGGAAGAAATGACAAAAAGAATTTTATGCCTAGTATTATTTGCGATTCCTTTTATGATGGCGATGAGCCAAACAGCATTGAAACGCGAATTTAGAGGCGCGTGGATTGCTTTAGTGCGAAACGAAGACTGGCCTTCTAAAGTTGGATTGAGCACGGAACAGCAGCAATACGAATTAAAAATAATTCTCGACGAACTTCAGTCCGTAAATATTAACGCAGTGTTTTTTCAAATTCGTCCAGAGTGCGATGCAATTTATCAATCAAGCTACGAACCGTGGTCATATTGGCTTACGGGAGAGCAGGGGAAAGCGCCCGATCCTTTTTACGACCCGCTCCAATTCGCTTTGGACGAAGCGCATAAACGTGGAATGGAGTTTCACGCATGGTTTAATCCATATCGTGCAGTAAGCGTTACGGGTAGATATGAGATTGATTCTTCCCATATTTCTATAACAAAACCTGAGTGGATAATTGATATCAATGGGTTTAAATTCCTAAATCCGGGATTGCCCGAAGTGAGAGAATATACAGTTAATGTGATAATGGAAGTGACGAAAAACTATGACATTGACGGCGTTCATTTGGACGATTATTTTTATCCTTATCCGAACAATCAAATCACAACTCAAGATCAGGCAACTTTCAATTTATACCCTAGAGGTTTTACCGATATCAATAATTGGCGAAGAGACAATGTTAATTTATTAATTAAAATGATAGGTGAATCAGCGCATGCAGAAAAACCGTACATAAAATACGGAGTAAGCCCTTTTGGAATTTGGAAGAATGGCGTTCCCGCCGGAATCACGGGGCTGGATGCTTACAATGTAATTTTCTGTGATGCCGTGGCGTGGATGGATCAGCAATTAGTCGATTATTTAATTCCACAGTTATATTGGGCATTCGGCGGACAGCAGGATTACGGAACGCTTCTTCCTTGGTGGGCAAGCAAAGCAAACGGAAAACATCTTTATTCCGGCATGGGATTTTATAAAGGTTACGCACCTTCCGAATACGGAAATCAAATTAATCTGAATAGAGCAAATACAGATTGCCAGGGAGAAGTATTTTTTAAGGCATCCAATTTTATTAACAATCAAACTGTTACTAATTATTTGAAAGAAAATCACTTCAGCGCTAAATCACTTTTACCGCAAATGGATTGGAGAGAATCTACACCGCCTAATGCTCCTTCTAATCTTGTTTTTCATCAGCTTGAAAACGAACGCGGTTACGGATTGGTTTGGGATAAACCCGCAGCGGCAGGGGATGGCGATTTCCCTTTCATGTATGCAGTTTATCAACTTGACAGCGTTCAAATTCAAGCGGAAGATTTGGAAGATGCTTCCAGGATTAAAGCAATTTCGGGTGTGAACTCTGCTGCAATTACTAAGATTGATTCGGTAAATCCAAAAATATATTTTGGAGTTACGAGCCTTGACAGAAATTATAACGAGAGCTCTTTGAGTGAAATAATTGAGGTGAATTTATCCGCTCCCTCAAAATCTGTTTTGGAATTCCCTTTAAACGGAGCTATAAATCAGCCGGAAGATGTTATGCTTCGCTGGCATAACACACTTTATTCAACATTTAACAGAGTTCAGATTAGTGATGATTCTTTATTCACCAATATTCTGTTCGAGAAGGAAGGAGTGAAAGATACATTTATTGTTGTAAATGGATTTACCGGACAGACAAAATATTTCTGGCGCGTTAGTTCATCTAACTTTATGGGTGATGGAGAATTTTCCGATACGTGGAGTTTTAAAACTGGATTTCCGATTCCGCCCGTTCTTAGCGAACCTGCAGATAAAGCCACAATGATAATTGTGCGACCGACTTTCAAATGGTATCCGGCTGAATCTTCCGATTCGTATAATTGTCAACTTTATTACGGCTCAACAATTTCCCCTAACGTAATTGTGCTGGATACAGTTTTAACGGATACAACCGTTAAAATTATGAGTGATCTCCAATACAACAGAGTTTATACCTGGCGCGTAAGCTCGGCAAATAATTTGGGCTTCGGCGGATGGTCAACTGAGTCCCGATTTAAAACAGAACTCGAAACAGGAGTAGATGAAGAAGAAAACATTCCAAATGAATTTTGGCTTTATCAGAACTACCCGAACCCGTTTAATCCATCAACAACTATAAAATTTACAATTCCTCTTGCAGAGATCCGGCAGATGCCGGATGGCGTGTCTCTGCAGAATGTTACACTAAAAATATTCGACATCCTCGGCAGGGAAGTTGCAACAGTCTTGGAAAAAGAAATAGAACCGGGTGTTCATGAAGTTAATTTTGATGCGGGTAATTTGTCATCGGGAGTTTACTTTTACACTTTAAAATCAGGAATAAATATTCAAACTAAAAAAATGATTTTACTGCGTTAGAATATAAATTAAAACCTCCGAGGTTTTATTTCCTATTTTGCATCTACAAACCTCGGAGGTTTCCTTGTAACTCAGTAGAGCGAACAGGCTGTTCGCTCTACATAATCATGATCGAGTTAAATTACACAGATTATTTTTTTTCTGGTAGAGTCAGATTATTGTCGATTCCATAAAAATAATTTTAGGGTATTATCTTATACCTGATGTTGAGATAATTTAAAACCTCCGAGGTTTTATTTCCTATTTTGCATCTACAAACCTCGGAGGTTTCCTTGTAACTCAGTAAAGCGAACAGGCTGTTCGCTCTACATAATCATGATCGAGTTAAATTACACAGATTATTTTTTTTTCTGGTAGAGTCAGATTATTGTCGATTCCATAAAAATAATTTTAGGGTATTATCTTATACCTGATGTTGAGATAATTTAAAACCTCCGAGG
>JAHJTX010000357.1 GCA_018829545.1 Bacteroidota bacterium | reverse complement strand
TTGATCGTGTTTTTTCCCAAGAATATCGGCAAACTTTTCCATAACCATCATCGCTTCAGCCATACTTGCCTCTACATCAACGGTTCTTACGAAATCCGCAACAGCTCCTTCATTCCCCTCAGCAACAATAAATCGCTTTGAACCATCCTGCCCCGACTCCCAACTATTGTTGCAGTGGAGCCAGCCTTCGGAGTCAGTTCTGTGTTGAAGCCACCATTCTATATATGCTTTAAGATGAGGGTATAATTTTTCAATCCACTGTTTGTCATTCGTTGCAAGAAAAATGTTTTTGATCATTTTGAACGGATATCCCCACATGGGAGCTGTTCCACATTCAGACCCGTCGGAAGAGATCATGTTTACGCTTCCATCTTCTCTAACGCATGGAATGTTTGGAGCGATAGCATCAGCAAATGTTCCGTAGATTACCTCCTTTGATATTTCGGGGTCTGCGTATGAAAGAGTCATCATATCCAAACTCGTTTCACCAAGAACTAACCGGGGTGAATGAATCTGCATGGCGTCCCACGGGTGTTTGAAGATACCGATTGGTTGGCGCACATTCATTCGCAGAGTTTCAAAATCGTACACCCATCCATGTTTCCATGTTTCAGGCCAATCGCCAGAGAGCATCGGAGCTTGCGACCAGAATTGGTTGTCTTCATTGATCTTATTTTGGAAAGAGGTCATTAAGTCTGCTTTTGCATTGATAAATTCTTTCTTTGCCCATTCCTCATTTTTCCCCCGACATAAATAGAGAACTAGCGATCGCGAACTTTTCGCAGGCACACTAATATTATAGCTCAGCAATGAATGCATCGGACCTTTTCCCATGAGCGATACACTTTCGATAGAACCCACAACACCAGATTTCAACCAATCTTTCCATTGCTTTTCAGATTCGGTTGATGTATGTACTACACTGTTCTGGTCAGCGCCAAAAATAAAAATATCACCGTATGCCCATATTTTGCTTATGATTGCGTCGTTCTGGACGGAATAATTCGACGCTATTCCGTTGCTGCCCCACCATTTCACATCTCCAATTTTGAATATGTGTGTGCCATTGACTCTCACAATTTTGTCATCCTTACCAGAATTTTGTAATTCGACAATACATACCAGTGAATGTTCGTGCAGAAGAAAATATTTTATGCTGACATTAATGTTGTCATAATTCCAATCGTAACTGAAAATATTTTTTGTATGATAGGCAGAATACAATTCTACGCCAGCATTTGAAAAATCATCTGTTGTCGTGAATGAATGCCCGCCGATAGTGATTCCAATTTGTAGCAACGATAAGTAATTTTGATGATCACGAGGTCCTTCACCATAACTTCCTTTAAAATCTGTCCGCCAAAAACCAAATCCAAGAGGCGGAAAAGAGCGAAGAATTCCGCTCCGGTTAAAGATCATACTATGATATGGATTATCAAGATAACCGTGTGGTGTGTAATGGGAAGAAGGAAAAGATAGGAAAGTTGAATCATTATTTGTTGAAACCACCGAAGAAAGTTTTGGATAATTCCCGGTGAACGGTTGACTATACAGTAAAGTAAAAAAAATAACAAGTATAACCGCTAAACATTTTTTCATTGAAGTATATTAAAAGTTAGTTGAAATAATTTTTTAAAAAAAGAAAAAGAGACTTCAAAAATCAATAAATTAAATAGTAGATTTAATAAAAACTTAAGGAGTCTTTAGGATGAAAAATAAAGAAATAACCGGTAAAAATCTTAATTGGTATTTAGAACAACCGATAGAAACACAAATTGAATTGTTCAGACATTATTCAGAAATAGCAAAACTAATAGCCAATCAAGTCTTTGAAGATGAAGTACATCAAAAAGCGGGAGAAAGATACCAAAGAGATGGAAGCGAGGAACAAAATTACAGTCACTGGGGAAGTAATCCCGGAAGCATACGAATCGGAGATGAGCGTATAAAGATGCAGATGCCAAGATTATATGATAAAGCAACTGGAAAGACAGAAGGACTTGAAAATTATAAAAAACTGCGAGAAACAGAACACCCATCAGAGGGTTTAATAAGGAAGATTATCTTCGGTTTAAGTGAAAACAATTATGGTGAAGTAGCAAAAATTACCGCCGAGAGCTTTGGTTTGAGTCAATCGACAGTGAGCCGTTCTTTTGTAGAGGAGAGCAAAAAAGCGTTAGAAGAATTTGAGGGAAGGGATTTAGGTGGCTATGATTTTATTGGCTTGGTAATAGATGGGAAATAATTATCGAAAGAACAAGTAGTAATAGCATTAGGAATAACAATTACCGGCGATAAAATACCATTGGGCTTTATCCATTCAACCACAGAAAACAGCGAATCAATAGGCGGCTTAATAAAAGAATTGATAAGAAGAAATTTCAATTTCAGTCAGGGATTACTAACAATTACTGATGGATCAACCGGATTAATAAAAGCAGTAAAAGAGACATTTGGTAAATATGCTTTATCACAAAGATGCACTTGGCATAAGCGAGAAAACGTTGTAAGCTATCTTCCTAAAGAGAAACAAGATCATTACAGAGGAAAGCTCCAAAGAGCATATCTGGAACCGGAATACGAAACAGCGAAAATAAAATTGCATGAGATACGAAATGAACTACAAAAAATAAATCGTAGTGCTGCAAACTCCTTAACAGAAGGACTCGAAGAAACGCTTACACTTCATCGGCTCGGATTAGTAGAAGAATTAGGGAAATCTTTACTTACAACAAATGTTATTGAGAATCTTAACTCTCAACTTGGAAATTATGTGAGAAAAGTAAAATATTGGTCTTCTTCGGAAATGAGAGCCAGATGGGTTGCAACATCCTTATTGCAAATAGAAAAAAGAATGAGAAAAATTAACAATTATCAAAAACTAAATTTATTAAGAACAGCCATAAAATCGGAATTGAAATTGGAACAAACAATGGTAGCTTAAAAAAATGGAGTCTCTGAATTTCAACTAAGTTTGACTTTTTGCCTTTTCATAATATACTTTAGGTATCGAAATGAAATAAAAACTGTTTGGGTTCCATGAAATCATAGCGCTTTACCCAATAAGAAGGAATAAACTGCCGATCAATTTACAATGTTATTCCTAAACCAAAGCGGTGGACCGCATTCAATAAAATGAAATTGCTGAACGAATAATCGAAGCGAAACAAATAACCAACGACATCAACTTTGATACCGGCACCAAACGAATAATTTGCGACAGAATGATTTATACGATAACCACCTCGCAAAAAAAGCATATTCTGGAAATTCCATTCTACACCCATGCTTGCTTGAGGAGCTCCCTCGTTTGGTTTCATGGCTGAAAATGAAAGAAGCACTGTTTGGTTTTCAAATTCCAAAGCATTGATTCCCATACCAAATGTAAAATTTGTCGGTAATGGAAATGATTCATTCACATATTGAATATTGGAACCAAAATTAGCTATTTGCATCCCAAATCGGAATCCATGAAAATCAGAAACATACAGCGTAGCAATATCAACCGATACCGCATTTGCGGAGAAATCTTTGTAAAGTGACATTGTTATATAACTTATAGTCGTTCCGATGGTCACACGATCTGTAAGATTTTGTGCATAACTTAAACCGATACGATAATTAGCCGAATAAAATGTTTCACCTGTCCCTTCAGGCTGAAGGGGTGTAGTTACTTTCATCTCATCTGTATACAGTCCGGTAAACGAAATACCCAAAGAACCATAATCATCAAAATTCATTGCAACAGCTGCAAAGTCGTGTTTAATTCCTGCAAACCATTGGGTATGGTTTAAAACAATATCTGTTCTATTTTGCAATGGTAATGCCGCAGAATTGTAATATGTTGCCTCCGCCCCTTGCACAGTTGAAATGAGGGCATCTCCGAGCGCACTTCCTCTTGGACTAATGCTAATCTTAAGGAATTGAGCATCTGCACTCCCCGGGCGTTCATACTGACTTAAAAGAAATATCGGAAACATAAAAAACAATATCAGAGATTTAAGAATCATAACCTGCTCACGAATTTAAAATTATTTAATGATCACAAACTTCCCGATTTGAACTTTCCCGTTGATTTTATCTTCAACACTATACAAATAAATTCCGCTCGCTACTGCCTGACCAACATTCGAAGTCAAATTCCAGTCTTCATATCCTTTGTTAGCGTCATCGTGATCGATGGAAAACACAAAATCCCCTGCGAGTGTATAAATTTTAATTTGGCATTGAACAGGAAGATTAATGAATTGAATTCTGCGATCTTGCTCCAGCCAACGAGAGCGGGAACCTTTTGATTTTTCCCACGGCGGATCATAAGTGTTGTATGCTATATCCCCCCGATACGGATTGGGAACGACACTTACCTGCCCGACTGTCTCCGGCGGTGTAGTCCCCGGTGTAATTACTTTTGCAGTGTTCGAGATACTCGTCTCTTGTGATGGAAAATTTAACACTTTATCTTCTCTTGAAAACGAGGTGACTGAATAATAATATTCGATATTATTAAGAAGTCCGCTATCTTCATAATCATATTTAAGACCGGTATTCGACCCAACATCATTGATTTTATCATATTCCGCAAGCAGTGTCCAAGGTCCATTTGCTGATTTTGTACTTTTATAAACCCGGTATCCTTCGAATGGATATTTTATAGTATCACCTCTGTTTGGATCAACATACGTTTCGACCTGTTGTTTAGTTTTTGCCCAATTTAATGTCATGCCGTGGCTTTTGAGTGTAACAGTTACAGTTGGTTTTGGCGGCGGCGCCGGGACACGAAATCCTTTTGTTTGTAAGAAATCAACATAGTCTGAATTTTTCATTAGACCTTTTAATCCAAATCCAAAAAGCTCCGCCATTTCCACTTTTAATGTATCACCAACTTTAAGTTGAAAAGGTCCAAAGCCAAGAATAATGTGTCCGCGTGCTGGTTGGTCGAGCCGATTTTCAAAAATAATTCCACTACTCATAGTTTTATACTCAGTTGCATCGAGTACTGGTAATGTTTCATGCTCCCAGTAAGTCATCGACCAACGTAATGATGGATCAACTGGCTTTAATACTCTGAATCCAACCGGACTGATAGCAGTGCCGTCTTCTCCGCCAGGAACATCTTCTACAATCGCAAGGTGCTGATCAGGAACGTACCGGATCATTTCGTCAATAAAATTTGAAGTATATATTACCCCTACGGCGCTGTGCATCCAAAAAGCAATGTAAGCATCTTTAATAGGAATACTTTTTGGTATGATCTTATATTCATAAATGATAAATTCATCCACCGGCGGTGAACTCCACGCATGTGTTGCTTGAATAATTTCTACATGAAGCGGTGTATGATTTTCAATATTCAAAAGATTATCATCTGCATACCGGCAAACAAAATCCTGATCTGAAATACCTACATAATTCTGCCAATAAGGAATTTGAACTGTATCTCCACGCTGAACTGTCCAGATTGTATCCCCTCTGTCTGCAGTTGGATAAAATTCATTTTTATAATGTGCGTGAGTAACAGAAACAAGTGTGTCGCCATTTGGATCTATCCCACCTATCCAAATTCCACCTTGATACAAATGTTCTTCATCGCTATTAGGTGGAAACTCCGCAAAGATTAATCCAGGATAATTCGTCGCTGCTTTATTCATTGTCCCCATATTTGTGATAACTTGACGCACCTTACCATCATTATGTAATTTCCAATCAAGATTTGTGGATTGCGCCATAAGGCTTGATGTGCCAATGGCACTAAATAAGAATAATCGTAAAAATGAACGCAATACTTTCATAAAATCCTCTTTTAAAAATCGATTTTAATACCAAGTTTTGTTGTTCTGCCTGTCGAAAATTGACGAGGATCCAAAATGCTTTGCATTGTGTAATAATCATAAAAATTTTTTTGTGGATTTTGCACATCTCCATAGCGATACGGCTTCCCCGTCCACGTATTAAATCCATACGACATTTGAATATTATGTTGATCAAACAAATTATAAACCTCGGCAAAGAACGCAAGGCGAATTCCGCCAAGCATAAATCCTTTTTCGAATTTCAAATCAGTAGATGAATATGATGGACCGATCACAGTATATTCCTTTCGTTGCTGCTCTGCCGGATCTGTCGTCGCCTGTCCGGGAGTGTAAGGTGTACCTGTCGAATACCGGTAAAAAACTGTTAAATTCCAGTCGTCAGGAAGTTTTAGACCAAATAGTTTAACATCTTGATTTTTCTGAACTGAAAGCATCCCCTGAAAAATTAATTGTTGCCTAACATCCCATGCAAGCGCACGCTCTCTAATAGGATACGGAAAATCAGTTTGTGAACGAATATAATCATCAAAAGCAGAAGAGGAATATCCGCTTGCCCATTGAATGGTGTATGTAAATCGCCCTGATGTAAAATCAGAATAGCTCTTGTTAATTTCAAATTCTAATCCACGCGCACGCGCATATCCGTTGTTGTCAAATAAATCAACCGGTGTTCCAAGCGCAGCGAGCAATCGCGTTGTCCCGACTTGGCCGGAGATATCCTTCGCATAACTCTTCGCATCAATTGCCCAGTAATCGGTTATTTGTTTTGTTAGTCCGAACTCGTAAAGGATCGTTTGTTCATAATCTAATTTTGGATTTCCCGTTGTACCACCACTATATGGATCCCGGTAATAGTATTGTAATTCCGGTAATTGATTAAAGTGACCGTATGAGAAAAATATCACCATATCTTCGGAAATTGGAAAAGATATCCCGAAGCGTGGGCTGAAACGATAAATGTACTGTTTCCAATCAGCTTTCAAACCGGTTGCATCTTCCCATTTTCGCTTCCAATCACTGTTCATAACTGTTTGTCCAAGCATAAGCCCATCAACTCTGAGTCCTGCATTAATAATCAGGAATTCCAGTTCTAACTTATCTTGAATAAATGCGCTTCCAATAATAGGTTTTACATTAAATACGGATCGAAACTGTCCAAAGAGTGGAAATGAACCTGGAGGCGGCAATGAATCCAAGCCCAAACCATATCTAGAAAGTTTTACACCGCCATCTTGAATATCAATATAGCTGATGTTGTTTAATTGAAGCTCAAGCCCTGTTTTTATTAAATGAGCTGAATTAATCTGCGAAGTAAAATCACCTTTTAAGGTAAATGAAGACGTTTTGTCGTCTCTCCAAATATTCCCAGAACCCTGTTCATTAAAAAAACCAGTCCGTGGATCAATTTGAGGAGATGTGATAGTCGAAATCAATTTCCCTGAACTGTCTTTCACCCAGAAATCTGCGGGTGTTTTACCGTTGAGTGAACCTTTATAGATAACGCCCAAATATCCCAAATTAATAGTAAAGTAGGATGATTTTGATATTACTTGATTATACCTAATACTTCCCGTTGTGTTATTTCTATAATAATTTGGAATCCGATCTGGATAAAATTTCCACAACCAATCAAAACTGCTCCACTGCAGATAGGTATTATGGTAACCGAAAGTTAACTTATTTTCTGCCGAAATGTCCCAATTTACTTTTGCATTTATATTTACTGAATTATCTTGACGTTCGGTGACGTTCAATCCAAAGAGTTTGAGATTTTTTCTATCACGCTGATTGTTATAAGGCGTATTTGAAAGATTAAAATTTGTTGAAAGGAAAAAATCCATCTTCCCGGGAATTTCAAACCCAAGAGCGGGAAACAGTGCACGGGTAATTGGTTCGGGCCCGCTAAAATATGCAGTAGCATAGTCTGTTAAATATGATTCTCCTAAAGCTTTCCAACGATCTGTTTTATACTCTATTCCGCCTTTAAAATTATCACTGCCACTTCTTGTATTTATATTTACTACTCCGGATTGAGCTTGCCCATATTCTGCGTTAAATGCACCTGTGATCAATTCAACACTTTGAACGTCGGTAACATTAAGGTCTACTACACTACGACCACCATAAACCGGATGAGTTACAGGCATCCCATCAATTACATATAGAATTTCTCCCCCGCGTCCTCCCCGCACATTAATATCTTTCACACTCTCATCACGAACCTGTACCTGTGATCCATCAGCGAGTTTAATATTTTGAGGCACACTTGATAGATTTGCCCCTGCTTGAGTTTTAAAAATATCGGTTACCGATTCAAGCCCCGGAGTCACACGAATATTTTCTTGTGTAACCTGCCGTCGAGTAGATGTAACGTCTTTTTGTACTAATTTATTTTCTGCCGTAACACGAACTTCTTCAATTTGTATAGCGGTCGAAGAGAGTAGTGCATTGATGGTTGTAGTAAGATCAACTTGCACTTTCACATTCTGTACTATTATGGTCTGATAACCAATCATCGATATTTGTAATTCGTAGGTACCAGGCGGAACTAGAAGAACAAAATAATAACCTTTTTCATCAGCCGCTGCACCAAGCGTTGTTCCTTTGACTAAAATATTCGCCCCAATTATCGGCTGACGGTTTTCATTATCACGAATCTGTCCAGCTATCTTTCCCGTATTGCCTGCAAAAAGAAATGAGGATGCTAAAAATAATACTAACGATAGAAAGATGAGCCACGATTTAAGACTTTGCATGTTTTCTCCTACTCAATATTCAAGTTTCGAAGAATTTGTTTTCCCATCACAATAGCATCTTCCTCATTAATAAAATATAAGGGAAAACCAAGTACAACGGCGTCAAACGTCGTTCCATAATACCGAAGAGCTATTGTTCTTCCACGATAAAAAACGTATGAACTGCTTGGTAAATTTATATAAGTATACAAACTGACTGTAAATCCAGCTGGAGAGATGATAAGATTTACTTGCCCAAGTTTACCGCTAAAAGGGAAAAATGCTAATTTTAATGAATCGACTCTAAAACTACTGAATGACGCCATCGTACTTTCTCCACCTATACAATCTCCGAGAAGCTCAGTCACTCCAACCGTCCGAATATGAAGATAATCATACACAAAAGATCCTGGAGGAAATGTATATGGAAAATTGCTATTGTAAGCAAAGGATTTTAAGATTCCCCATCCGCTCATTAAAAATTTCCCCCCTACTTTAAGATAATCGGTAAATATTTCGATGTTCTTCGGATCAGATATTTTGTGAGGAACACTTTGAGGCCAATCATCCGCATGCCATACAACCAATTTATATTTTGCAAGTGTCGCTCGAGACGGCATGCCCTTATTTGCTTTGTAATCCCAATGATCTGCATCTGGGAAAACACGAGAATAAAAATTATCTACAGTAGCATCTGAAATATTATACGTTATAAATGGGAAGTTGAATTCATCTGTTTCGTCAATAACCAAAACTTTTTTATCAAATGACGGCATAACTAAATACAAAGCTGCTGAATCACCAATTGGATCAATCAGGTTCGTATTATTTCTAGAAGTCACTTTTATGTAATGTTTCCCTGTAATGGGTTGAGTAAAATTGTCTGGTGCAATTGTCATCGTTGTATCACTACTCCAATGCCAAGGACCTCCATCTACTGACCAAGCATAATTAACTATGGCTCCGTTAATCGTCTGATCTGATGCAGTGAAAGTTAATTTGATTCCCGTCCACCAATCACTTATAGTATTTAAAGCTAAGATTGTATCATTCTTCACAGGGGTAATAATTTTTGTAACAGGCGGACTTGCTTTTGTTGTATAAATAATTTTTTCAGCCGGTTCCGGATCTATTCCCCCAGTATTATCAATAGCCCTCACCATAAATCTCTGACGATTAATATTTTCACTTGAATTGAACGGAATGGTCACCGCTGTACCGATGGTATCTTTCCATTGCGTTGAATCAAATTCTTTCCACTCATTATTTGTTCCCATTACAAGATGATAAGTAATGTACCGATATTGATATTTCGCTATATAACCATCATTATCCCCGCCAGTCCAATACATGTTTGATAAAGGAAAGATCGTATCGTTATCCTTTGGTACATTTGATAATTTTGTGTCAGGGGGATTATTCGGATTTGGAGGCAATGTAGGGTATTCGCATGAGTTCCAAATTATTCCTATAAAAAATGCAACGAATGTGATAATACTAAACTTTCTCATAGACAAACCTGTTCCTTTTAGTAAATTTCTACTTTAATAGTTCCGAACGCTTGCTACACTTACTTTACGATCAAAGATATAAGAATCTTTATACCGTCGAATAGATTGAAAGGGTAATATTTCCAAGTTCACTTCTGTGACATGTCCTGCATTGACGGTAATTGTCTGATTAAAATTCATAATTGGTGTAACACCCTCGGCAAGTTGAAGAGGAGTTCTAAATTGTCGCGGGCGGGCTACAAAAACTTCAATTCCCTTAAAATTAAATTGTAACTTGTCATAAGCTCCAGGGGGCACATACCATTCAATTACTTTACTGCTTACATATCGTGATTGAAAGGCTTCAACATCAAACACAGAATCAGTTGGTGTTATAAGACGTCCATCCAACCAAGCACGCTGAAGTATATTAATAGTATCGGAATTAATACGATCTATGCTCAAATCAGTAAATAAATCTGCATAATTATTGCCTTGATACAGACGACCCTGACTAAAAATAACATCATAGTGATCTACTCTAGAAAACTTAACCGTATCTCCAAGAATGACTAGCAATGTATCTACTTCAGCCGATTTCATTGTAATACGAATAATTCCCGGATCTGGAGATGGTTCCACCCCTGTGTTGCATCCATTTAAGAGATACACGCTTAGAAAAACTAATATTAAACTGAACCAAATCGCTTTTTTCATAAATATCCCTATCCTTTACGGATGATTAAACCAGTGGAGATCGGTTTAACACCGACCTCCACAATACACAAATTAACGGAGCAACATCATCTTGCGAACTTTTACCATATCACTAGTTTTCATCTCATAGAAATAAACACCGCTGGAAACTGCTAATCCTAAATTATTTGTACTATTCCACGTTACACGATGTTGACCTGCATGCCGTTCTTCATTCACCAGCGTCTTAACTGATCGTCCAAGAATATCATATATTACCAGTGAAACCTGTTGAAATTTAGGAAGTGTAAATTCAATTATAGTTGAGGGGTTGAACGGATTTGGATAGTTTTGTAACAGCTTGAATTCGTTTGGCATCTCTAGCTCTTCGGAAACTCCGGTGATATTAGCTGCGGGATAATTATACAATGTAACATTGTCAATTAAACCACGATATGGGCTAACATAGTATTGATTGTCAGCAAGAAACCACGAACGACCAATCACCATCGGAGCGCCTGCCATAAGAGGAGCTTTCATTTCATTGACGGTTTTACTAAACATCAATTGATCGTTTTCATCTTTGATGACCATCGCAAAATTTCCGTTAGTTTTATTTCGTTCGATAATAACATGACGCCATTTACCAACGTGATTCGTTTGTGCAACAAGTGTATCTTGAAGAGCAACAGCTCCTGAACCGTCATTCTTCCAATAGCGTGCTGTGAATACTGGTTGACCACTCGACCCATTTCTGAAGCTTAACTCAATGTTTGCATTGTTCCAATCTTGTTCTGCAGATGGATTTATTATGATGCGTGCAGCATGTCTATTAGCTGAATCTGGTTTTAGCCAGCAGTCTAATGTAAACTCTTCGGCGGCTAGAAAAGGCGAAGTGGCTGTAACCCAGTTTGAGTCAATTTTAATACCGTCTGAAGCTTTTACATCCAATGAATACGTGCCGCCACCCACAGGAACTTCTGTAGAATACTTAAAGTCTACAAAGGTTGTTATTGTTGCATTATTTGAAGAATGGTCGATCGGTTTTCCACTTGGTCCTTCCTCAAACGTTAAATCAAGTGTTTTTGCATACGGTTGGAAAACCCAAAATGCATAGTAACTCGGATTTGTCAGGTCTTCTGCATTCGATGGCGAAAGGGAAGTCAAATTATTATTATCTTTTGTTGCATAATAATATTGAACCTGTTTCCCGAACGCCTGAGCCGGAATGTCTCCGGTATATTTGTTATCTCCAGTCGATGAAAGGGTTACGCTGCTAAATGCGCTAAGAGTATCAGAGCGGTATTTTACTTCAACATTAGTCATGCTTCCACCAGCATTCAACGGGAATACAGAAATTTCTACGGGATATGAAGCTTCTGTTGAAGGTTGATTCGGTAACAAAGTCGCACTTTGAATCACTGGCGGACCTGCAAAGTTACGCACAACATTACTAATACGGATTTCATCTACAAATCCATCAAGCCAAGAATCCGTACTTGGTGCTACAATTTTTTTAGATCCAGCCCATCCAATATGCAGATCTTGAGCAGTCAAGTTTGGAATATCCTGAACCTTATCAAATCCTCGAGTTAAAAATCCTTTAAGATTTTTATTTGCATCATGCACCATTACCGCAATAAATGCCCGGGAAGTGTCACGAATAAATGTCAAATGAACCCATTCACCAGGAACAAACATATTATCAGGAGAGGTTACGCTGATAAAAGCATCATTGGAAGTATAATAACCGCCATGGAACAAACGTGCATCGCCCCACATTTCTAACCAATAGTTTGGATGCCAAAACACATCATCACCAGGTTTCATAACCACACGTGGAACCCAACGATAATCGCTAGAGCCACTACCAAATGTAAAGATGTTTGCCCAAGCTTCAATTGTCCAATTTCCCGTCATATCAAAAGCGGCAGTATCGGCCACAGTTAGATACGTTGAATCGTTGATTGATGAATTATCAATGCGAAGGCTCTTACCTAATCCCGCTAACGGACCGCTTTGGTTAAGAAAGGATAGTTTTGTCGCTAAATTTGTCGAATGTGGAATTGCGGCGGCGGCTGTTTTCCCAAGAGTGGCAGCAGCATTTGCATAGTCACCGTCAAAATGCAAAAGCAAAACAGTATTTGAATCTGCAGTGTATGGACCGCCAATCGGTTCAAGTGTTTGAGCGAATAGCGCTTGTTCGTATAACACAAGTGACACTGCGAAAACGAAAATTGAAGAAAAGATTTTCATAAGATTATCTCCTATTGTTGGTTGTATAAATTAGTTTTGAAGAAGCTCACTATTTTATTTCTTCTTCAAAGATTTGGCAATCACGAATGTTGCCAACTGTTTTTAAAATAAAAATTGTCT
>JAHJTX010000356.1 GCA_018829545.1 Bacteroidota bacterium | reverse complement strand
CGGCGGGCAAGCTGAAAACTGTAATGGGTGATCTGTGATCAGTGAGAAAATTATGATATTGATTTTATCAATCCGATAAGCATTTTACGAATTGTAGACAATTTGTCATCTAGTTTATCAAACGAATCATCAATAATGTAATGTAATTCTTTGCTGATAATAAGTTGTGTTTCAACTTCTGATAGACTGCCAAGAGCAATATATAAAAATTGTTTGAATTCAGTTTTATTTTTTCTAGCTGCACCCTCAGCCAAGTTTGAGGGAATTGAAACAGCCGCCCTTCTAATTCTGACTAGTTAAACCGTAGACTTCTTCTTTTGGGAAACCTAGGGTAGTTTGATAAATTTCCTTTACAAACTCAATACTTTTTTTCCAAACATCTAGGTCTTTGTGGTTATTCAAGGATGATTAATTGTTAGTTAATAAAACCGTGACGAGTGATCAGTGATCCCACCAAAAAGCCGGCGGGCAAGCTGTGACGAGTAAACGGCAAAAAGAATTAAGAAGAATAGCTTTAAATCTTTTGATATATTCCTTTAAAATCACTTTCAACCATTATTTTGACTAATTCAGCTAGATTAGTATTTGTTTGCCAGCCTAAAATTTCTTTCGCTTTCGCTGGATTACCAATAAGCAATTCTACTTCGGTAGGGCGGAAGTATTTAGGGCTTACTTCAATGACAACGGAACCGATAGGAAGTTCGATGTTCTTTGTTCGTAGTTCTTGGTTTGTTCTACTAATATTAGTCTGAGTATTCACTTTAAGCAAAGAACTAAGAACTCCGGGACTACGAACTGCTCTAACGATCCCTTTTTCGTTTACACCTTCACCTTGCCATTCGAGTTCAATGCCGAGTTCGGCGAAAGCTAGTTCGCAGAATTCGCGGATGGTGTGGGTTTTGCCGGTTGCTAGGACGAAATCTTCTGCAGTATCATGTTGTAAAATTCTCCACATACCTTCGCAGTATTCGGGGGCGTAGCCCCAGTCGCGTTTTGCGTCGAGATTTCCTAGAACTAATTTATCTTGTAAACCAAGAACAATTCTAGCAGCAGCCATGGTTATTTTACGCGTAACAAATATTTCTCCCCTACGTGGTGATTCGTGGTTAAAGAGTATACCATTACAAGCAAATAGATTGTACGCCTCGCGGTAATTTTTAACTATCCAGAATCGGTACAGTTTTGCGACACCATATGGAGAGCGAGGGTAAAAAGGAGTTGTTTCGCTCTGGGGTATTTCTTGGACTTTGCCGTAGAGTTCGGAAGTAGAAGCTTGGTAAAATTTTGTCTGCTTTGTGAGTCCAACTTCACGGATGGCGTCTAGGAAACGAAGAGTGCCTAGGGCGTCAACTTGGGCGGTGTAGTCCGGTATATCAAATGAGACTTTTACGTGGCTTTGAGCCGCAAGGTTATATATTTCGTTTGGTTCGATTTTTTCTAATAGTCTATGTATGCTGCTTGTATCAACAACATCGCCGTAGTGGAGGAATAGTTTTTTGTTCCATTAAGAACCTATGAATGATTGTATGGTTTCAAATTTTAATAAATACTTATGTTCATCAAGTTCTAAATTATAGTACTCTCGTTGACCTTTTAAGATTTCGGATTCGGATGTAAAAAGAGCTTTTTCGTTCGCTTGCATTACGTTGTCACTATATGTGAAATCACGGCTGTAATAACCTTTGTTGTTAAGTACTTTTCTCATCGTTCACAGTTAAATCCATAATAACAGAGTTAATAGTCTTTTGCAATTGCGGAAGTTTATCTTGTATTGTTTCAAAAACAATCTCAGCATCAATATCAAAATAGTGATGAGTTATAACATCTCTCATTCCTTTTGCAGCTTTCCAATCAATTCCCGGATAATTTATTAAGAGTTTATTAGAGGTGATTTTATCAATTTCCTTTAAAGCTTCTCCAATATTGATAAACTGCATACAAATACTATCTAATTTTGTTAATCCTTCATCATCTTTAATAAAATCCTCATATGAATTAATCTCATTACTTCTTTTTAAAATTACTCGGATTGACCATTCAATATTCTTGAGAATTTCAATAACAATCTCTTTATCGTACATAGATTGCATCTTTTTCAATTCTGTTTTTGAGAATAGTATTCATATTCTTTCTTATTCTAATCACATCAACTTTTTTACCTAGTAACTCTTGAAGATAATTTTTAAGTGAAGCCATTGTAAACAGATCGGCTTTTTCCATATCAACAGCAATATCAATATCACTTTCGGAATTTTCTTCATTACGTGCGTAACTTCCGAATAAACTGATGCTTAAAACGCCGAATTTACTCTGCAATTCTAATTTGTATTTTGACAATATTTGTTGGATTTCATCTCTTGACATAACCTGGAATAGATATTGTTGATTATTGTATGAATATAACGAATTTAGGGTATAATTGACATATAATAATATACTGGCAAAAAATAATTATAAACAGATTTGTAACAATAGGACTCATTTTAGATTCTCAAAATACCATTCGGCAGCCAACTCAAATCCTTTTTGAGCTTGCTGCTTCACTAATGTCTTCAGCTTTAATATGCTTGATGTAACTTTTCCCCGCATTTAGTAAAGGTATCTTTTTCTCATCAACATCAAACCCAATTACTGAGAATCCTTTTCGGGTAAAAGTTAAACCAAGCGGCAGCCCCACGTAGCTAAGTCCAATGATACCTATCTTAGCCGAATGAGATGATATTTTTTTTAAGAGTTGTTCTTTGTGATTCATTAAATCGCCAAATTAATTTGATATAGAGTTATTATTTGAAATTAAAACTAGATTTTTAGGTTGAAGGGAAAATAGTGTTGGTTAGGTTCGCGATCTTTGTTCATTTCACTGAATCCCAATCGCGTGTGTATCAAATCCAATCTCTTTCAATTGAGAATGATCTAGAATATTTCTTCCGTCAAACAAATGAGCAGGTTTCCTCATACAGTCGTAGATCTTTTTGTAGTCTAAAGCCTTGTATAAATTCCATTCCGTCATTATTGCAATAGCGTCGGCATTTTTTGCAGCTTCGTATGGATCTTCAACAAAATTGACTTTATCAACATCTTCTGCTAAATCTATCTTTGCGTTCTTTAATGCTTTGGGATCTGTGATAAAAACATTAGCGCGTTCTACCAATAACATGGCGCGGCAAGGCGCAAGTATAAATTAAAAATTAAAAAGTCCCGCAGAGCGGGATGGCGCTTTGCGCTCATTGAAAGTATAAAGTAAAGAACACAAAAAATAATCCACCGGTGGCGGACAGGCTTGGCACAAAAAATCCCGAAGGGAGCCCTATGGGACAAAAACTTACATTCCAACACTATATTGGCAACATAATATGCCGGGGTTTCTCTTATGTCACCGGTATCCGCTTTAAAGGCAAATCCAAATAAGACAATCTTTTTATTAGCAAGAGTATTAATCCGCCTCTGGCGGATTGTTTCCAACATTCTTCCTGGGACGTGAAATAAATAGATTAGCTATGCAGCGATAGTTAATTAATACTCAATCAAACAATTGCGCCCTTTATCAAGGTCAATTATTTCACTGTTCTTAACAAACCGTTTTTCTTGATACTCATTCATTTTAATTACATTTTCCCAATATTCTGCAACTTCCGGTATAAAGAATTGTTTTTTATTTCCTCAGGAAAGTTCTAAAGCTACATGCTTTCCAAAAGTGGGTGAAGATTTGCTAATATCAACTACGATATCCAGCACGTTTCCGGCAACAACCCTAACCAGGCTAAATCAGAAATTTCAAAGACTAATTCGCTGCGGCGAACCAAAAATAAAGATTCTTTCAGAAGGTTGCTTCGCTCATTCATCCATGCCGTAAATTTTATGCAATTAGGCATAGTATTCCAAAGGTGCACATGCTATAAGTTTTACAGTGAAACTAATTCTATGTTTTCAATTCTTGATATAATTTTGGGGCGCATATTTTTTATCTTTATATAGCTTACCTTTTCTCCTTTAGCCTCAATACTCCTACCTAACGTTAAGTTATACT
>JAHJTX010000355.1 GCA_018829545.1 Bacteroidota bacterium | reverse complement strand
CCACGTAATTGGTAAATTTTTCCCGACTTGAATTTTATTCCCGCCATTTGGAGCTGTAACAGCAAGTTTTGCAATCGTAAATTTATCGTCGCTTGCGTCAAGAACCGAGGTGTTATTTGCGTCGGCTACTCTTACATAAACATTTGTTGAAGTAGTATTTGGAATTGTCCAAGTGTACTTCTGTGCGCTTGCTGTTAATCCGGATTGAATGGATATCCAGCTTGTTCCGCTGTTCGTAGAATATTCCAAATTTACCTGCGAAATCGATGAACTATTATTCCACGTGATATCGGTTTGATTTCCGACTAAATATTTTTCCCCGCCATTTGGCGATGCTAATTCCAAAGCGAGTATACTAAAAATTGAATCACTTCTATCTGTGACGCTGCTGAATGCTGCATCGGTAATTCTAACAAGAGCATTTGATGATGGTGTATTTAGAACAGCCCATTGCAAAATTCCGGCTCCGGTATTCACACCGGAAGAAATGGTAGTCCACGAAACTCCGTTATCCGTAGAATATTCAATATTTATTGTGGATATGTTCTGCGATGTCCATGTTATCGGATAATTTTTACCGACCTGAATCTTTTCACCGCCATTTGGCGCGTTCAATTTTAATGCAGCAATAGTTAAAACATTAGCGCTCGCATCGATTATAGTCGGATTGTTCTGATCAACTACCTGAACTTTTACGCTAGTGGAAGGAGTATTGGGTACTGTCCAATCATAAGTGCCAAGACTCGCCGTCACACCCGTTTGAATTGATGTCCAACTGTTTCCGTTGTTGGTTGTGTATTCAATATTAACTTTGGAAATAGAGTTATTGCTGCTCCAAGTAATATTCGATTGTGTGCCAACCAGAAGTTTTTCTCCGCCATCAGGCGCGGTTAAATTCAAATAAAGAATATCGAAAATTGCATCGCTTCTATCCGTTACAGTATTGAACGATGCGTCTGTAATTCTTACCAGAGCGTTGGAGGACGGCGTATTCTGAACTGTCCACTGTAATATTCCTGCACCGGCATTTACATTGGAAGAAATTGTAGCCCACGTTAAACCATTATCGGTCGAGTATTCAATGTTTACGAATGAAACATTTTCCGAGGTCCATGTAACAGCAAAGTTATTCCCAACTTGAATTTTTTCTCCGCCATTCGGAGCAGTTAGAGTAATTGTTGCGATAGAGAATGTGTTTTCGCTTAAATCATTAACTGCCGAATTTGAGGCATCGGAAATTCGAACTAAAACCTGAGTGCTTGGTGTATTCGGTATAGTCCATGTATAAGTTTCTTTACTTGCAGTTATTCCTGCTGCAATTGAAATCCATGTAGTGCCGTTATCAATAGAATAATCTAAATTAACCTGCGATACAGAAATAATATTTTTCCATGTGATGTTGGTTGATTTTCCGACTAGATATTTCCCCCCGCCGTTTGGAGCTGTAAGATTAATTGTTCCGATGGAAAATACGTTATCGCTGCCGTCAAATACGTTTGAGTCATCTGTGTTTTTAACTCTAACTTTTGCTGCGGATGTAACCGAAGCTGGAACAGTCCACTGATAAGATTTATTAGAAGCCGTTAAACCTGACGCAATAGCGCTCCATGAATTACCGTTGTAAAATTCTAAATCAACTTTACTTACACCCGAATAATTATTCCATTTTATTGTTTGTACGCTGCCAACTTCAAAAGTTTGGCCTCCGTTTGGAGAAACCAACAATACTTGATTTATTATAAAACTATTGTTGCTCGTATCTGCCACCGTGGTTGGATCGTCAACATCCAATGCTCTTACTAAAGCAGTAGTGGAAGGATCATTTGGAATTTTCCATGAATAATTATTTGGCACAGCGGGAGTGGAATTAATAATCGACTTCCAGGTAACGCCGCTGTTAGTTGAATATTCCAACTTAACATTTGAAACTCCGAGCGAAGACCAAGAAACTGAGGTAGTCGTGTCAACTAGATAATACTCACTTCCGTTAGGACTTGTAAGTAGGAGTTTTTTCAACGTAAATACTGCATCACTTCTATCGAATATATTTGTATTTGATGCGTCCGTAATTCTGATTATTGAATTTGAACTTGCAATGTCGCCAACTGACCACGAATAAGTTCCGGTAGCGGGAACAGAACTTGAAACATTAATCCATGACGTACCGTTATTAGTCGATAAGTCAATATTTACACTGGTAATATTAGTAGAATTATTCCATGTGATTGTTTGCGTTCTTGCAGAAGCAAGCCTTTCTCCGCCATTTGGTGAAACTACTTCGATGTTTGCAATTTTAAAATTAGCGTCGCTCTTATCCGAGTGATTAGAATTATTTATATCGCTCACCCTAACTAATCCGGTGGAAGTAGCAACCGCTGGAGTAATCCATGTGATGGAATCTGCACTAGCAGCTACTCCATTTTGAATGTTTATCCACGTAGTGCCGTTGTCCAATGAGTAATCAATTTTAACATTATCAACCAGAGACGCAGTCCATTTGATTTTTTGATTACTTCCAATTAAAAAACCCTCACCGCCGTTAGGACTAGTAACCTTAATTCGAGCAATACTAAAATCAGTTTCGCTCACATCACTAATTGATGAACCAAATGAATCGTAAATACGAACTTTTCCTGTAGAAGATGAAATATCCGGAACAGTCCAACTATAACTTCCCTGAGAAGCATTAATTCTATTGGCAATATTTATAAAAGAAACGCCGCCGTTTGTTGAGTACTGCAGCGTTACAAAATCTATACCTGATGTAGCCGTCCAGGATACTACGTGTGGTGAATTAGCGAAAAGCCTTTCACCGCCGTTAGGAGAAATTAAACTAACTTTGGCAACTTTGAAGTTGAATCCGCTGGTTGTAAAAAACGTTGAATCATTCTCAGCGAACAATTTCACGCGCATTGATGCAGAGCCAATATCAGTTGGAATATTCCAAGCATAAGAATTATTTACTGCCGGAACATTCGAAGCGATATTACTCCACGATCCGCCTGCATTGGTTGAATACTGTATTCTAATATTAGTTAAGGAAGCGCTGGCGCTCCATTGAATATTTTGAGAAGTTCCCGATTCCCAAAGTTCACCGCCGTTAGGTGTTGTAAGAGTTAATTTTGCAATTGTAAATAAATTACTTACATCATTTATTCCTAAGCCCGTAGCAGCATCGCTCACTCTAATTCTAACAGTATTTGCAGAAAGTGACGATGGGATTGACCAGTTGTAATTTCCAGCAAGTGCATTTGTGGTTGGAGTAATTGTTGTCCATGTTAACCCATCCTGCGAATATTCGATTTTTACCGCATTGATACCGTTTGATACAGTCCATTTAATAGACTTAACAGTTCCAGCCTGCCAAATTTCCCCGCCGACAGGGGATGAAACGGTTACTGTTCCAATTGTGAATTTATTATCACTTACATCAATTAATGTCGGATTTGTGATACCCGAAATTCTAATTCGTGCATTATTGGTTGGTAAGCTTGGTACAGTATAAGTATAACTTCCTAGTGAAGATGCTACTGAGTTAATTACAGAAACATCCCATGAACTACCATTGTTGGTAGAAAGATCAATTTTAAAATTATCAACAATATTCGTATTCCAAGTAATGTTTTGAGATGAACCGACTTCCCATCCATCAGACCCATTTGGGGAAACCACTTGAACAGTACTGATTTTAAAAACATTGTCACTTATATCATCAATAGAGATAGCCTTATAATCATTAATTTTTACACGCACATTATTTGAAGGAGTATACGGTACATTCCAAATATATGAGCCGATGCCCGCATTAACGGAATCGGAAATTTTCATCCAGGTCGTTCCGTTATCTGTGGAATAATTAAGTGCGACTTTAGTTACGTTGTTAGAAGCCCACAATATGGTTTTATTAACGCCGGAGAACCAATCTTCCCCGCCATTAGGCGAAGTTAATTGAACCGAACTAATATTAAATAGCTGCGAAGTAGTTGTATTTTCCGTTCCGTTTATTAAAGCAGTTAATCTTATTCTTGCCGTTGCGCTCGGAAAGTTAGGAACGGTCCAAGAAAAATTACCGAGATTTGCAACAGTTGATGCGCTAATTTGGGTCCACGTAGTTCCATTTAATGAGTACTCAATTTTAAGATTTGCTATATCGCTGCTTGCAGTCCATTTAATATCATAAGCCTCGCCAACCTGAATCTTTTCCGCTGCCGCTGGAGAAGTTACAACAAGATTACTCAAAATAAAATTTGCGCTTGTATCTGTAACTGCAGGATCAGAGGTGTCAAAAATACTTATTCTTGTTTCAGATGAAGAATTATAACTACCGCTCGCTATATTCCAGGAATATTGTCCGAGGCTTGCGGTTAAATTATCGGCTACTAATTTCCAGGTAATGCCCGCATTTGAGGAAAGAGCAATTCTAACGAAATCGATTTCAGAGCTATTCCAACGAATAACCTTTGTATTACCAATTTTCCAAACTTCACCGCCAATTGGTGCAGCTAGAGAAAGTGATTTAACTTTAATCTCATCATCCGGATTCCCGGATTTCTTCTCTGCAATTGACGGAGGATTAGCTTGACTATTGACTTCCGGTTTATCTTGGGCGAAATAAATTCCTGCACTAAACAGTGTTATAACCAAGAAACTGATACTGAAAAACTTTCTCATAACTTCTTGGATCTCCTTTTTATAATTCTTGAACTGAATAAGAATAATTAATAGTTTATTCGAATTATTGGTGAGAAAACTAAATTAAAATCATTTCTATAGTACGGCAATGGTGCCGATGACAAATTCAATGATTGATAAAATGCAAAATCAAATCCAAAGGAATTACTTAATATCAAGAATGCTTTAACGCCTATATAAGCATACCCTTGCGAAATATTGTAATTAATATTTAGAGCAACATCATGCGCTAATAATCCAGAATTATTTGTAATCCCCGCGCGAATATCGGTTACATAATTCATATCGCCGTTACCTTTTGCTTTTACAACTTGAAGCTTTGTAACCCGCGGATCTAATAAGTATTGAGTAACATCATATCCGCCTAATCCTAACTCAGCATATAGCCAGCCGATATCCATTACGTTAAAAATGTCTTTATATTTTCCAGACAACATGAAGAAATTTCTATTTGAATAAAACTTAGAACTATAACTTACGCCATAATCTTTGGTAGTAAATTCTGTTAATGAAAACGAGCCTTCGAAATCGAATACGTATTTATCCCAACTTTTATTTATAAAAAGCAGCGGGTTACCCGATAATCTAAAATAAAAATTTGAGCCGGTATGGAAAAGATGTTTGCCTTTATCCGCTTTCATAAAATCTAGCCCGGGCTGCTTGGTTGGTACGCCGGTTGCAAGTTCAACAAGATAAGTATTGTAAGGTTCGTTGTTTTTCATATAGTCTATATATATGACCTGCAGACCAACATAAAAATCTGAGTGATACCAACCTGGGAAACCTATTCTATCATTTCCCCATTTACCCAACGCAGAAACTAAATATTTATTTTTTTGCTCTGTAGTCTCCGTCCAGAATAGCAATCTCGGATTTAAGAGGCTCAAATAAATATCAAAATTGTACGCAAGTTTTGTATCATAAAGAGTTTTTGTTAAATCTGTGTGAGCGTAGAATTGCGATTTAAGATCTTCGTACACCATTTCACCGAGAACGCTTTTAATAAAGATGTGATCTTCGATTGTATCAAAGAAATAATCCTTTTGAGACACAGTGCTATCAATAACTTTTAATTTAGATTCTGTAAAAAATCTCAACTGCTCAATTTCGTTGTCATAATATCTACGGCGAAGTTCAATGAAAACTTCTCCTCTGTAAATATCCTTAGTTTTTTCTTTTAACATTTCCATTGATGGCTTTTTTCCATCGAGTAAAAGCGCATTCTCAACGATAAATCTATTATAAATCTCGCGAACGTAAACCGGATCAGTGATGTTCCAAATTCTCTTCAAATCGTTGAAAGCCGTGGTGTTGTACTCTAGGTTTCTATAGATTTTATCAAGATACTCGAATTTGAGACTATCCGGATATTTTTGCCCATAAGTCGAGATGCAGATAAGCACCATTGCTATGAATATAACTTTATTCTTCATAAGTCATTTTCTCTTGTTAAAATCCAAATCTATAATTAAAGCCAACCATTGAACTACCGTCGTTCTCCCATGGTTTTAATTTTCTGTAAAGCGGAGATGAGATTTGCGAAAACTCGAATCTCACAACATGGCTTGGCGCAAATTCCAGAATTTTGAGCCAGAAATCCAATCTAATTACGCTGTCAAATAATCTAACGCTTGCAGAGAACAATTCGTTTTTCTCTGGGACAAAATTCATGTAAAACTTTAGCAGCGGATGAATTGAGTTGTAAACCAAACTGCGCTTAATATTTGCTCCATAAGTTGCTTTTATCACGTCGAATCTTCCAGCGCCGACATCTAGCCGGAACCGAAGCGTTCTGGACTCGTTGGTATTCCAGTAAAATGAAAATGTAGTAGCCCATTGAGAAAAGGTAAAATAAGCCGCATTATTAACTTTCACATAAGGAGTTGTTACATCCTCAGATCCCGCTGAATAATACAGATTCATGAAAGGGAACCCGAAAGCTCTGCTTAAAGATAAATCTACCTCTATCCCAGGACCAACATTTAATTTTGGATCCTCTGTAAATACGAACGGTATGCTGCTTGCAAATCCCGATGTATTTAATCTAAATCTGCCGATAATTCTTGTATCAATCAGAAAATCATTCTGCATGTTTTTTACATTCTGAGTAAGGAATATCAAATTTCGAATTCCAAAGCCCATCGTCATAGTCTGCCATGGGTGCAAGTTCAGCAAACTGTTTTGCATATTCAATTCAACACTGATGCGTGAAAAATCGTAATCCATAAAATCTTTATAAAAGAACGTTGTTTTTCCGATATCCCAGCTAACTTCAAATGGTGAGTCTGTGGATGCTTGACTTCTGCCCCTTCGAACAGAACGAACTCCGGTAGCAGGTTCCGGCAGCGGTGGATATTTGTGTTTACTGTTAACCCACGCAAAATTCAGGTAATCCAAATTATCTTTAGCAGATATGCCTCTGCTTTTTTTATTATCCTTTTCTAAATCTAATTTTAGAAGGGACTGCGGTTCCGTTTCGCGGAGTAATTTAATTATAGTTGTTAGTAACTGATTATAAATACTTCTGTTTTCGAAGTACAATTCCTGCATGTCTCTGAAAGTTACAACAAAGTCTTCGCTGATTGATGCTTCTCCAACGCTTCCAAAAATTCCGCCTTCACCTGTTGTGGAGGCATCTGTGTATTTCCTAATTTCAACAAGAATTAGCGAATCAGTTTCAATAGTCTCATTAAGGTAAATGAACTTATATGAAATTCCCTCTCCTGGCTCGAACGCAAAATTATCACCCTTATATAAAGGAATAGTTTTTACGTCGGATGCTTCAGCCTGTGCTGGATAATAATTTACCGCATACAAATCCAGGTAAATATCATCATCCTGAAGCTTATTTTGAATCTTCTTATATATTTTATCAATATTCTGCGAATAAAAGCAATTGAAGAATATAATAGAAAAAAAAAGAACGTATTTTATCTTCATTCTATTCCAATAGTTTTCTGAATGGAATAAATACACTCGAACGTTTATAAATCCGGCAAAAGAATTTTACCTTTTAATAATTAATTCTCAACACCGGAGAAAATACAACTGTCGGAGTTGTTCTGTAACCATAAGTGCTTGGTTCCATTCCTAACCCCTGATAAATTCTAAACTGCAAACCGAATGTATCGCTTAACATAATCTGGGATTTAATTCCGCCCATTAAATATCCTTCAACAAAATTAAATCCTAAAACTGCGGTGATATCATACTGAACCAAACCGCCGCCTTTTTCAACTCCAAACTCGCCAAAGAAGAAATGTTCAAACTTATTCATGAAATCTGTTGTTGTTCTCAAATCGCTGAATGTTTTCAGTTTTGTATCATATTTATATTCGTCAACAGAATATGTGCTTATACCCAAAGCGGCTTTAGCCATTCCAAAATTGAACAAGTTAAATAATCTTTCTTTTCTCACTTTAAATACTGCATAATTACGGATCGAGAAGAAACTTCTAGTTGATGCAAATTTCATATCGGAGTATTCAAAATCCACCGGAGTTGTGAATACTTCGAGATCGATGTAATAATCCTCTGCATCATCCATCACGTATTTTAAAGCCTGTCCGGAAATTTTTGCATAAACACTCTGTCCGGCTTTATCAAGTTTCTGCTCATTTCCAATGGAAACATAAGGGTAATGGGAAGCCATTCCGGTTCCGAAGCTAACCTCGTAAGTGTAATCGTCAGGGTCTCCAGAAAGAACATCAAAGTATGTAATTCTTCCTCCAACAATCATTTCCGGAAAATACCATCCAGGCATAAAAATGTAGTCCTGTCCCCACTTTCCAAAAAGGCTCAGTAGAAATTTATTTCTATAATCTGAAGTCGTAGACCAAAACATAACACTTGGATCAACCGCATCAACGTTTACATCAAAATAGTAACCGGCTTTGGTATCGAATATTTCTTTTGTGAGGTTGCTGAAGAAATAACTTTGCTCCTGCAGTTTTCCATAAACAACCGAACCGACTATATCTTTGAGAAAATAACCATCATCAACGGAATCGACTAAAAGTTTTGGTTCAAAGTTGTCAATTTCACTAAAAGGAATAAATGCGAAATATTCAATTTCATCGTCGTAATACCTTTTCCTCAAGTCGATAAGAATATTACCGTCCTGAACTTCTTTAGCTTTCTCGATCAGAGTTAATTGATTTAATGCTCTTCCCCTTAATCGAAGGGCATTTTTACTTACGAACTTGTTAAAAACCTCTCTTACGAAAACAGGATCACTGATAATCCACTTTTGTTTCAAATCATCAAAGGCGATCGTATTATATTCTAAATTAGAATATATTTTTTTTAGATCGCCGATTTCCTGTTGTGCGTCCTGCGCAAAAAATACTTGCGTAAATAAAAAGGTTATTAATAGTAGAATCTTTTTCATCTTCTATGCCTTTAAATTTAATCTATAATCCATATCTGTATCTAAGTTGAAACATTATGCCGCCTTCGGTTTCCCACACTCTGCGGTCTCTCATAATTGGTGCAGAGAGATACAAAGTTTCCAGTCTGATTGTATGAGTCGGTGAAATTTCAAACACTTTAAGCCATGCTTTTAATTTTGCCACTCCGTCTAGAACCTTAAAACTCGCTCCTAATAATGGATTATCCGAAGGAACAAAATTGTAATGCAGCGTAAATACAGGCATAATGTCATCTTTAACGGTGGTAACGGAACCGCTAAACTTTTTAGAAGCATTATAGGTTGCCCGCACAACATCAAAATATGCCATACCAATGTCAACTCTAAATCTGCTTGTTAACCTGTCACTAGAATTCCAATAAAATGACATGGTTGATTCAAATTGTGTGTTGCTGTAATAACCATAATTATTATTCTTCACATTCAGAATAACATTCGGGGCTGTATAATCTTCCTGTCCCGCTGCAAAATAGATGTTTATGAACGGAAGCGATAGCGGACGTGTGAATGAAAATCCGGCAACGAAAGAAGTCGGCACATTCAACACAGGTGAATCAGACAAAATGTATGGCTGCGCTTCGAAAAGACTTTTTAAACCGGCATCGAGTCTTATTGCTAAATTAACATCCATATAAGTTGCGTTATTAATATCCCGCGGTTTATCCAGCGCCATTAAAAGTCTGAACCCGGCGGCGAGAGTCATTCCCTGCCAAGGCAGCAAGTTCAATACTTGATCTTCAAAACTAATTTCTGCACTCGCATTACCAAGTGAAAAATCCATAACCTTGTGGGAGTACGCCATTCGCGAAAAACTTACGTCAACTCTGTGATCTGGAGTTGTAGTTTCTCCGCCTCTAATTCCGCCGCCGACTCTTCTAGTTTCTCTTGGGTAAATAAATGGATTATTCACTCTAGCGAAGCTGAGAAAATCCTTATTGTCTCTAGATGAAATACCCATACTAGTTTTCATTTCATCGTCGGGTCGGATTTGCAGCGTGCCTGGAACTTCTTGATCCTCATTCTCAATCAGAAATCTTCTTACAAGGTTGTACAATTTCGAGTAGGTGCCGTAGTTGTTCGCCTTTAAGGAACGCAAGTCTTTAAAATCTAACACAACAGATGTATCCACATTGGAAGCTCCGGCTGCGCCGAATACTCCTCCACCTTCTGCTGTGGCAACTTTAATTTCGTCAATGAATAGTAATTCAAGAGAGTCAAGTTCTATTCCTCCCTTTAAGAAAACAAGGCGATAGGAAATACCGTCATCAAACTGAAAAACACAGGGATCTTTTTCTTCAATCCTCGGTATGGATTTTAATTCATTATCCATGTTTTTTTCAGGTTGAAATGAGTAATAGTGAAGATTAAGATACTTCCTATCCTTCTTCAGCTTGAGATCGATTTTTTTAAGCAAATCATCTAACTGCTGAGCTTGAAGACTCACTCCAAAAAACATTGAAAATATTAGAACATACTTAATTATTTTTTTCATGGCTGCAAGTACACTATATTATTAAATTAATTAGTTAAGCACTGTTGCCTGGTATTCAAAGCTTCTTGTTTCACCGAATTGATCTCTGAATCTAATACTTATTTTTACGGCTTGCTCGGAACACTGTTCAAGAGATTCCAACCAGGTTGGATTAAAATCAAATGTAACAAATAGAAATACTGACGATGGAGTAGCTCTCTGGTTTGTTATTGCGTCTGATGGTTCTGCAACCATCTGGAAATTACGAGCATCGGGTTTAAACATTACGAAACCGCCATCAGCTGTTTGCGTAACAAATGTATACAGAATCCTTCTTGCATTTGGGTTGTACGTGCTGAGAATAACGTTCTGCCCTGGGGCAACTTTAAAGTCCCCAAACTCATCAAGTGCCGGAATCCTTAGAGAAATAGTCCACTTCGATTCTTTTGGAGTGGGGTCACCGTTCTCTGTATACAAGAACTCCTTACCGTTATAAAAGCCCACGATAGTAAAATTCTTATTCACATTTTTTGCATCGCTAAATATAGCATCAAGTTTAACCACTGCGCCTTTCCCGGATTCAACTGCATTTCCGCCCGCATCCTGTATTTCATAGGAATAAAGAGTAGCATCTTTAAATTCAACGGTAGCAAACGAAAAAGTTAGTTTTTCCGAGAAGAAGTAGGGTTTATCTGTGCGAAGCCCGGTAGGAGCTGCCGAAGCGGGTGATTTTACATTCAGCATGTAATAAGCAGTCCCTGTTTGCGTCCTCCTATCTTCATTGGTCGCTCTAAGATTAACTTTCATGTAATATGTTCCAGGAGCATCAATGTTATCCGTAACATGAATTTGCACGGTTTCGCCTCTTCCACCCGAAGTGTTTCTTCTAAGATTTTCGCGGGATGGAAACTGCCAGATATTTTCGCATTGTTTTATTGAATTGCCGCTAGCATCTAAAATTTCTGCAGAAACGTCTACACTAATAACGTTATTCATCAGAATATTTTTATCTCCAGGTACGTTAAAATCCTGAGTAGTAACTACATCTAAAGTATCGCTGATTCTATCCGGTACCTGAGCAGAAATATTAATTACTAATAGGACTGAAAAAAATCCGATTAAAAATTTTCTCATAAACTCCTCACATATTTTTTAGAGAAAGTTCCTATTTAGAATAGGAACTCTGCTGCTTTAGTCTTTAAACCGCCTTGACGTTTCGCTGTAACTTCAAACAACTCGGGGATACTCTTTTTGTGAAGGTGTTCTTCGCCGACTTGCTTTTCTAAATATTCCAATAAATTCTTTGGAAGATAATCGGGTAAAATTCGTTCGACTTTACAAAAAGCTGTAAAAACGTACGTCCCAGGTTGAGTGAATTTTGCAGTAAAGATTGCGTTACCGCCTTCTTTAACTAATTTATAATTGTCTGTAGAATTTTCAAGACTGATGCCCCCATTAGGCCAATCCGAAGGTTTTGTTTTGGATGTTTCGTCAATATCGATAAAATATTCGGAATTATCCTTTTCCTTGTCGGAAGTAACGCCTAAGGGAATCATAACGACTGAGTGAAAATTATCGGGACGTATGTTATAATCTGATGTTTTTGTAGGGATAGATAAAATAACATCCTGTTGATAATTTAACGCCAGTGTAGTAACCATTTTATCTCTTATTACTTTCTCTACTTCCATCAGCTCATCCCTTTCGGTAATAACGATGAGCAACTCAGTAATGAGCACAATGTAAAGTATAAAGTATACCATGTTTTTATTGCCTGCCATTGAAATAAACCTCTTTTATTAATTAATTAACCGGTTATCTTGAAAGCGTATCTGCCATACTTTTTAGTGCTGCAACGTTTCTTTCCTGAATCTTAGTGATTTTATCGGAAAGAGCTTCAAATTCAGTTATATAATTACTAATAAGTTTCATTTCTTCGGTAGAAAGATGGTGTAATTTAGCCAGTTCTTGTTTGTATTCTGGCAAATTTAAGGATGGTGTAACTGGTTTTTCTACTTCGGCATGGCCTGCACCGTGACCCGCTTCTTCTTCAGGGGTCATGAATGTAACGAACGCCATGATCATCAATAAGGAGAATTCTAAAAAGAGTGCAAGCATAACCCAGTTTGCATCAATCTTTACTCCTTCATGATCAAGTAAAAATTTTGGGACAATGGCTAATTGTCCTGCTATCTCGCCGAGACCGCGCAGACCAACAATAATAATTAGAATTGCTGCACCCATATAAACAATACCGCTTACGTTGTTTGCATATCGCGGTATAAAGGTGTATACCATGTAACGGCCAATAGCTGTTTTGGGGCCTGTAGAATTTGTCTTTGAAGCCACTTCTAACCTCCTGTAATAATTTATAAAATAAAGAAAGGTACTGCCTGGTAATTAATAATAATAAATACCATTGGTATTTTTATCACAATATAATTAAGAGTTACGTTATTCTCAAATAACAAATGGAAAATAATACGAAAAATAAAAATTAACTAACATTTTTTTGCTCGAACCAATTAAAAAATTGTACCAGCGCTTCCCTTCTTCTTGGCGAAACATAATAAAAATTAACGCCTCTTGGAGTTATCTCCCAGAACTCTTCCTGCGTAGTATTAAAAATTATGTCCTTAATATGCTGAATTCTGGAAACAGGTTCAACCTTCATGTCATTATAAATAACTTTTGCTAATTCTTCATTTCCGTGGAATAGATAATAACCCGCCAGTTTTACCTGCGCAATTCGAACGCCGATTAGTGAAATTTCTTGAGTCGTTAATTCTTCGTTTCCGCCTTCTTTCAAAGGTTCATCCAATTTTAAGAACAGTCCAAGTAATTCTTTTGTATTCGGAACTTTCAAATCAAACGCCAGTTCATTGATTCGGCAAAGATCATGAGCGGCTGTTTCAATTATAAATAATACACCGCGTTTATTTGCTTCCTGCCCGTAGTACTTAAAATAAAAAGATACTTCTTCAACAACTTTGGGATCAACTCTTAATAATTCTTCTGCAAGAACTCTGTAATGCTCAAGCGTGTTGAACGCTGACCTTGGGTCTTTTCCATTAATTGCAAATCGAAGGTATGAATTGAAATATTTAAAAACATTCTCAAGCGCTCCTTCATCTCTAGCAGCGGCAGAAGCACAACCAATTAATTGAGAATTTAACAAAACGCCGGAGGCGACCTCTCTAAGCGTGCTGCGAGAATTATTGTAAATTAGATCATATACTTGAAAAACCTTTCTCTCAAGAATTATTTGACGTTCATCAATTCTCTGCAAAACAAATTGGGAATAGCTGGCAAAATCCGGATCCATTGAATCCTCTTCCCTGGTGTGGAACCAATCTTTTGGGATTTTACTTTTCAGCGGTAAATATAAAAGAAGTATTTCCCTTAAGACAGTAATACACAACAGTGTTGTTGCTCGATCTCCTTGATGGACAGAATTTGTTGCAATGTCGCCGATAAAATTTATTTCTTTGAAAACTTCCTGCCTCGCTTTAATAACAGTTTTAGAATCGGAAGTTTCGAGAGATAGAATTGTTTTTGTGATATTGTCTTTAACATAGGATAAGAAGTTCTCGGGGCGCAGAAAATTGAACACATAACTTAAATGAGGTATAATGATTATTATTGTTACAATGATTAACGAAAGATTAACAGTAATGCTAAAGTGACTTACAAAATCTTCTTTTATAGTATTTGTAACTAACAAAGTATTAATCGCCACTATCACAAATAAAGCATAAACAACCGCGTTAATTTTGTTGCGAATAAATAAAACCATAACGCTGTCTGAATATTTATTAGCTGCTAACTGCACGATAATAGTTACTGCGGTTAGTTCAACGCCAAATACACCGGTAACCACTTCGCCGAGACTGCCCACCGTATTTGTGAGATTACCAATATCCTGGTCGTACAAGTGGGAAAAAAAAGTTATCCCGTTTGCTATTATTAAATAATCAACGAATCTATTTAGAATGTAAAACAGAAGGCTGAAAATTATTAGCCCTGCAAGAATTTTTAGTGAATCTGCGAAAAAATTACTCTTCATAATAACGCCGCAGAAGAATAGAAGATGAGTAAATATTCAATTAATAGTCCCTTTGTTAAACTTCATAATTGTAACTGTTATAATCGAATATTTTTCTTTAAATAACAAAGATTTTTAGAACATATTTTGCTTTTTAGTTCTTATGTTTGATCTAAATCAAAAATTGTTGTTCAAATTTATTCATAGTCCCAGAGTTCATGTAATTTTCTGGTAAGCGACATTAATACTACATTTTAAAATTCCACTTTTGATGTTATTGAATTATTATTATTTTCAGACAGTAATAAAATTGGCGCTACTCATGACCGAAATTGAAATGCAATCAGAATCAGAATCAAAATCAAAATCCCGCGTAAATACTTTTTGGGGAAATATTTTTTCTTCCAATAAGGACGGCGAGGATACCTCTCACTTTGAATTGTTAAAAGACGTTCCGCTTTTTTCTAATTTAAAAAGACGCGAACTAAAGGCTATTACCAATCAATTTTATAAACGCAAATTTGAATCAGGCGAGCACGTGTTTGAAACGGGACAGCCTGGCGCAGCAATGTTTATAGTTATCGAAGGGGAAATTTCCATTATCGCCAAAAGAAATAATAAGAATATTGAACTGGCGAAATTAGGCAAAGGTGAATTTTTCGGCGAACTTGCTTTACTTGATAATTCGCCAAGATCGGCAGACGCAATTGCAACACGAGACACATACGCATTAGCCATATTCCGCGAGGACTTGAATAAACTTATGATCACACTTCCACTAATTGGCGGAAAAATTATTAAGAAACTTGCAATCATAATCGGAATGAGGCTTAAAGCTACAAACGAAATGCTTAGCAGAAAAAATGAAAATTCAAAAGAGATGGTTGATGATTAGGCTGGATAAAGAACGGCTGAAAAGATCGCGAGTTTTTTATTTCCTTTTAACCGTATTCATATTTGCGGTTATTGGATTTCTAATTTACTCGATGAAGAGTTTAATCCTGCCAACTATCATTGGCGCTCTTATCGCTTACATATGCATTCCTATTCTTGATTCATTGAAAAGAAAAGGATTATCTACGGCTCCTTCTGTACTGGTAATTCTCGGCAGTCTTTTTCTAATCGTTTTTTTTTCCGGCAAGCAAATTGTACAAGTTATTCCGGATGAAAAAGATCAATACGAATTAAGAGTTGAACTGCGGTACAAACTTAATGAGATGTTTCTTGACATAATGGAAAAGGAAACTTTCGGATCCGAAGGAAATTTGTTGTCCTCACTTGTTGGTGAGGAATTGTATCCTGTAGTCGAAAAGATTAATCAATTTTTAAGTCTTAGTAAACCAGAGAGAAATTACTTATACGAATTCAATTTTGAGAATCCTTCCGATAGCGTTAGAAAAGAAATTTTTACTTATTTAAAAGAATTAGATAAACTGCCCTTCGCGGAAAAGATATCAACTACTAATCAAAATATTCTTACAGAAAAAGGACATGAACTGGATTTTCCTGACACAAAAGCCACTATTTTTCTTGACGCAGTTTCAACGTGGATAGTTCTTCCCTTTGTATTTATTTTTCTGTTGATTGATGATGGACGAATTAAGCGGTTTATAATTTCTCTTGTGCCAAACAGATATTTCGAAATGGCGCTTACTACGTTTGATAACGTTGATGATGCGATTGGTAATTATTTAAGAGGAACTTTACTGCAAAGTTCACTCGTCGGTCTAACATTTATCGTTGGTCTTGTGTTAATAGGTTTCAAGGTAGATGCTTCTATTCTGATCGGTTTAGTTGCCGGCATATCTAATGCGATACCTTTTTTAGGACCTGTGATTGGCTTAGGTGTTGGGCTAACATACGCGTTAATAGCAGATAACGTAACGCCATTAATCCCTTTCATGGGTTCGGAAGACGTTGTTATTGGTGTTTTTATTGTTGTATTAATTGCACAAGGATTAGACAACTCAATCTTCCAGCCGTTAGTACTAGGTAAAGCCGTTGATCTTCATCCATTAATTGTAATTTTAGGCGTTACCGGCGGGTCTATAATTTATGGATTCATCGGAATGCTTTTCGCTATTCCAACAATTGTAATTATTAAGGTAATTATTTCGACCTTCTATAAGCAGCTAAAAGCATATTACATCATCTACTAAATTTAGAAGAGGCTGTTTTATTTTTATTAATCATAAAATAGCCACTTCATCAAATCTACCTTTGCTTCTTCCCTTTCATATCCGCAGCAAGTTCTTTTATTTCCTGCAAATCTCTTATCATTTCACTCCACCCGTACCAAAGTGTGTAATCTGGGTTTGAATGGAAAGCCCCTTGGAACGTTCTCATTCTATGTTCTAAAAACATTACGAACAACTTTTGTTCAATAACCGTTGGGGCATCGTGAAATGTTAAAATATCCGGAAAGGCATAAGAATATGATTCAGGTTTTTCTAGTGTTCCATCCTGATAAAGACCGGCAATTATTCTGATTGCTTCAGCCATCAATTTATCTGCCTGTCTAATCATGTCATCACCATTGGCGAGTTCCGCTTTTGCAAAATTTTCTGAATGACAATCACCGCAAACCTTAATCATTTTGTTTCTTTCAACATCCCATGCTTCCTGAGTTAAACGCGCAACATCGGCAGCTTTTACAGCTTCAATTCTTCCGGTAGGATTGCCTTGTGGGTCCAACACACCAAGTCCTTGCAGAATTGTTACTCTGTCCTTTGCCCATTGTTCATCTTCAGGCATTGGAAGTTTCACAGCAAGAAAACCCCAAGCAGTTCTAACTTCATGATTTCCGTTTGACATATGACAAGTTTGGCACGTCGGAGCTGGAGTATCGGCGGGCAAAGTCCCGTTCTGTTTTAATAAATATCTAACGCCGTGTTTCGAGCCAGAATACATTTCCCACTGAGGATGATCAAACCCCGTATGACAAGTTTGGCAAGCCTGCGGTTGTTGTGCTTCCTTTACAGAGAAAGTGTGTCTGGTATGGCACGCATCGCAGCTTGCATGACCAAACATTGATCCTTCGCTTTTTAATTTCTTGATTTCTTCTTCAGATTTAATTCCTATTTTATGACAACCACCGCATCCTTTGTTGCCGTCAATTAATGCCATTGGCTGCATATGAATTGAAGGCATTGCTTTCATAGCCGTCCATGCAACTGCATGTTTACCCTTCTTAAATTGATTTACCTGAGTGTCGTGACATTGGTTACAAGTCTCATAGGTTGGCAGTAATACCTTATCAATATTTTTCGGTCCATTGTGCTCTTTGCCATGGCATGCCGAACAGTCAATTCCATTTTCTGCGTGTTTGCTTAATTGCCAGTCGCTAACTGCTTGAGGAGTTACCGCTTTGTGGCAGCTCACACAATTTTGAGCAAATAGGAAATTTTGAGAAAGGAAAAGACTTACAATAATTAGAAATAATTTGACTTTCATTCCGCCTCCAAAATGTTAAAAAATGTTATTCAGATTATATGTTCCGATTCAAAATTAAGGAATATTAAAATTTGTTGCAACATTTATTTTGAAAATATTTACGGCAGTATTAATTAATTCACGGCATCCGCAAACGAGTACCCTGAACTGCGTATACTTAAAATAAATTTTGGATTGTTCGGGTCGGGTTCAAAATATTTCCTTAATCGGGAAATGAAATTATCAACAGTTCTGGTTTCAATATCAGAACTAATTTGCCAGACATTTTCAAGTATCTCTTTGCGGGAAACAATCTTTCCTTTTCGCTCTATTAAGTACTTAAGAAGCATTGCTTCGCGCTGAGTTAACACTATTTTTTTTAATCCGCAATCGCATGTTAAATTTTCGAAATCAACTTTGTTCTCTCCAAAGATGACTAAGGGTTGAATTTCTGAAGAAGATTTGTACCACATTTTCCGTTTCAGCATTCCTTTTATTCTTAGCAATAATTCTTCCAGATGGAATGGTTTGGTCATAAAGTCATCGGCGCCAACTTCCAATCCGCGAACTTTATCCTCCACCGATGTTCTTGCTGTTAAAATCAAAATTGGCATTTGAGGTGATTTTAAACGAACCGCTTGCGCTATTTCAAATCCATTATAATACGGAAGCATTATATCAAGAATGATCAAATCAACTGCGTTTGCTTCAAAAAATAGTAGCGCTTCTTTTCCATCTTTTGCCCAAATAACAGTGTAGCCTTCTGTCGTTAAATTGAATTCAAGTCCAACAGCCAGAGTTTCTTCATCTTCAATTAGTAATATTTTGCTTCCAAAGTAAGGATTTTTATCCATTTTTATCACCCAGTAATTTTTCTCTTTTTGCCGTTTCTCTCAATAATGAGTTAATGTAAAACTTTTTCGACGATTGATAGATCGGTAATTCTATGATGAAACTTGTCCCTGTATTTTCACCTGCGCTTACAGCCCTAATTTTTCCTGCATGGAATTTCAAAATTTCCTTTACCCAGAATAATCCTAAGCCGGTGCCTTTTACGTTCGGAATTTTTTTATCGTCGATCCTAAAAAATTTTTGAAATAATCTTTTAATATTTTTTTGCTCAATCCCGATGCCATGATCTTGAAATTCAATAATCACTTTTTTTGAATTGTGCGTCAGTTTAATATTAAGCTTAACCGGTTTCTTGGAATATTTAATTGCATTATCCATCAGATTATCAAACACAATTTGCATCGCATCTTTGTCGATAACACATTTCAAATCGGCATTGTTATTGGGAAAATTAACTGAGCTTTGCGGAATTCTGAACTGATTGGCAGAATCATCTATCAACTGCCGAAAAATTGTATCAGCATCATAAACGTAATAATTGTGCGCAATCCGCTTTTTATCTAATCGCGAAATTTCCAGAATTGAATTTATAAGTTTATTCAACCTGCTGGTATCTTTCATCATGAATCCAAGAAATTCTTTTTTCTTTTCTTCGGTTACTTCTTTGTCTCTTAAAGTCTCCAGATATAATTGAATGGACGATAGCGGCGATTTTAATTCATGCGTAATATTCGCAATGAAGTTATCATAAAGGCGGGTCAATTTTATCTGCACTGTTAGATTACGAAAGATAAAAAACATCGCCACGGCTATTCCGGCAATCAAAATAATGCCTCCGACAAAAATAGTAACGTTCGGACTATCGATAACAATTTGGGGTGCAATCTGTTCACCCACTTTTTCAAAAATCAAATAATTTGAAACGTACCAATAGATCCATAAACCAAGCAAACCTAACCATGCAAATTGAGCAAAGATGAATGCAATCATTAAAAATAGTTGTGACCGGTTTTTTTTCATTTTGTATTCTATTGAATAATTAGATCAACTTTTTTGAAAATCCAACTACAATATCATGGATAAAAACAAAAATTCAAATAAACAAAACCGATTTTTTACATTTCTTTTACAAACATTTAATCAAAAAATCACCATTATTTGTTCGCGAAAGATTTTTTTTACTGTATCAACTTATTTGGAGGAGACAAAATGAAAATATTATTGATATATCCCGAAACACCTTCAACTTTTTGGAGTTTTAAGGATGCGTTGAAGTTCGTTTCCAAAAGGTCTGCAGAGCCGCCTCTTGGCTTGATAACTGTTGCGGCAATGCTTCCAAAGGATTGGCAGAAAAAATTAATTGACCTAAATGTAACTGCGCTAAAGGAAAAAGATTTGCTTTGGGCAGATTACGTTTTCTTGAGCGGAATGAATGTGCACATCAGTTCGATAAAAGAAATAATCCGCAGATGCAACAAACTCGGCGTTAAGATAGTTGCCGGCGGACCGCTGTTCACAACTCAATTTAGAGATTTCCTCGGCATTGATCACTTTGTGCTAAATGAAGCAGAAATTACACTACCACGTTTTTTAGACGATTTAATGAAAGGAGAGCCAAAGCATATTTACTCGACATCTGAATTCCCCGATATTCTGCAAACTCCGATTCCAATGTGGGAATTACTTGATAAAAAAAGATACGCTTCGCTCAGTCTTCAATATTCGCGCGGGTGTCCGTATGATTGCGAATTTTGCAGCATAACTATGTTGAACGGTAGAAAACCCCGCACTAAAAGTAGTGAGCAATTCATTACGGAATTAAACCGCCTCTATGAAATTGGATACCGCGGAAGCGTTTCGATTGTTGACGATAATTTTATTGGCAATAAAAGAAAATTAAAAGATGAAATACTTCCCGCGCTTATTTCCTGGCAGAAGAAAAGAAAGTATCCTTTTAATTTCATAACGGAAGTTTCAATAAATATTTCGGATGACGATAAATTAATCAGCCTTATGGTTGATGCGGCAATAACAAGTCTTTTCATCGGAATAGAAACACCCAACAACGAGAGTTTGATAGAATGCGGTAAAACAATAAATCAACGGCGCAGCTTAGTAACTTCAGTAAAAAAACTGCAGCAAAGCGGAATGCAAGTTTCTGGCGGATTTATAATTGGATTTGATAACGATCCTCCGGATATATTTGAGCAGCAAATTAATTTTATTCAGAATAGCGGTATTGTTAATGCAATGGTCGGATTGTTGAACGCGCCAACCGGAACGCATCTGTATAATCGTTTAAAAAAGGAAGATAGGCTGCTGGAATCATTTAACGGCAACAATATGGATGGAAACACAAATATAATCCCCAAAATGAATTACCAGGATTTGATAATCGGTTACACTAAAATTATTCACACAATCTATGCGCCTCGCGAATACTATCACCGCATAAAATCTTTTTTGCATGAATATAAAATTCCATCGTGGAAATCTTCTATTCCCAACCCGGCTGAGATAAAAGCGTTCTTTAGATTGGTTTGGATAATTGGTGTTCTTGAAAAAGGTAAGCTGCATTTTTGGCGGACATTTATTTACACGCTATTCAAATATCCAAAAAAGTTTTCCCTTGCAATGACTTTAGCGGTGTATGGTTACCATTTCCGTAGAATTGCTGCGACAATTTGATTATAATTTTGGAAGAAAACCTTTAACCCGAATTTGGCATTAGAATCCATCATCAGACGGAAGTTAATAACTCATCTTACGCAGAACTTGTAGCACGATCCCGAAGTTTATCGGGATCGTAAAAACAAACAATTTATCGAAGCTTCGCTTCGATCTACAATTCAAGTTCAGACTTTTGCGCAAGGTGAGTTAATAACAAATATCTGCTAATTTTAAGAGAGATGAATTTTTCCCTTGACCTTAACTAGTTTGCAGCTTAATTTAGCACTAGTTTATACTTAAGGAGTTGCAAATGTTAAATTATTTTTCATTTCCCTCTCGGCTCAAACTGTTTTGCAGTTTCATCATCTCCTCAAATAGAATTCAACACCTCAATTGTTTTCGGAAAGCACCATTCATGCAGTTTCCGCGTCATCCATTAACTCACAATTTTCACTCAAATAGTAAATAGGGTAAAAATATCATGAAATCTAAAAACGCTCTCGTAAGTTTTATTATCGCTCTCTTCTTCTTTTCGTTTTCAATTAATTCTTTTGCGCAGGTGGATAGCGCAAAAAGCTCGCCGGTTTTTGAAAATAATTTGAGTTGTTTTTTTATTGGCGGTTATTCAATCGCCTACTCACGCGCACTCTCTCCGGCATCAAAACTAAGAGTGCTTTTTGACTATAATGGAAATTTTTCTAGCGACGAAATGGAGAATGTTTCTGGAATTAGCAATTCAAGTTCATTCACATGGAATCAATCAAAAACCGAAAATTCAAGCAATTATTTTACCTCAACTATTGCTCTCAATTATATTCATACAGTGTATAATTATAAGCACATTGAATTATACGTTGGAAGCGGATTGTATTCTTCATACAATTTACAAAACTATAAATATGATAATGAAGACAGAGTTGGTAATACTAATGGCACCAGAATAATTGTAACGTCTTCTTACAATACTTATGCTGCAGGTTTACATTTTGTATTTGGCTTCGAAGGCAGACTTGCAAATGGTATTTCCTTATTTGCAGAAAGCCAGTATAAATTGGGAAGGACATGGAAAAAAAATGAAAATGAATATGAGACATACACTACTCAACCACATTATGATAAAAGCTATTATACACAAGATGGCAACGGTTGGGAATTCCTTGTTGTTGCGGCAAGGTTGGGAATTGGATTTTATTTTTAAAGCAAATTTGTCAATCAGCAAAATAGGGTGAATAAAATGAGGACAATAAAATTATTTCTTCTTATAAGCTTAGTTATTTCATTCGAAGTTTTTACTCAATCATTATCAATCGGTTTGGGCTCGGGAGTAAACTTCATTCAAGGTGGAAACTATTATACGGATAACCTCGGCAGAATTGGAAGATACGAAAATCTGAATGGCACAAATACTTCCTTTACCGGATTGAGTTTGAATACTGAATTGCAGTTTCAAGCCGGCGGCAAATATTCTTTTGAAAACATTCCAATTAATTTGCTGGCTGATATTCAGTATTATCGAATGAGAGGTAATGAAGAAGTGAATATTTACGATAGCTTTTTTGAAAGAGAGTTTACTTATGATGCTACAGCCAAAATTGATATTTGGTCTCTTCAATTAGGCAGTAGTTATGAATTTGAATTCTATTCCTTTAAACCATTTTTAACTGCTTCAGCTATGTTCAATTATTTTGGTGATGTGTATTATGAGTTAGCGCAAGATCGGTATATTTCAGAGTTTCCGGATTACCATAATGGAATGAGATACGGTTATAGTTTTGGTGTCGGAATTTCTTACAATATCATCTCCAATATTGAATTGGAAATTTTGAGTAGATATAATGATTTCAATTCCTTCAATGGTAGAGACGGCGAAGAAAAATTAAAGTCAACGAGCGTTTTGTTCAATATTTATTATAGAATTCTTTGAAAACCGAACACAATCTAAAAGAAGCTGATTAAAATTATTAGTGCTGTTATTTTAGGCTAAATTGCTGCCCCTTCAAAAAGATGGGGGGGATAAATTTGGGTGACTGGCTGTGATAGGAAAAAATATAAAGGAGTGGAAGGGTAGAGAATTTTATTGATTTTAGATTTTACAAATCCTAATTTGAATTAGGGTAAATAAAATTGAGCGGTGATGTTAAATACTCTTCTTCTTTTGAGCTTTCCTAAAACTGAAAACGGTTATAATATTAATTTGCATAGATGCATATCAAGAAAGAAATCTTGTTATGTTAAACAGATGAAATTTCTGGGTTACGCAATGATAAGTTAAGAGAATACATCAGGTTAAGTAATAGTTAGGTTGTTTACGTTTATGAGGGGTTTTATGAAAAGTATATTTTTTTGCATTTTTTTTTTATAGTAAATACTTTGTTGTTTTCACAAGATGAAAATATACATTCATTCTGGGGACAAGTTGGTGTTGGTATGAGTTATGTTAAATTATCTGATTCAGATGTAGGTTTTAACCTATTAGCTTCAGTTTCTTATGAAATTCAAAACAATAATTTTAGTTTCACATATTTTCGTTCTCATGAATGGTCCTTTTTTACACGTCCTGAAGAATACATCAAATCTTATGAAGTGAAGTATGGAAGGTCGATTGATTTTTCAATGAGGGGACTACTTTTCCCATTTCCACTTTTATTATTTGTTAAGAAAGATTTTGATTATTCAATCGTCGGAAAGATTGGGCTTTCATATAATGAAGGGCTTAAAAGAACAACATTGATTGAAGGGAATAATTACAGTTCAAAATTTGTAAGTGGTATTGGCTTACCTATTGAAATAGAAATAAGAGAAGAAATCACAAGTTATTTAGGAATGGGTTTATCTGTTCATACAAATTTTAATAAAGTAAAAAATTATTCTGGCGTTAATATCAATTTCTATGTTGGTTATTTTTAAAAACAACCTAACCCGCAAGGCAATCGGCCGCTCCGGTGGAGCGGCATTTTTCAGGTTTTCGGGTTGGTTCTTTTTAGCAGGTTGCTTTTTGAAGTTCGTTGTATTAATTAATTGAATTTGTAATTTTATAAAGGCGGGTTTTCCGCTGCGCTCAAGTTATGGGCGGACGGATGAAAAGCCACGCCGTTAGGTTGCACTTCATACTCTGTAATATTTGCACTCATGCGAAAAATATGCGCAGTGTTTTTATCGAATTCTTCGATTTGGCGAAAATTTAACATTAAAAAGCTGGTTTGGAATTTGCAAGTATAAAAAGAACAAAATGTTCATAAAAATTATTATTCGTATTTTAATGGTTGTTTTTCAAATTAAATTTTAAAAAAATATTTTGAGAAAAGGATTTTGCCATTGCATTTGTTCCTTAACGATATAAGCAAAAATTTGAGTTAAGTATGAAAACATTAGTACTTGCGATATTTTATTTGATGATTGCAAATTTTCTTTTTAGTCAGCAACTTATTTATCCGAACTTACCAAGTGATGAAATTACAGGGATACATTTTCTAAATGAAAATGAGATTCTTTTTATTAATAGTGGTGGTAGCATATTTAAATCCTACAATAGTGGATTAACGTGGAGCTTAAAAAAACACTTTCAGGGAGAATCTTTTATATCCATTGAGTTCATTGATGACAAAAATGGTTTCGTTATCCCAGAGAAACCGCCAAACTTTGCAACTATTGGAGTAATAGTTACTAATGATGCTGGGGAAACTTGGAATCTTCAATCACTTACTGTAAGCAGCATTCATGATTTCTTACCATTATCCGAGTCGGTTAGTTTGAAGTCAACTTGGGATGGAAAGATTCAGCGGTTGGATAATTTCTACAATAACTGGGAAACGGTTTATGAGCTTCCAACATATTCTAGATATGACCCTGAATTTGGTGAGATTATATATTCTTATGGAAATATCGCAAGTTTTGAAAAAATAACAAATAATAAAATATTTGCTCTTGGGTTAAACGTAAATGCATTTTATGATGATATCATTAAAGATTCCTTGTCATTTTTATTAAAAAGTGAAGATGCAGGAATCTCTTGGGATACTCTTTGGATAGGATTAAACAGTTTTATCCAGCAAATAACATTTGCTAATAATCTGACTGGGTGGATTCGTGATGGGAAAAATATTTATAGAACATTGGATGGTGGTAAAAACTGGGAAATTTTACAAACCGGTTATTCAATAAGAACGATTTCTGATTTAGCGTCCATAAATGAAAATATTTTGTACACAACCATAATAGATAATCAAAATAATAATTTACTATTAAAGAGCATAGATGCTGGTGAAAATTGGAGTGGGTATAATTTATATATGCCTAATGCGGCTAATATAAATTTTTACAATGAATATATGGGGATTTTGTTTGGGAAGGGATTAATAAAAACTAATAATAGTGGGAAAGACTGGGAAGTTCTATATAATCCAATTAGAGATGATATTATTTTAACTGATTTCATTAATAACAATGTTGGAATAGCCTCTAGCGGAAGTGCAATTTATAAAACTGAGGATGGAGGTAATTCATGGAGAATGATATTTAGAATAAATGAAGGTGTGATTGGTGGATCTTCAGATAAAAATAAAATCGAATTTTTAGATAATGGTAAAGGATGGCTTGTTTCATCAGGGAATTTATTTGAAACAGCGGATTTTGGTGAAAGTTGGACGGAATTAAAACTATCCAATAAATCATATGATTTTATTAATAGCAGTGTGGAATTTTATGATAATAATTTGGGACTAATATTAAATGTTGCTGAAGAGACTGAAGTAGGATCTAGAATATATGAAAACAAGTATAATTACTTTACAGAAGATGGTGGGGGAAATTGGGAACGTATAGAAATAGTAGATGAATTTAAGAAAAATACGTTTAGTAAAATAAAATTTACTGATTCAAAGCATTTGTTTGCAATTGGATGGAATGGATTTTGGCTATCCAGAGATACCGCAAAAACTTGGCAAAGCATTTACGATGTTGATTATTTTTCAGGGAGTTACACATTTGATTTTGCCGATTCCCTCTTTGGTGTATTAATAATAAGTTATAGATATTCCTATGTTACTATTGATGGAGGTAAAAGTTGGAACTCTTTTACTAAACCAATTGGAAATCACCCACAAGAGTGTGTGATTTTAGGTCTAAACTATTCGAATGAGCAAAGAGTACTTGAGTGTGGTAGTGATGGGAAATTAATTCAGTACAATTTTTCTTCGAATGGAGAAGTAACATTTTCAAGACAAATAATAACCAATACGAAACAAAGTCTTAATACAATTGAAGTTTTTGTGGAAGAAGAATTTCCATCTGTTTGGATCGGTGGTAATGGTTTTACGTTTTTATTTAGGAAGTTTGAAAAAATATTTACTGATTTAAATTCAGAAACTATGACTATTCCTTCGGTATTTTCACTTTCTCAAAATTATCCAAACCCATTTAATCCAATTACAAAAATCAAATACTCAGTTCCGGAAAGTGATTTTGTTACTCTAAAAATTTATGACTTACTCGGTAAAGAAATAGTTACACTCGTAAATAAAGAAATAGTGTCTGGACTGCATGAATGTATTTTCAATGCTTCAAATCTTTCGAGTGGAGCATATTTTTATAAATTACAAGCTGGCATCTTTACACAAACAAAGAAATTATTGTTAATTAAATAGTATCAAATGACCATAGGAACAGATAAGTGATTATAAAT
>JAHJTX010000354.1 GCA_018829545.1 Bacteroidota bacterium | reverse complement strand
GCGGCGCATCTAATCCATGATTTGTTCTCGTCATTTTTTGCGCCGCTTCTGCCTCTATTGATAAACAAGATGAATCTTTCCTTTTCATTTGTCGGGTTTTTAACTGTCGTTCACCAAATACCGTCGTTGTTTAATCCACTTATCGGAGTTATTGCAACAAAAATGCCGGTAAGATTTCTTTTGATTTTTGCGCCATCTATTACCGCTATTTCAATGTCGCTTCTCGGTTTAGCGGATCATTACATTTTTCTTGTGATAATCCTTTTAGTCGCGGGAATCGGATCTTCGCTATTCCACGTTCCGGCGCCTGTTTTAATTAGGAAAATTGCCGGAAGAAGAATTGGCAAGGGAATGAGCTTTTTTATGTTCGGCGGCGAAATTGCAAGAAGTCTGGGACCCATTCTTATCTTGGGCGCAGTAACATTGTGGGGTTTAGAGGGAACTTACAAACTAATTCCGCTCGGATTATTTTCTTCGTTTATTCTCTTCTTCAGATTTAAGAATGTTCCCATTTCAAGTTCGTTTGAAAACAAGAATAAAGAAAAGGGATTACTCCCTGCGTTCAAAAAACATCGAGGCGTTTTTATAAGCATTACAGGAATTTTCTTTTTCTCTTCTATGGTTAAAAGCGCGCTAACAACATTTTTGCCTACTTTCATCACCGCAGAAGGAAACAGTATTTGGAGCGGTGGAATTGCTCTTTCTGCGCTTCAGCTTGCCGGCGCGGGCGGAACATTTTTATCGGGTACAATTTCGGATAAGATAGGAAGAAGAAAAACCTTAATGATCACTTCTGTGCTGTCTTCGATTTTAATGTTTGCTTTCCTTAATACCGGCGGCGCATTTATTTATCCCGTTCTTATTTTATTGGGATTTTTCCTCTTCGCCTCAACTCCCGTTCTTCTCGCTGTCGTGAATGAAATTAAGTCCGATCATCCTGTGTTTCTTAATGGAATATTTATGACAATCAACTTTGTTTTTTCTGCGCTGGGTGTGATGGTTATTGGTGTTTTAGGCGATCTTTTCGGATTAAAGATTGCATATATTCTTTCGCCATTTTTAGGGCTGCTAACAATTCCTTTTATCTATAAACTTAGAACTCAAAAATTATTGTAGTAAAAAGTTATTCCATTTTTATATTATTTTTGCTCATTGTTATTGGGTTTAAAATTATAAATCAATTGAGGACGTCATGAGCAGAATCAAACCATTTTTGCAGCAGACATTTTTCGTTTTACTAATTACGGGAATATTTGCTCAAATCATTCCGCAGGAAGTAACTGTGGGCGCAGATGTTGTTAGCCGTTACGTTTGGAGAGGTTTGATTATTAATACAACGCCAAATGTTCAGCCTTCGGTTGCGTTTTCGCACGGTAATTTCGATGCAGGCGTTAGGGGCTCTTACACATTTGCTGAGTCACAAGCGCTTTCCGAAGAAAATGATTTGTCGTTTGGATACACAATTAGAACAGAAAACTTTGGGGCTTTTCGGAGTGGACTCAGGCTTTAAACTAGGAAATTACAAAGACAACGGACTGGGCGCACACCAGATCGAAGCCGGATTGTTTTACAGCGGATCGGAGAAATTCCCGCTCTCAATTTGCATTGGAGCCAATGTTTATAACGATCCCGGAAATATTACTTTATAGAGATTTTAATAGTACGCTGATCTACACAGATTAATTATGATTTAAAAGCTTTCGAAACTTGCCCGCTCAATTATGGTGGTTTAGTGTCTCTTAATCATAATGTTAATCTTACTCGCTTTTGTTTTGAAGCGGAATGAGATTATGAATAAGAGTAAGATTAAGAAAAAACAAAATCAAAGGCATCCAACTATTAGCAGGATTTGCGCTAAAAGCTAAGTATTGTAGAGCGATTCGCCGAATCGCTCATTAAAATCACTTCAAATTATTTCTTTGAGCGAAACAGCGTTTCGCTCTACACTTTTAAGTTAATCGCATTCTCAAAACTCCGCTCACACAAAATTCTACTCTTCCTTGAAATCCTTTGCCCAAAGGAGTAAGTTTTAGCATTAGTTTATTCATTACTTGCAATAAAATTTTGGGGAAAAAATGTCCGAAAAATTAATCGAATGCGTACCGAATTTCAGCGAAGGAAAAAATTTAGAATTAATAAAGCAAATCACAAACGAAATTGACAAAGTTAAAGATGTAAAACTGCTGGATGTTGATCCCGGCGCGGACATGAACCGAACCGTTGTTACATTTATCGGATCGCCGGAGGGCGTTAAAGAAGCAGCGTTTCAGGCAATAAAAAAAGCGAGTGAGTTGATTGATATGTCAACACACAAAGGCTCGCATCCAAGAATGGGCGCAACCGATGTGTGTCCGTTTGTTCCGGTAAACGGCGTAACAATTGAAGAATGCGTTGAACTTTCCAAAGAAGTTGCCGCGCGAGTCGGCAAAGAATTGGGAATACCCGTCTACTTGTACGAAAAATCCGCACAAACTCCCGACAGACAAAATTTAGCCGTAATTAGAAAGGGCGAATACGAATCGCTTCCGGAAAAATTGAAAGATCCTAAGTGGAAACCTGATTACGGCAAAGCAGAGTTTAACGCTAAATCCGGCGCAACTGTAATAGGAGTGAGAGAATTTTTAATCGCTTACAACATAAGTCTAAATACGCGCGAACCGTTATTTGCAACCGACATTGCGTTCGAACTTCGCGAAAAAGGGCGCTCGGCAAGAAGGGGAAAAACTGCTCCTTTCTATTTTAAGGGCGAGACAGTTCTAAAATATGAAGAAGGCAACTATCCTTGCGGAAGCTGCAAATTTGACGGAAAGAGCATTAAGGAAACTATTGAGCACTGTAATAATGAACACATTTATGATTTAGCAGCACTATTAAATGATAACGGAATTAATCCATCAAAACCGGAAGGCGAATCCGTTAAAAAACCCGGAACCTTTGAACACTGCAAAGCAATCGGCTGGATGGTTGACGAATACGATAGAGCGCAGATTTCGATTAATCTCACAGATTACAATGTAACCTCTATGCATCATGTTCTTGAAGAGACCAGAAAACTCGCTACGGAAAGAGGCTTGGTAGTTACCGGCAGTGAAATTGTGGGTATGGTTCCTTATCAAGCGCTGCTGGAAACGGGAAGGTTTTATTTGCTTAAACAGGGCAGATCAATCGGTATTCCCAATAAAGATATTTTGGAAACGGCAGTGCAATCATTGGGCGTGAATGATGTTTCTAAATTTGATATTAAAGAGCGCGTATTGGGGCTTCCAAGCAATTTGAACAGACCGCTGATTGAAATGAAACTAAGCGACTTCATAGACGAAGTTTCGCGCGAATCTCCGGCGCCGGGAGGCGGATCAATTGCAGCGCTCGCAGGCGCGCTTGGCGCGTCTCTTTCTTCGATGGTTAGCAACCTTTCCTCAAATAATCGCGGAAGCGAAAAATTTGACGGCGAAATGAATGACGCTGCCGAAAAATGCCAAGCGATAAAAGAAAAACTCGTAAACGGAATAGACGACGACACAAATGCTTTTAATGAATTTATGGATGCAAATCGTTTGCCTCAGAAAACAGATGAAGAAAAATCGATAAGAAACCAGGCAATACTAAGCGGCTTAAAACACGCGGTTGAAGTTCCATTGAACACTGCGCATTTAAGTTACGATGCTCTTGCGATAGCAGAAACAGTTGCTAAATTTGGTAAAACCGCTTCCATTACCGACGTAGGAGTCGGCGCGCAAATGGCATTTTCCGGCGTGCTCGGCGGGATTTATAATGTGCTTATAAACTTAAAAGACATAAAAGACGAAAAATACGTCACCAATAAAAAAGCTGAATGCGCATCGCTAAAAGAAAAAGCGCAG
>JAHJTX010000036.1 GCA_018829545.1 Bacteroidota bacterium | reverse complement strand
TACTGCATAAGCATCAGTACAATGACCCAACCCAAGAACATGTCCTATTTCATGCACTATTACACCGTTAAAATTTACCCAAGTACCTACTTGATATGGATTCTGAGTCCATTGGAAAGTAATGTTTGCAGAATTATTTAACAATACCCAACTATTACTCTGTGTGCAGTCAGGTGAATCATCATACGCGACAATAAAACCATTCTTAATGCAATGAATGGCTCTACCATAAACATGCAAACCTGAAAAATATGAAGCGTCAGTAGTAAAACGAACTACAATATTGTCATTTCCACTAGATTTCTGCTCAAAACTTACACCTGGCCAATTATCTAATAAATCTGGAAATTCAATCTCAGCTTGAGAACCATTTAAATCTAAGGGGAAGTCAAAACTAAATCTTGTCTCAATTGGAATATTCTCCCAATTTTCCCACCTTATCACATGCCCACAATTAGATGGGTTTATAACATCTTGATATACACAATTAACATATTTCATAAACTCATCATGTGATTCAGTATTTGTTGTATTCAAAACTATTATCATAATAATAAAAAGCCCGTATTTATATCTTTTACTCATTTTCTACTCCAGTCATTTTTATTTAATAATGTATTTAGATTGAAACTTACTTTTAAAATCGTCCCATAATATCTGTGGGCCAAAACCAAAATAATTTTTAGTATCTATCAAAATTTCATCTTCTATGTGGAAAATGGCATTTTTATCTTCGCTAAAGAATACAAGCGACAATAGATGATCTCCCTTTAAGTTCATTGTAGGCAGTAGTGATATAAAATAGGTTTCACCCTCTTCTAATTCTAGTCCACTACGATTCCAATTTTTATAGAAATAAAATTCTACTTCATCACCTACTTGAAATTTGTTTTCACCTTTTAATATTTCTTCTGCTATTGCCGTGACTATAATCTTTTTCATTCTTAAATCAGGTGTATTTTTATCACCCTTCAAAATATCATCAGATATATTAATTGTCTTAATCGTACCCATAAAAATATATGGGATTCTAAGTACATTTATCATTATTTCCGGAAGTGTTTTTTTCATTCTATTTTCAAATAATCCTTCTAAACTTGAAACTCTCATCTCAGTTATTGCCTTTCGCTCACTAAGTAAACGTTGAATCCTGCAATGGTTTTCTGATTTTAAACGCCAAACTTCAAAAGGTGCTTCTTCATTGGCATCCGCTTTCAATTTAGCATAATTGATTATTTCTTCGTCAGATAATGAATCTATCCTTTCCTGAACTTTTAGACTTATTAGCATATTTTGGGGAAGGGTTTCTAAAATTTCCGGCTTTAACTTTCCTTTAAAATCTTCTTTGGTTGCTTTAATGTTTTTTGAGTATTTCTTCAGAAGCGAAATGTATTCCTCAACTTTTGATTTTGTATTATCCTTTTCCTGAGCATAAATTATTATACTAGCAAAAAAAAGAACGGTTATAATTAGTTTTTTCATTTTAATTCCATTTTATTTTTAGTTTAATTCTTGTATAAATAGTCATAACTAATCACACAAACCCAACAAAATACTCCCGTTTAATAAAGTATAATTGTAACGTGTTGTAATTTATAATTGTTAATTTTTTGTTTAGTGAGTGGATTATAATTTTGTAGGCAATTAATTGGTTTTGTTTTAAGTGAAAAAGTTGTAAGATAAAAATGGGGGGGCAAATAGTTTGCCAAGAGTTTTAAGTGAAATGGCAAACGTAAAAAAGAGAAAAATTTTTCTTTATCAGAAATGCTTGCAAAGGAGAAAAGGAATATGTGCCATTTTGAAATTACCACTCTAACCTCTTATTTGAATGTTAGTTTACAAAATTTTTTTACACAAGCAAAAGTTGTGTGGCTGTTTTTTGAAGTTAAAAAATTGTTTTTAGAGAATATATTTTTGACAGGTGATTTTGGATGGGGATACGTTGATGACGAACTCGCCGATCTTGTTAATAGGCGCAGAATTTCAAGCATCAAATAGTATAAAATTAATTACCGAGAATTGGATTTTACCTCAAGATAGTCCTTCAATTATTTCATTTGGAATAAGATTTTTCGGCGATTATTTGGCGGCAGATTTTGCTCTTATTACCACTTCAGAAGGATTTGAGAATGATGGATTTCCATTTATATCTTGGATAGGATTCGCTTATAATTTTTAATAAAAATATCAAATGAATCAAAGAATTTCAATAATAACAGAGCCGGAAAAATTAAGTCATGCATGGGATAATCATGCAGTAAACTATTTCCAAAGGAGAAACTTCATCTCTTACATGCATCAATACAATTATTGCAATCAGAGATATTATGAGCTTTACAAGGACCAAAAATTAAAAGCGTGCGGAGTTGTAGATACTTTAAAAATTGATCTGTT
>JAHJTX010000353.1 GCA_018829545.1 Bacteroidota bacterium | reverse complement strand
GAAGGCGCTGGTTGAGGCAAAGCTTCAATTTGCTTAACAAGTTGCAGCAAAGGTTTTAGTTGGCTGGCATATTGAGGATATTCTGCTAAGCATTCCTCAATACTTTTCCCTTTGTGCATTTCCTCAATACAAATATCTAAAAGAAGTTCAATGTCTTGTTCCATTTAATTTTTCCCTTCATTTCGTCGCTGTCCTTCTTCGTTAAACATAGTTCGCATTGTAGTTAATGCTCTAAATTGAATTGCCCGAACAGCCCCTGTGGACTTTCCAAGCAAATCTGCTATCTCATCGGTTCCATATCCTTCAACGAATTTCAATGCGATAACTTGTTGCTGCTCTTCAGTCAGATGCTTCAACGCTTGTCGTAATTCTTGCTGCTCCAGCAACTCGTTTATGGTTCTTTTCTCATCAACCATTTCTTCAATTAAATCTCCTGTTGATTTAACATTTGACCTTACAGCACGCCGCCTATAGTAATCAGTAGTCATATTCGCAGCTATGCGAAAAATCCAGGCATAAAATGATCCTTTTTGTTCATGCAATGATTTGACAACTCTAAGACAAACTTCGCTTGTTAAATCTTCCGCATCTTCAATAGAATTCACACGATAATAAATAAACCGGTAGATTTTTGAATAAAAATGTTCACAGAACTTTCCAAGTGCTCTATTATCGCTTGCTTTCGCTTTTTCCAATAATTGATGAAGTTCTTCATCAGTTAAATCTTTGGTTTTACCCTTCATTTTCTATTCCTAACATAAAGACGCATATCCTGTAAAAGTGTTATGCTTATATAATAATTAAATACTTTTTACATATCCTTAAAAATCATAAAAGGATAATTTGAAAAGAGAGAATGCCGGAGCATCCTCTAAAAAGAGTAGTATTAAATCAGAAAAGTGTTATTGAATAGATAGATTTTAGAAGATTTTCGTGGTAAGTGAAAATGCTCAGTCTCTAACTGATTATATAAAGTATGGTGTATTCTTGGCTCATCTATATTAGGGTAACAAAATGATTTTTCGACTTTCAGTTTAAATAAATCACTTAGTGCGTCTTTACCGGTTTCTGCTTTCGTTGCGTTTACTATCTCGCAATAATCTTGTGCGGCGGGACGCTCTTTTTCAATAGTATACTGTCCAAGTTCAGAGTATAAGAACCAAAATAATAGTGGTGCCAAAACCAATATAGCTACTGCTAACGCACGATATTTCATCAAATGTTTAATCATTTCTATATAATCAGATGCATAAACTTAGTGAAAGATTCATAATAATTCTATCTAATCTATTAGCACTTTTTTTATCTTTTTAAAACTTATGTTATTTTTATGCGCCATCCTGCACATATTTAAATCCAAGTTTAAGTGATAATTCTGCTTTGGTTAATTCCTTTCCGAGGTAAGAAGCATGACTAAGAAATGTTACCCATTTATTTTCAATTATTGTCCAATAGATGCCTCTTGCATCTTGTCCTTCAATAACTCTTAGTAAAGTATTATCATAAGAATAATGTTCAACGTTAATAATATTCTTCTCTGGAATTGGCAGTATTACGAAATATCCTGCTTTATCCATAATTATATTTGAAGGTTCTTTCGCCTGAATAACTTCAACCTCTTTTATTTTTGTGCTTAAGTTCTCATCTTCACATTCTTCGCAACCGCAAGAAGATTTTATCTTTTCCATAAGAGTTGAATTTGGAATGTAACCTTTTGGTTTAGATGCAAGCTCTTTAATTTTATTAACAATAAGATCATTATCACTACAGCCAATCATATTAACTACTTCTACCTGCTTTCTGAAAGAATCAATTTCTTCAACGGAAACATTCCGCAGTATAGGTTTTTTCCCTGTTGAACCGATTACTCTCATCTTCTCATCAACCCCGTTTTTACTTAGCGCAACAAAAGTTTCGCCAGACTTGTGTCCCTTTGGTTCTTGTCCAACAAGGAGTAAATATTTTATTGTGGGATTTGTAATAACATTCTTAATTACCTTATCAACACCAATGTTTTCTGTTTCGGTTTTGCCCACGATACAAAGTTCTCTTGGGTGATTTTGGGAAAGTCTGTCCGCCAACTCTGTATCGCCAAGTGTTGAAACTGCAACCGGGCAATCCCAAAGGGATGGATTTCCATAATCACCGCCACAAAAAGCATAATACTCTCCAGCTACATAAGGCCATTTATCTTCTTTAACTTCAAAAGCACACTCCAATTTTTTGTTTGCCTGTTCCGGGAAAGCTTCATTAAAAAGATTCATTGCAACTGCCGGATAACAATGTGCACACCCAAGGCAAGAATATTTAATAGAAATCATTTTCTTTTCCCAGTTATCAATTCCATTTTTAATTAATTCTAATTCCTGTATGTCTGTTTCTCCAACATTACTCTTTATGAGTTCCATTGTTTCTTTCATACATCCGCATTGCTGGCATTTTAGAAGATCAATTCCTTCTTCCATTTCTGAAATGATTTTTATAACTGCTTCAACGTCTATAATATTCTTATTTTCATTGTTCATAATAAGTTTCCTCTTACTATTTTCATCACCAACGTCGCAACAAACGTCATTGCCTGCACATACTTTTGTTTTATTGTTTTTACTAATCCAAATAAACCCAACCATAACCGATATTGCAGTTAAACCAGCGGTAATCGGTTTTGCAAATCCAAGAATTGAAGAACCGAAAAGACTTAAATAAACAGTAAGCATTGGCGAACCACAGCAGCCGGTTAAAAAACATCCGGCAAAATAGAGAACCCCAGCAAGTGTAAGTCCTCCGACAGTTCCGGCAATTCCAAGTTTTCGCTTATCCAGAAAATTAGTTATTGCATAAGCTGTAAAGGCAATAGTTAAAGCGTAAGATAAACCGAGGAAAAATTCCTGACGTTCAAAATATTGCCAATATGGATTAACCTCATTTACCTGCTTCCACTTATTAGCTGTTTCAATTATTTGCCAAACCGAATATGCGAAGTGAATAAAAAGGACACCAAAAAATGATATTACTGAATAAGTAACCTTTCTCTTCATTTATATTTAATCTCCTTTGCATCAAAGAAGAATTTTCCGTCATTATCTTTTTTTACTTCGCCTAATGCGATTATGTTACTTTCGGCTTTCGGCATTTCACCTTTATATGCAACCGGTAAACTAATGCAAGCATCTTTGCATCCCAGAGTAAAATATTTATTGTTATCTATAACTTCTGTCACTGTTCCTTTTACACTAACAATACCGGCAAACTTCTCCGGATTTTCTACGACTTCATCTATATCAACTATTCTTACTTCGGAATTAACAGAATTAGGAGTTGTATTTTTAAAACTAACATTTGAATAAATCAAAAGTGCTGATAAAAGCACAACAAAACTGCCTACACCGATTATTAGCGATTTCTTTTTGAACATAATTTACCTCACAGAATTATTTAAAAATTATATTGTAAAAGTTTCTTCAATAAGTTTAACATCATCTTTTAGAATACCAATTAACGTTTCGGAGTTTAGTTTATAATAAACCATTTTCCCATCATTGCGGGATTTTAATATTTTCATTTCATATAAATATTTAAGCTGATGAGATGTTGCCGGAATGCTTAAGCCAAGGACATTAGCAATGTCGCAAACACACAGTTCGCCTTTAGAAAGAGAAAAGATAATCTTCAAACGCGTAACGTTTCCCAGCGCTGCATATAGCTCGGTGAGTTCAGTAAATTCTTTTTCTGTAGGAATTGAACGTTTTACTTCATTTACTTTTTCAACATTGAAACAGATAACCTTACAAGTCACTTTTTTTGAATTTCGTTTATTACGTCCGAGATTTTTATCGAGTGTAATAGTCGGCATATAGATTTATCCTTTTATCATTTTCGCATATGCGAAAATATAATAAAACCATACCAGAATCAAATATGATATTCATATCGCTTCTATTCCTCTTTCATTCGTTCTTATCTTTTACAACATTCTCTACATTAGAAACAAATATTTTCTCTTCGTCTGGCTGCGCACGTAGCTCAATTAATATTTTTTAACTGATATTTTTTCATCCAATCCCTTTTACTTTTAAAACTTATTGTTGAAGGACTTTTATGTAAATGTCTTTAGCCATTTCTTCATCAACGGCAAACTCTGAATAACCAATGTTAAAAACTATTGACGGCTGTTTTTGTTTTAACTTTATTTCTAAGCCCGGCAGCACTCCCATAGAAATAAGTTTTTGTATTTTCTTTTCATTAAGGGAATGTATGTATGCGACTTTACCTGCCTGTCCCTTCTTCATGCTTAGTAATGGCCGTACAGTTGATTCAATCAACCACTTGGATTGTTTGCAGCATTTACCTTCGGGTATCGGCTCGCCGTGCGGGCAAAACTTTGGATGACCTAACAATGTGCAAATACTAACTTCTAAATCTTCTTGTATTATGTGTTCAAATCTACAAGCTTTTTCATCTATTAGAATGCTTTCCATTTCAAACACATCAAAGAAAAGCCTTTCGGCAAGCCGGTGCCTTCTTACAATGCTTTTAGCGTAAATAGAACCTTTACTTGTTAAATCAATTGAGTTTATTGCTTTAGTTATAAGATTTAGATTTTCCAATTCGGTTAAAACATTTTCATATTCTTCTTTAAGAAATGGTTCTATTGAACTCCCATTTTTAGATACCTCGTTTTCAATTATCCAGAGATCCCTTAGAATATGTTCATCTATTTCGCTTAACTTCATTTTTATTTTTTCTCCAATTAAAAATAGTTTTTAAAATTTTACTTTGAGCAGGTATTTCATAACCGCAATTCGGGCATTTAACAAATTTGCAATTATTTGCCAAAATACACATACTGCATTCTTTATTTTTGATTTCTTCAATGAATTCGATACCGCAAAATTGGCAGATCATAAACTCACTCCAAGAAAAATAAGTATCACATTTAGCAAGTAGCCTACAATGAAAGCGAAAGGGAAAATAAAGGATATCATAATTAAAGAAGTTTTTAATCCTCTTTCTTTTATTGTCATAGATAACTGAGCAATACAAGGCATGAACAAGGTTAGTGTTGTAACAGCAACTACTAAAGGTATCCCCTCCAACAAACCGGAGCTTTTCAGATCATATAATCCCGCAGCGCCAAAATCTCTTCTAAAAAATCCATATAAAAATGCTACGGCAGATTCCTTTGGTAAACCGAGCAACTGTACCGGATATTCCAATATCTTTATTACTAGATCAAAAAGTCCTGTTAATTTACCTAACCATATAAAAATGCTTGCGAGTATAAAGAGAGGCAGTATTTCTTTGAAATACCATTCTACTCTCGTGTAAGTTTTTGTAAATACATTATAAAGTTTTGGCATTCTTAAAGGGGGGATCTCCATAAAGAACATAGGTTTTTCTCCGGGTATTACTTTTGCAGCTAAGAATCCAATTAGCAGAAAAATAAAAATCATAACTACAATCCAAACTAAAAGTGCCATTGGACTGCCAGCCATCAATGCTAAAATTACTCCCATTTGGGCAGAACAAGGTATTGCAAGTGACAGCAGTATGGTGGAAATAATTCTTTCTCGCTTAGTCTCCAATGTTCTTGTTACCATAACCGCCATCGTATCACAGCCAAAACCAAGAACTATTGGAATAACGGCTCTACCGTTCAGCCCGATTCTTTTAAAGAGTTTGTCAACTAAAAGAGCTAATCTTGGCAAGTATCCCGTATCTTCAATAATTGAAAATGCGATAAAAAATGTTGCTACTATGGGAAGGATAATGGCTACTGCATACCTAATTCCAAGAGTTATAATTCCATAATCATTCACAAATAAATCTTGTATAACCGGCCAGGGTATGATGTTATTTACAAAACTTGTTACTGCCGGATTTATGTATTTGCCGAATATATCATTTTCTAAAAAATCCACTAAGGTTTGTGCGCCAAAAACACCGACAAATTCATATAATAGGAAGACTACCAATAATAAAAATGGAATGCCGGTAATCGGTCCAATCATAATATTGCCAAGCTTCTCTTTCATCTGGTGTATTGCAGTCTTTTTTTCTGTTAACACACCCTCGCACAGTTCTGAAGTTTTTTTCTGTCTTTCTAATGAAATTAAATAGGGAAGCGACTGTGAAATTTTTTCTGATAAATCTTTAATAATATTTGTAATTGTGTTTTTGTTATTATCCTCCTCGTATTGAGATATAATCTCTTCATCCTTTTGCAGAATTAGTAAAGCTAAAGCTCTTTGGGAAATCTCTGTCTTATGATTGACTATTAGTTTTAACTTATCAATAGCTTCTTCTATTTCTTCTTTATATTGTGGAAGATTATTTGAATTTGTTTCCACATTGTGGTGCATTCGCATTGGTTTGTATTGCTTAATAATGAGTTTAAGCGGATCAATGTTTCTTCTTTCCGTTGCAACAGTTTGAATAACCGGGATACCTAATTTCTCTTGTAATTTTTCACCATTTATCTTAAGACCAACTCTTTCTGCCTCATCAACAATATTTATTACAAGAACTACGGGAAGGTTTGCTTCTAACAGTTGTAAAGTAACGCCGAGCATTCTATTTAGATTTTTTGCATCAATAACATGCAATACAATACTTGGTTTATCTTTAAATAATATGCTGCGTGTTACTCTCTCTTCTTCTGTTATTGGTAAAAGCGAATACATTCCCGGAGTATCAATTATTTCAAATTCTTCACCACCGGTTTTCATTTTACCTTTTGCTACTTCAACAGTTGTCCCGGGATAGTTTGAAACATTTACATAGTTTCCGGTTAGAGCATTAAAAATTACACTCTTTCCGACATTCGGTTGACCTACCAAAATGATTTTTTTTGTGGTTGACTCTTTTGTGCCTGTCATTTCTATTTTTTCAATTAATCTTTCATCTCTCATAATGTTATCCATATATTTTAAAAATTATCATAGCAATTACTGCCTTTATGTTAAATTGAGTGTTCAAACGACAGATAAACTAATAGATTGGCCTTTGAACTTTTCCCTTCAATAACAATAGGAACAGCAAGCCCGGGGACTATCTGAAGATTACCAATATCAACGGCATATCTTAATCCCGGCACCAAGGTATGCGCAATATTATTTTTAACATCTCCTTTTACATCGAATTCAGCTAAAGAATTCCCAACATATTCGAACATAAAATTAAGATTGTAGTTCATTAACCAGATGACACTCACGCCATAATTAAAAGAAGTGAGTGTTTTCTTAATTTGATTACCCGAAACAATTGTTTCGGAATTCGGCATTAAAGTGAATCCCAAATTAACATGCGTTACAAAATTTTCATTTAATCTCTTACTGAAGGGTAAATTTACCTCAAATCCTGTTACATCCTCGCCCAGTCCTCTTTTGGCGTTAACAGTAGGTAATATAATAGAAAACCTTGGTGAGGCGGCTGCCCAATCATCGTGCCCAAATAATTGGTAACGGTAGTTTAAATATATGTCTCCCAAACCTGAGACAGAATTACTACTAAAGTATGAAAATGGAACTGTAGCGCTTAACTGATGTGTTTGACTAAAAAAGGGCCACTCTTGAGTAAAAGCATAAAAATAGTTTTTGGAATGATCCCTAATCAAGGAAGAAATATGTTGAATTACTCCGTCTTCCTGATTGTATGCTTCCTCCACGAAGAAAGAATTATCTTCAATTGCTTTTGAAAATTTAGGAATAGTAGAATTGAGACTATCTGATTCCAATTTTGTTTGAGAATATAATTGAAGTGAAAACATAAAAATTAGAATTGTTATAAGTATTTTTTTTTTAAACATTGTAAGCTCCAGCATGATTATCATTATTGTTTTGTTTGTTATTAAATACAGCACAAAAATTACTTGTTTGCATCGGCTGTTCATTTGTTTTAAGTCAGCAAATTTCATTAATTATTTAATCTAAATAAATTAATAAAATATATTTATGTCAACTCTTAAAAGATTTATAAATTTACTTTTACTCCCGCAGTTATAAACCTTGGCAATCCAACTTTAATTCCCTGGGGTCTTCTGCTTGCAATATATCTTTCATCAAGAAGATTTTTAACAGAAATATATAAAGATGAATTCAACCCGGATAAGGGATATCTTCCTGTAACATCAAGAATAAAATAAGACGGCATTCTTCCGATCTCACCATCCGGAGATGATAAATTAGTATTTAATTGATCAGTAAACTGCTCGCCTATATAAGTTCCTGAAAATTGAAAACCTAAACCAAAAGGAAATTTTATGTCCAGAGTTCCTGATAGATATATCTCAGGCGCGTAAGGAAGTTTATTACCATTAATATTAATTCTTTCTCCATCAGCAGTAATAAATTTGTCGGCATTATAAGTTGATTTGCTGGTGGTTAAATTTAAATCTAAAATAAATCCATAATCGGAATTAATGAACTTATCAAGAGCAAACCTGACTCCTGTTTCAAGCCCCAGATGTAAAGTTTCTCCACCATTAACCAACCCGGTTCCTGTACCACCGGAAGATTCAGATACAGGAATAATTTGATTGGAGAAATCAAGCATATAGCCAGTAACCTCTATAAACATTAGAGACGAAATGTTTGCTCTGACACCAAGTTCATAATTCCAGCTCAACTCGGACTCAAGCTGAAGCGACGTGCCCCCGTTTGTTATAGCATCTTTAATCCTTGGCGGGGCGAAACCTCTGTGTACTCCTGCAAAAACTGAATACATATTGTTAAAGTTATAATTAAATCCTATACCGGGCATTGCAGAGAAAACACTATTATTATTTACTAAACTTGTGTCTCTGAAATTGATTCTGAAAATATCCCTTTTATATTCAAAGTTTTCTAATCTTATCCCGGGAATAATTGTTAATTCTTCAATAAGATAAAATCTATTTTGAGCAAAAATACTTACAGCATAACCCGTTCTTATTTCATCTTCTCTCAGGTCCCCGGATAAGGTATTAGCCTTATTACCATTAATTCTTTGTTCAAATGCTCTCTCGTATAAAAACCTGAAGCCACCTTCCAGTTCATTTCGTAAATTTCCCAAAAAATAATTTAAGTAGATTCTTGGTTCAATTCCTGCAACTTCAAATTCCCTGTTCCTGTTTCCTGTACTGTTCCGCATATAAATAGCGCCATTTGAAATAGTAGTATCTCCAAAAACTACCCCGGTGCCATTAGTTGTCGGTTTTCTGCTGAAATCCTGCCGCAGCCAGTTTCTTGTTGTTGTATATCCGAAAAGGGTTGTTCTTAAATAGGCATTTTCAGAGAAGAAATAATCGTGAGTAACGCTGGCAGAATATCTTCTTATTTCCAGTTTATCATTAGGGGCTATTTGAGTAAAATATTCACCTTTATCATACATCGTTTGTGTAATTCCGATGTATGTTGAGTTTGATATCTCATCATAAGCACTAATTTTTACCCCTACTCTGGATTTCTTACCAAGCGGGAATTTTACTTTTGCGGTAATATCATTTAGATTAAAATTAGTAATACCAACTTTATCAGCCTGTTTATGAAGAAAATTAATATTTAATCCAATATTATCGAATGTAGTACCGTAACCAGCCTCACCAAGAAAATATCCCTCACTCCCTCCTGAAATATTCAAATTTGTTCTCTGTCCAGCCGGTGGCGGATCATCGGTTATATAATTTATTACACCCCCAATCGTTTGTGGACCAAATAAAATCGAACCACTGCCTTTTAATATTTCCACGCTTTTCATTCTATCTATTGCCGGAGTATAATACATCTCGGGTTCACCATATGGAGCAAGCGCTATCGGAACACCATCTTCAAGCATAAGTACAGTTCTGCTTCTGTCCGGGTCTAAGCCTCTTATACCAATATTTGTTCTTAATCCAACGCCTTCTTCATCAACTACATAAACACCGGTTACTTTTTTTAAAACTTCATTTCCTGTTAATGGTTGTGTGTTGGTTAGCGATGAACTCGATATAAGAGATGCGGAACCTGGTATCTTATTAATAAGAGCCGTGCTTCTTCCAATAATATCTATCTGGGGGAAATCATAAGTTTTTATTAATGTATCTGGTTGTGTCGGAGATGATTCCTTTTTATCATCTTGCTTATCATCAATATTAACATCAGCTATAATAAACTTTACAGACACCAAAAGAGATATTAAAACTATTAAAAGATTTTTCATGCTACCGTCCTTAAAAATTTTAGTGAAAGATTAAATAAGAAACAAACTTATTCTTATCAAGACTAAATCTAAATAATCACAATGAATTTGTCAACAAAATTTTACAAAGTATCAAGATTTAGCTATTTAGGCTAAGTTCTAATTAACACAGCATATTTTCATCATTCTTCACAGATTGACCGTCCAAAAAGCTGACTAATCAATCTGTGTTACATATTGTAACGTAGATTGTTTAGTGTAGCGGTCAATCTGCGAGATTTTACAACAATT
>JAHJTX010000352.1 GCA_018829545.1 Bacteroidota bacterium | reverse complement strand
GTGGCAGGAAGTAAATACCCTAGATTAGTTATTATACTTTTGTTAACTTATTGACAGAGCTAATACATTTAGCCATTATTTTATACGTCACTGTATTTGTGAAATTATGCACTAAGTATTTAAAATTTCGAGTAAAAATCAGTTGAAATCTTTTAGAAAATCACCAATATCATCATTGCAGTCATTACTGCTGCTCCCATATAAAAAAATGGCGAAGAAATAATACTATTTGAATCGGAATTGGAGTGATCATCTTTCATATTCGAGTGATTTTCAATTATAGATTCTAGTTCAATCGGTTCGCTAAAAGTGGTTGAACCTATTCTCTGTATTGTAAATGTTAATTGATATTTACCGGCAGCAGCCAAATTGGGCACAAAAACAAAATAGTCGTTTTCAAAACTACTGTGTTTAATTTTCACCGAAGAAGTACCCGAAAATTCATCGTTAGGCGTTCCGGTATTTTTTTCTGATACTACAAGATAAACCTCTGCGTCGGTTTGTACAGCATCAATATTTTTATCGAAGATTTTTAAACTAAAACGTTCTGAATTACCCATTATCATTGAAGGAAACTCAGCAGTAATTTTATATTCCGGAGTATTGTATTCTTTAATTAACATTCTCGTATGGTTTTCCATTTCCATATCGTGATTATCTCCGCCGTGCATCATTCCCATGCCTACCATCATACAACCTTGTAGAATGACGGACAATATTAATGCAATTAAAATTGATTTTTTCATGATTACCCTTAATTTATTGAATGATTATTTACACTACTTTATTTAAAATAAAATGCCTTAAGAAACGTTATGCTGAATTATTAACCAGCTCTTTTAAAAATGTAATTTGACAAATAGTACCTTTCCCTTTTTGCGTAATGTGACTTATTAACAAAGTAATAAATATCCAATCTTACATGTTATTACACAGTACAAGAATTTAGTATCCTGTTTTATTCGTTCATAACATCAATTGATTTCTCCAAATAAACCTGTTTGGGAATTATAGTAAACCAAATATTTTTAACTTGTTTATCTAAATGTTTTCTCAAATACGCTTCACCATATTGCATAACATCCATCAATAGTTAAACGGGATGCTCAATGAGAGCATAGCAGCGTTAGTTTTAGTATCGTAGAGCAACGAGAGTTGTTGATTATATCGTTCAGCCGAATATCCTGCGTCGAATGCGCTGATGATCTTTACGATCACATATCCGGTCAGCAAATAATAGAACTGGTTTCGTTCTGTTGTAGTCCATGAAGGACGATCATCTGTGCCATAATAATTTGAATAATTGTGCATTCCCCACCCCCAGCCATTGCGTCCGAGTAAAACGGCTGCCGGTATAATAAGAGCAAATTCTGCGGTTGTGTAGAGAATTCCACGTCCCCAATTGCCAGTGTAGAAATTCCCTAAATCAACCGGCATAGGTTGGATCGAAAGCAGCGCAGCTATTGAAGGGTCTTTTCTATTATCATTGAAAACTTTACCACCGCCATGATGTTGGGCGAAGATGTCGCTTGCTACAAAAACAAGCCACAGCAACAGGATAAAAGCTATTTGTTTCATTGTAACCTCTTTGTTATTGAGTTTCATACTCGGTTATTCACCTTATGCATACATCTTATTCTGTCATAATACCCAAAGCGGGATGGCAGTTTTGCATTACATAAGTTACTATTTTTCGTGCAGCCATGATTGATTTCAAACCTGATTAAATTTTATTGTAAAAGTAGTTCCTCTTCCTTTTGTTGATACAACCTCAATTTCGGCTTTACTAATTTCACAAAATCCTTTTACAAACGCAAGCCCTAAGCCATTTCCTTCAAAACTCCGTGAATAGCCCTGTTCCTCTTGAGTAAATGGGTGGAAAAGTTTAGGTAGAAATTCCTTCAGAGATACCAATACCGGTATCAGAAATTGAAAAGACAATTTTTTGATTTCCATCTTTCCCGAGATTTACAGAAATATCTCCTTGTAAGGTAAAATTTATCGCGTTTTCAATCAGATGTTGAAATATTTGCTCTACGCTAAACC
>JAHJTX010000351.1 GCA_018829545.1 Bacteroidota bacterium | reverse complement strand
AAAGGAAATTATCCTCCTCATTAATTCCGAGAATATCTAATTCCCATAAAAGCCCCGAAACTAAATCGGGTAAAAACGGGCGAAATGTTATATTAAACTGTTTGTAATTTTTCATAGTAGTTTTTTAGAATTCCATTCCTGATAATATTTCACAAATTTTATCTTGAACATTTCTCGCCGTTCGCGCTGAACCCACAAAATTTTGGATTAGAATTGAAAATACAATTGTGTGTTCATTCTTGCTGGTGAGGTAGCCCGAAAGCGCGCTTACACCGCTTAGAGTTCCTGTCTTGGCAGAAACATTTTGATAAGCTAGTCCTTCCTTCATGCGGCTCTTTAATGTTCCGTCAACTCCGGCGAGAGGAAAAGACTGACGCAAAATTTTATAGAGATCGTTTTCTTCGATGTAAATATATTTTAACATTTCACAAATCAATTCTGCGGTAACAAGGTTATAACGCGAAACACCGGAGCCGTCAACCAAGCGGTAGTCTTTTGGATTTAAGAAGGAGAGCGTTATAAGTGAATCAATTAATTCAATTCCATTTTCGGCATTAATACTGCGAAAAGAAGTTAAACTGCCCAGTGCTCTTAACGCCATCTCTGCGCTCAGATTATCGCTCTGCTTATTCAAATTAATTATCACCTCTCCGTAGCTTCTGGCTATTTTTGCCAGCAGCGTTGAATTTGAATCGAGATTGTGCAATCCGATACTTCCGGTGAAGTTTATATTCTTTTGAGATATCAACTCCTTGGCAGTATATAAAAAGTGCAATTCGGGTTTAAAAATATTTATCCCAAAAGTATCGGGTTCGGCTTGAATAAAAACATTTCCTAAAATCGAGATATCGTTTTTTCGCTCAATCCAATTTCGCGTAACAGAAATTCTTCCGCTGTCAACGTCAATTGTGTTGGTATTATTGCTTGCGCTCAACATTTCACTTTTTGGGAAAACATCAACATTAGCCGGCTTGCCGGAATCTCCGGGAGAAACAATAATTCGAACCGAAGCATCGTTTAAAATAAGCGGAGTTAAATAGGGGAAGTCAGTGCCGAGATCGTCATCCCACATCCAGCCAGAACCCCAAAACAGAGAATCGAGCATAGAGACATCACCGTATAGATTTCCCCTAATTTCTTTGATTCTATTTTGAATTAAAGAATTCAGAAGTGTATCAAGGTCGTAATAAGTGAAATCCGGATCGCATCCGCCAGCGATGTAAATGTCGCCGTGAAGCACACTATCTTTAATTTCGCCGGAATGAAATATTTTCGTCTCGAACTGATAACCGCCGCCTAAAAATTTAAGGGCGGCAGCAGAAGTTAATATTTTCATATTCGAAGCTGGATTGAGCAGCATCTTTTCATTTTTTCTGTAAATGACATTGCCGGATGTTAAATCGTAAACTTCCACAGCAATTTGGGAGAACTTGAAGAAAGGGTCCTTCAAAAGAATTTCCATTTCGGTTTCGAATAATTCCTTTTGGGCGGAAAGGCTTTGAAAGGAAATGAAGCACAAAACTAGAATTATGAAATTTTTCATATCAGACTTTAGTTATTTCTAAAAATATTCGCGCTCTCTAAAATCAACGCCAAGTTCAGTTTTAACAAATTCCTTTGCCTTTTGAGAATCAACTTCATTTAATCCTACAATTGACATTACAACGCGCGAAAACTGCTTGGCGCTTTTAGCAAAGTCAATCATTGCTTGATGAAAGCTTTCATCGACCCTCATAAGCGCTGCGTATTGTTTTGCATCGGTGGAATTTAAACTGATAGATACCGTGTCAATTAATCCGTTGAGTTCAGGAGTGATATCTTTTTTATTAATTACATTCCCGTGTCCGTCGGTATTAAGTCTGGTTTTTCCGCCGTTGTCCTTAACGTATTTGGAAATTTCTTTCACAACGTCCCAACGAATTGTGGGTTCCCCGTAACCGCAAAAAACAATTTCGTCATAATTTTTTGGATCGCCGATTTCTCTTAAATAAGTCTCTGTGGGTGGCTCTTCACCTTTACTCATCTTAAGTTTGTAGCCTTTGATAACAGCTTCGCCTTTTCTATCGCAGAAAACGCAATCTGCATTGCATCTGTTTGTAACGTTGATGTAAAGTGAATTGCCGATTTTATACGTGAAACTAACCTTTTTTGGCTTTCCTATTCCGAATAATTTAAAAGCATTCGCGGATGTTGTGCGGGCAATGTCTTGAACAGCAAGTTCATGAATTTCGGCAAGCTTTTCTGCTACTAATGTAACGTAAGCCGGTTCATTTCTTTTTCCGCGGTGTGGAACCGGAGTCATAAAAGGAGAATCCGTTTCAAGTAAAATATTTTCAGCGTCAATGTGCTTAACCAATTCCCTTAGCGAACCCGATTGTTTGAATGTGATATTACCGGGGAACGAGAGGAAATGCTTCATGCCGATAAGTTCCTTTGCATTCGAGAGTGAGCCGGCGAAGCAATGAAACTGCGCTCTTAATCCCGCGTTTTGGTATTTGCGTACAATGTTCATTATGTCTTCGTTCGATTCGCGGTTATGAATAATTACCGGAAGCTTTAATTCTAACGCAAGTTCAATCTGTTTTTCGAAGGCTTGAATTTGAATTTCCTTTGGAGAAAAATCGTAATAGTAATCCAAACCAATTTCTCCGATTGCAACAACTTTTGGGTTTTGCGCTAAAGTTCTAAGCGTATCAATTATAGAATCATCCCAATCTTTAGTATCGTGTGGATGAACTCCGACTGCAGCGTAAATGCTTTCATGCTTTTCGCTTAATTCAATTGCCGCTTCGGAAGTTTTTAAGTCGGTGCCGGGAACAATCATGTAATTGACTCCGGCTTCTTTTGCTCTGGTTAATACAGAATCTAAATCATTTTTAAAATTATCAAAAAATAAATGAGTGTGCGTATCTATAAACATGACTGCCTATTTCTCTTTTGAACTGTAATGAAATTATTCACGAAAAAGTTCAACTAATACTGCCGATTAAATACGAAGCGGTATTCAACTGCGCGGAAATTAATTTTACCTGCTCGACATCGAATTTGCTAAAAATTCCAATCAGACCAATTCCCATATTGAACGCTTTCCTCATTTCGTCGTCGCTTATTTTCCCGGTTTCTTGAATTAATTTGAAAATTGCAGGAACTTCCCAAGAAGACCAATCGATATTCATTGTTAAATTTTCCGGAAGCACTCTCTTAGTGTTTCCCTCAATTCCGCCGCCGGTAATATGAGAAAACGTTTTTACATTTATTTTTGATTTCAGTTCGCCAATCAAACTTAAATAGGATTTGTGAACCGATAGCAATTCTTCGCCGATAGAATTTGAAAACCCCGCCGGTTTGTCATTCACATCAAATTTATCCAGCAAAACTTTTCTTGCTAATGAATATCCGTTGGTGTGCAAACCTGTTGAAGGAAATCCAATCAGCACATCCCCGCTTTTAACTTTTGAGCCGTCAAGGATTTCATTTTTCTCAACAACTCCGACAATTGTTCCGGCAAGGTCGTAATCACTTTCTTCGTACATGCCGGGCATTTCTGCGGTTTCGCCGCCGATTAGCGAAACATCATTTTCTTTGCACGCTTTGGCAAATCCGGTAATGATAACCTCAGCTTTTGCCGGATTGAGTTTTCCGACTGCCATATAATCCATAAAATACAACGGCTTTGCCCCGCACACTGCAATGTCATTAATGCAGTGATTAACAAGATCCTGCCCGACTGTGTCGTGTTTATCCAGCGCAATTGCGACTTTCAATTTTGTGCCGACACCATCAACGCTGGAAACTAAAACCGGATTTCTATATTCCGAAAAATTAAATTCATAAAAAGCGCCGAAATGTCCAATGCCCGAAAGAACGTTTTTATTGAATGTCGATTTAACAATATCCTTAATTCTATTTACAGTATCTTCCCCGGCCCCAATATCAACGCCGGCGGATTTATATGTGGATTCCAAAAAAACTCCCTAATAAAAAATTACATTTCGTGTCAAAAGATATAAAATCAAACTCTATTATTCTGTTAATAATTGAATTTGATTTCCAATCTGTGGGCAAATACTATTTGGTCTGAACTTTTCTCAGATTGATTATTCCAAGGCAGGATGGTTATTCGTAACATCTGCACAAAAAATCATGAGGATTATTCTATGACCGGATAATCAGAAATGAAAAAGAATGTATAATATTTGAAAATATTTCCGACGAAAACAACTGAAATGGGAAATCGAAAAATTGCCTGAGAATTTGGAATTATAAGAGATTTTATATCATAAATTCTTTTACCTCATGTTTTGTGACCAACACTTTAATTAAATTAGCCCCATAAATAATCCTTAATATTCGGGGAAGTGAAATAACATGAAATTCATCACTCAGTTTTTATTCATCATTTTATTGTTCATTACGGGTAATATCAACTCACAAAATTGGTTAAAAATTGATTCTGTCTTTGCAGTCTCCGGAGTAACAGTTAACAATTTTTCCGCTCCGTTCTTCGGCGATATTGATAATGATGGCGATTTAGATCTTTTGATTGGAAGCAACGGCGATAAAACCGAATTGTTTCTGAACAATGGAAAGGATTTCCCTGCAACGTTCGTAAAAGATACTTCAATTATCTCCTTTATTTATGCGGGTGGAATTCAGGGAACCAATTCCGATTATCCTTGCTGGGTAGATTTGGACAACGACGGTGATTTGGATTTAGTAATAGGCGGGTATAATGGTTTAATTGGTTACGAGAATATAGGTTCAAAAGAAGAACCAGAATATTTAAAATTGGAGTCTGTATTTGCATCTGTTAATCCCCAAATCGGCGGCGATCCCAAACCCGCTTTTGCCGATCTTGATAATGACGGCGACGTGGATTTAATTGTTGGAATCGGAGAATCTTTTGTTGCAGGACCAGCGCCGGGAATAACTCTTGGTTTCAGAAATAACGAATCATCACAGAATCCAAACTTTGTTCAGGATAACTCCTTAGTCACAGGTATTCCGGATATCGGTTTGAACGCTTACCCGGCTCTCGCGGATTTAGACAATGACAATGACTATGATTTGCTCTTCGGCAGAGACGGAGGCTCATTATATTTTTATAAAAATACTGGAACTCCTTCGCAGCCGGTTTGGACTAGAGACTACGCCGTTTTTGCTTCTGTTGAATCTTCTTCTTATTGGAAGAACCCTACTTTCGCGGATTTGGACTATGACAACGATCTCGATTTAATTTACGGAACTTCTTCCGGAGCGATGTATGTACATAAAAATATCGGATACATCATGAATCCGATTTTTCAATACTATCCAAATTATTTTAAAGTTATTAAACTAAACGGTAATGGAGCTTCCGTTTCATTGGCAGATTATGATAATGACGGCGATTATGATTTGCTTAGCGGTATTTGGACGGGTAAAATAATCTATTTTAAAAATGCCGGCACTAATCAAAAACCTGAATTTATACAGACAAATATGCCCTTTTCTAATTTAGAGGGAAGTTCGTACAGCACTCCGGTTTTTGTTGATATCGATTCTGACGGCGATTATGATATTGTGACAGGAGGCTTAAACGGAAAACTATCATGTTACATTAATAATTCAGGGAGCTTCACTGCGAATGCAACATTGTTCGGATTTGTGAGTGCGGGTTATTCAAGCGTTCCAACTTTTGCGGATCTCGATGATGACGGCGATCAGGATTTACTAGTCGGTTCGGAGACCGGTTCAAGCTACAGATTTTACGAAAACAAAGGCAGCAACGTTTTTGAGGAAAATACAACTATGTTTGCCGGAATTTCATTCCCGAATTATTCTAGTCCTAAATTAGCCGATGTTGATAATGACGGCGATATTGATTTAGTTGTTGGTAGAATAAGCGGATCATTGGATTTTTACGAGAATAAAGGAAATAAACAAAAACCTGAATGGTTGAAAAATAATGATCTATTCGCAGGCATTTCCGTTAAACAAAGTCCAAATGCAGACTTTGCTGATTTAGACGGTGACAGAAAACCGGATATGATAGTCGGTGAGTATAACGGTAATTTTACTTTTTACAAAAATTTATTCGCTGTTACCGACGTTGAAAATGAGAATGGCGGATTAACCCCTTCCGAGTTTGTATTGAATCAGAATTATCCAAATCCATTTAACCCTTCAACAGTAATAAGCTATTCCTTAAGCAGAGAGACAAAAGTATCTCTTAAGGTTTACAATATTCTTGGCGTTGAAATTGCAACTCTTGTTAACACAAATAAAAAAGCCGGAAGTTATGATGTTCGCTTTGACGCTGTAAATCTCCCAAGCGGAATTTATTTCTTAACTTTAACTGCAGATAATTTCTCGCAAACTAAAAAAATGTCACTCATCAAGTAATATTCTATTTTACCTTCGAGGTTTCAAAAACCTCGGAGGTTTTCGATTGCATGATAATTTGAGCACTATGTGTAACCTCGAAGGAAAAACAAGCTGCCTTCGAGGTTTAATAGAATTCTGCAAACCTTCAAGGTCACAGATTTTT
>JAHJTX010000035.1 GCA_018829545.1 Bacteroidota bacterium | reverse complement strand
GAGTCTACTTCAAAAAGCAAATAAACCGTTAAAAGGATCACAACTGAGTCAAAATTAACCCACGACTTAAGTCGTGGGTTAATAACAACTTATAGAATTAGCAAACCGTTTCAACGGTTTTCAATTCTTTCTCAAAATTGAATTAAAAACCTTTTTGCAGTAGACTCATAGCATTATTTGCAAATTAATCCGTTCCAGCAGATTTTTGATTCTTCGACTATTCTTTAATTATAGTGCAATATGGCGCAATTAGTTTAAACGTTTAAACTGATTATGGATATAAACGGAATAAAAATTCTTATAACTCATTATAACTTAATGTCTTAAGAAACACAAAAAAAAACTTGACAAACCATTTTCATATTCTTATCTTTGTTCAGTTAAACGTTTAACCGAGAAATTTATGAATGTTACTATCAAAGATGTTGCACTAAAAGCTGGAGTATCTATTGCTACAGTTTCCCTGGTAGTAAATAATAACAACCGAATTTCCTCCGAAACAAGAAAGAAAGTTCTAAAAACAATCAAAGCGCTAAACTACTATCCTTCACGATCAGCAAGAGACCTCGTATCAAAAAAAACTGGTAATATAGGTTTCATTCTAACCGATGATCACTTTTTAAGAACTGAACCGTTTTATACCAAAATATTTCTCGGCGCCGAATTCGAAGCGCGGGAAGGCGAATATTATATTTTGCTTACAACTGTTAAAGCCGATTTTACCGCATCAGACCCTCTGCCAAGATTTATTCGCGATAAGAGTGTTGACGGAATAATTATAGCGGGAAAAGTTCCGCCAAAATTAATTGAAAAGCTGGGTAATAATAGTATGCCGGTTGTAGTCGTTGATTATCAAATGGAAAATAAAAACTACTCTCATATTTTGATCGATAACATACATGGCGGAATTCTTGCAACCGAACATCTAATCCAAAACGGACACAAAAAAATTGGATTTATTGGCGGGGATATAAATCATCCGAGTATATATGAGAGATTGAACGGATTCAATAAGGCGCACGAAAGAGCAAACATTATTCCAGATAATAATCGAATCAAAACGAATACAGGATATCCCGATAGACAGAACGGATACAATTTAGCCCGCGAGCTATTTACTTCTAATAAAAATATAACAGGCGTTTTCGCGTGTAATGATGCAATGGCCATCGGTGTGATGCATTATCTTAAAGATAATAACTATAAAATTCCTCAAGATGTTTCTCTAGTTGGCTTTGACGACGTTGAAGCGGATTTACTTCTTGACCCACCATTAACTACTGTGCGGGTTCCTAAAATTGAATTAGGCGCAGAAGCATTTAGAGTATTAGTAAGTCAGTTAAAAAACAATAAAATACAACCAAAAAAAATCTTAGTTCCGGTAGAAATTCTTGTAAGAAATTCAACAAAAAAAATACAATAACTAATTAACGGCTTGAAATGCAAGCGGCAATATTACGGGGAATTAAAACTCTTGAGGTGGATGAATATTCACTCCGCTCATTGGCAAGTGATGAAGTACTTGTAAAGGTATTATCATGCGGAGTTTGCCGGACAGATCATCTAATATTTAACGGAGAGGTAAAAGTAAAATTCCCAATAATTCTTGGGCACGAATATTCGGGAATAATTGCAGATGTAGGTTCAAAAGTAAATGAATATATAGCCGGTGATAAAGTAGTTATTGATCCCAATATTTATTGCGGCAGGTGTGAATACTGCCGTAAAGGAAAGATAAATTTTTGCACAAACCACAACGCTCTCGGAGTTACACTTAATGGAGGATTTTCAGAATTTTCCATTGTTCCTTCATCCCAGGTTTATAAACTGCCATCAGATTTTAACATTTCTGCAGCTACATTTGCCGAACCCCTTTCATGCTGTATTCACGCAATAAATAAATCGAGATTAAGCGCCGGAGAATCTGTTGTAATCATCGGCGGGGGCACCATTGGTCTGTTGATGACGCAACTGGTTAAACTCCGGGGAGCATCCAAAATTATTTTAGTTGAACCAATCGAAGCAAAACGCAACTTTGGTTTGCAGATTGGGGCAGATTTTTCCATTGATCCGCAAGACAAAAAGCTCGATGAATTATTTCGTGATCTATTGCCGGATGGTGCCGATACGGTTTTTGAATGCGTCGGAAAAGAAGAAACAGTGAGCATGTCTTTCAAATACATAAGAAAGGGTGGAAAGCTGATGATTCTGGGATTAAGCGGAAAGAAGGATGAGCTAAAAATCAATTTGCAAAAACTATTTTATAATGAAATTTCTATTCTTCATTCCTTTTTAAATCCATTTACTTTTTCAGCAGCGGTTGATTTTCTTGTTCACAAAAAGATAGACGTATTAAGCCTGTTAACCAATAAAATTCAACTCGAAGAAATTAACTCAATTTTCCATCAAGATAAATTCCACATAACAAAATCCCAAATAACATTTAACAACCAGGAGGCAGCATGAACAGAACAGCCAAATTTTTTAACCGGTGGATGGTACTCATATCCACCATGTTGGTATTAATCCAAATTCCTTTGCTTGGGCAAAGCGGTATGAACGAAATAGGAAGTTTCGAACAAACAGATCCATCGTATTGGTTCAAGAGTTCAGAACCAGGCGGCTCAGAATTGCAATGGGCTAGCGATGAATTCATTACACTTGGCAGATCGCTAAAGATTAACAAAAGCGCCACAGCCGAAGCGGCATATTGGGAATCGGAAAACATGTGCGATATCTGGAGCCCGGTTCACTATAAAGACGTAGATATTAAAGTCGGAGCAATGATTAAAACCGACGGAGTAAACGTAAACCCGGCAACCGAAGACGCAAAATGGTATATCGCGTTTACATTTATTGATGAAGGCGGGACGTTAATCGGAGAATTACAAATGCCGATAGATCAAAGCGCAGCGACAAAAGATTGGTTCGAAGTAAGCAATGAAGTAGGCTCATTAGTATTGGATAAAGATTCTTATACGACTACGATTAAATTTGTAGGCGGAAAGGATGCAACCGGAACAGTATGGGCAGATGAATTTATGCTTAATGGAAGAACAGATTGGGCGGGCGGAATCTGGAATGAGACTGTTGGAGTTCCAACTGGCTGGATATATTGGCTTCCGAGAACAGACGGCAATATTTCCGACGGATATGAAAACACAAGAGTAACAGACGAAGAATCCTATCACGGAAAGTATTCGCTGAAGTTCGATATTCCAAAAGGAACGCATGATGGGTTCATTGGAACAAGAATGTATCCACTTAGAAGCGGTCAAGGTAAAACTGCTAAACCAATCAGCGGAGCGAATGATATTACCGAATTAAGCGGAGTTCAAGAAGGCGATGTATTGCGAATAAGCGCTTGGATCAAAGCAGCTAATTTATCTCCGGATTCATTCTATGTCGTGGGAGATCAATGGAGCGTTTCATATACTCCGATATTCCACAATTCACTTGGCGGTAATGAAGGTTTCAATGACGTATGGGCGAGTGATATTCCATTAGAATTCCCGAATGTTACTTCATTCGATTGGACGCAATTCTATGTGGATGTAGTTGTTCCTGCAGATGCAAAATCACTATCAATGCGGCTTCATCCGCTTGGAAGATTCCAGGGTACAGTTTGGATGGATGCAATGGAAATTAAAAAAGCAAATGATGTAACAGATCTCAACATGGATAAGTTTTTACCTGTTGAATTCAGTCTGTTCCAAAATTATCCAAACCCATTCAATCCAACAACTATCGTAAGCTATGCTCTTCCAACAAATTCTGGTGTGACATTAAAAATATATGACATGCTGGGCAAGGAAGTTAAAACTCTTGTTGAAGGTGAGCAAAGTGCAGGCATCCATAACATTTCATGGGATGGCGCAAATAATTACGGCGTTAAAGTATCCAGCGGTACATATATATACAGAATTCAAGCAGGTGAATTTGTACAAGCCAAGAAGATGTTGTTAGTAAAATAATGTGATTAACGGGGTACACAAAAGTGCCCCGTTTTTTTCTATTTTCAGAATAAGTTACCTTTTACATTACTATAATAATTTAACAGGTGAATGTAATGTTCACTTTAGAAAAAATGAGAAAAAGAATTTGTATTTCCATAATTGCTTTCTTTTGCATAATAGTATCTGTTCATGCCGGTACGACGGGTAAAATCGCTGGACAAGTGTTTGACGTAACTAACGGTGAACCGCTTGTTGGCGCTAATATTCTTATTGTAGGCACAAACAAAGGAGCTGCAACCGATATTGATGGGAACTACTTCATCTTAAATCTCCCTCCTGGTAATTATAGCGTTAAAGTTTCAATGCTAAGCTATGCATCAGTGTCTATTAATAACGTAAGAGTTTCAGTGGATCAAACAACTAATCTGGATTTTCAGCTTACTGAAGAAGCATTGAATTTACAAGATGTAGTTGTGACTGCATCAACACCAATTGTTAGGCGTGATTTAACCTCTACAGAAGCCAAAGTAAGCGGAGATGATATTTCTATGATGCCTCTCGAAGATATTCAGTCGGTAATTAATTTGCAAGCCGGCGTTGTTGACGGACATTTTAGAGGCGGACGATCCAACGAAGTTAAATACTTGGTAGATGGCGTATCGGTTAATGATGCATATTCCGGAGGATTCTCTTTGCAGGTTGAAATTAACAGCCTGGAAGAAGTTCAAGTATTAACCGGAACGTTCAACGCGGAATACGGTGAGGCTTTGTCCGGAGTTGTTAATCAAGTGACCAAAATTGCTGATGACAAATTAACGGGCGACTTTTCCTTTTACGGTGGTGATTACGTGAGTTCTAACTCAAAATTGTTTGAGAATATTAATCACATTTCGCCGATGGGCATTTACAATATGCAGGGAAATGTAAGCGGACCCGTACCGGGGTTCGAAAAACTGTTAAAGTTCTTTTTATCCGGAAGATATGTTTACAGCGACGGTTATCTTTACGGTAAAAGAATTTTTAAGCCCTCGGATTCTTCCGACTTTTCTGCAAACGATCCCGCAGATTGGTATATCGGCTCAACAGGTAACGGCAGGTATGTTCCAATGAACAATAACCATAGATATACTTTGCAGGGTAAGTTGTCCCTGAACGTTGGAGGAGGAAAAGGAATTGTTTTAAGCGGAATGTATCAAGATCAAAAGAGCAGAGATTATAATCATGCGTATAAATTAAATCCCGATGGCGATTATCAACGATTACAAAACAGCTATCTGGGAATTCTCAGTTATACTCATGTAATTAGTAATTCTGCCTTCATTGATTTTGCTCTATCAGCTTTTAGAACCAACAATAACCAATATGTATTCGAAGAGCCGCTCGATACAAATTATGTAAATCCCGATAGAAAAAAGGACGTTAGCGGTAGCGCTTTCCTTAGCGGTGGAACAGAAAATTGGAATTTTAATCATAGCACAACTACATACACGGCTAAAACAGATTTAACATGGCAGATAAATCAAATACATCAAATTAAAACCGGTTATGAGTTTCAGTATCACAACCTTGACTACGAAGATTTTCAAATTGTAGTGGATGCATCAACTGATTATAAACCTGCACTGCCAATTCCGGGAGCTTTCAATTACAATATTTATAGCACAAATCCGTATCAGTTTGCTATCTATTTACAAGACAAAATTGAACTGGATTATTTGGTTGTAAATGTTGGTGTAAGATTCGATTATTTTCAACCAGATGGAGAATATTTAGAAGATCCAAACAAAGTAAATTTGCTGGATAATTTGCAGCCGCCGTTTCCGGATTCGATGATGAATACGGCTCAATCCAAATATCAGTTCAGCCCCCGAATCGGAATATCTTACCCAATTACGGATAAAGGAGCGATTCATATTTCGTATGGTCATTTCTTTCAAGTGCCGCCGTTCGAGTACTTATACCAAAACCCGAATTTTAGAATTCCTTTAACAGGAGATTTCCCAGGTACAATCGGCAAAACAATCGGGAATGCAGATCTAAAACCGCAGCAAACAATTATGTATGAAATTGGTCTTCAGCAGGCTATAACTGATGACTTTGGAATAACTGCTACAGCCTATTATAAGGATATTAGAAACCTTCTGAGTACGGAAATATTCATTAAAAATGAATTCAAAAAATTCAGCAAGTTAATTAATAGAGATTACGGAGCGGTTAAAGGGATTACACTTACTTTCGAGAAACCCTTCCGGAATGGCTTAGGAGCAACGCTTGATTATACTTTCCAAATAGCAAAAGGAAATGCTTCCGATCCAAATGATGCGTTTAATAAAGCGCAGGCAAATCCTCCTATTGAATCAAACAAACAATTAGTTCCATTAGATTGGGATAGAAGACACTCGTTAAATATGACGCTAACTCTTGGTGATCCGGAGGACTATATTTTAAGCGGAATCGGGAGAGTGGGTTCAGGATTCCCTTATACGCCATCATTGCAAAATCAGAGAACCGGTTTAGAAAACAGCGACAACAAACCCGCTGTTTTCAATATTGACATATATTTCACAAAGTATGTTATGCTATTTGGAACAAGGCTTTCTCTGTTTGCTAAAATTTACAATTTATTAGACACGCAAAATGAACAGGATGTGTTCGGAGATACTGGCAGGGCTGGTTATACTTTAGAATTAACAAGAAACCAGCAAGCCCCAAGGGGTGTTAATACAATTAAAGAATTTTATACGCGCCCCGATTTTTATTCTGCTCCGCGCCAGATTTACATTGGTTTTTCTTTTTCTTTATAGATATATGAAAACTTTGGAGACTTAAGGTGTTACTTGCAAAAAAATATTTAAGTTTTCTGATGCTTGGTTTTATTTCTTGCCTTGTGATTATGCCTTCTTCTTTGGATGCGCAGATATTGGTCGATAAAAACAAAGGAGATCATAACGAGACAAAAAAAGGATTTATGGATGGCAACCTTGTTGCTACGGTTTATTACAATTTTGGTGAAATAGCCGATTGGGAGAATGAGCCTGATAGAAGCGGAGTTTGGCCCAAAGGCACAAACCACACTTATGTTGACGGAGTTGCCATAATCGTGCAGGCAGAAGCGATTGATTATTTAGGAAATAAAATTCATCCGCTGGAAACAAACTATTACGAGTTTACAAGATACGACCGCGCAACAGGCGTAACCTATGGATGGTGGGCTTTGCCTGGCTATTGCGCGCGGTACCAATCCAGCCCGGCAAGAAGCGATAGGGAAGAAACCTGGCCTTATACATGGCCCGATAGAAATTCTGATTGGAATGGTTACTGGAATGGATTTTTTGGAAAGGGCGTACAAAATGCAGACGTAGAGACATTTTTTGTCTTCGATGATAATGAAGACCGTGAATATATTTTAAAAAATAATTTTACGCCGGATAAGGACGATCCCTCCAGAGGAGGATTGGGAATGCAGGTTAGAACAAGAGGATTTCAATGGTCTCAAGTTCTGGCAGAAGATGTAATCTTTTGGTATTACGAAATTTCCAATATGGGCACATATGATTATGATAAAACTCTCTTTGCTCAGTATGTGGATTGGGGTATTGGCGGACACGATAATTCCTCTAATAATGCCGGGGATTATAATGCTCTTTTAGATATGTCATACGCATGGTCAACCGTTAGTGTTGGAAATCCCGGGAATTGGAGTCCTGTAGGAATGACGGGTTATGCGTTTCTTGAAAGCCCGGGAATTTCGGATGATTTAAGAGATAATGATTCTGACGGTCTAACTGATGAGAAGCGGGATAACGATGCAGCATATTTCATCGAGAGTATTAATCTCGATCCATTTATTGCTAATCCGTTTGCAGATACAGCTGACTTCAAAAAGTTTTACGGATACTCATGGCGCCCTCATTGGGATTCTGACGAAAACGCAAATTGGAAAAACTATTTTGACGTAAATGGAAATGAGAAATATGATTCCGGGGATTTATTAAATGACGATGTTGGGACCGATGGAATTGGTCCTTTTGATGAAGGTTACACCGGACCCGATACTGATGGAACGGAAGGAAATGGCAAGCCCGATCAGGGGGAACCAAATTTTGGAATTTTGGATAAAGATGAGTCCGATCAATTGGGGTTAACTGGTTTCAAAATATTTTCTGTTCATACATACGAATTGAATAGGGATGAAGAAAACTGGAAAGTGCTTTCGGGTTTGCCTGCTCCGCACGGGCAGACGCTTGTTGGCGTTAACCTGGCTAACTACTTTTCAAGTTATCTTTTCGGCATGAAGGGGAGAGACTCCTATTCACTCGAAACCGGATCTATTGAAGAAGCGGGAGAAACGGAGCGGTTTTCAATGTCCATGGTTTTTGGAATAAATGAGAACGACCTTTTTAGAAGAAAAAAGACAGTTCAGCAAATTTATAACGCCAATTATAGATTTGCTAAACCGCCTGAAAAACCAATATTGAAAGCCATCCCGGGCGATAAGAGAGTTACGCTTTATTGGGATGATCGCGCCGAGTTCACGTACGACGCTTTTTATCAGAAATACAATTTTGAAGGTTACAGGGTTTATAGATCAACCGAACCGAATTTTTTAGAGAATAAAATAATTACTGACGCATACGGAAAACCCACGTTCCGGGCTCCAATTGCTCAGTTTGATTTGATTAATAATGTTAAAGACTTACACCCAATTGACGTAAATGGAGCACTATTTTATTTAGGTAATGATTCCGGCATAAAGCATTCATTCATCGATTCGACTGTACAAAATGGGCAGACATATTATTACGCTGTATCCGCTTACGATCAGGGATTTACTTCAACTTCTGTTGAAGGAGTTTTTCAAGGAATACCTCCTTCGGAAACAACTACAATATTGAAAAGGGATATCAACGGAAATATTACAACAGATATTAATACTGCTGTTGTAACGCCTCGCGCGCCGGCTGCAGGATATATTGCTCCCGATATTATTAATGTTACAAAAGCCGGACACGGTACAGGAACAATGAAAATCGATATTCTTGAACCGGATTCTATAAAGGACTTTCACGTTTATAGATTGGAATTTATGGAATCGGAAAGATATCACAACGATCCAAATCCAAAGTACGCTTTAATTAATCATACAGAAAACGATACTCTGATTAATTATACTCGAATAATTGGCAATACTCTACAGACATCGGTTTACGATGGATTTACAATTGGTCTTACCAACGATTCTTCCGTTACTGTGAATGAAAGCATGAGCCGATGGAAAAAGGGAAGCAGCAATTATATTGTTGAAGTCGGATTCGATTCAAGATTTGCAAGCGCATATTCAACCAAGAGAATCGACTATCCGGCAGATTTTGAAATTGAATTAGTCGATGCAAATATGGGCGATTTATCTTATCCCGCTACAACATTCGGAAAACCGATTCAATCAAATATAATCGTGAGGAATCTAACGGAAGAGATTGATCATTTTCAATTCATTTTTAGGGATGAAAATAAAGATCTGCTATTCAATGAAGGCGATGCAATCTTTTTGGTTTTCGGCGATTCGCTTGGTAAACCGGTAACAAGCAATAGTAACTTGAAAGTAAGCTGGTCCATGAGTTTAATTAAAGATACAACAATCGCCGAATCTGAACAGAAACCGCCTCAGGTTGGTGACGTATTTAAGATAGTTACGCAAAAGCCTTTCCGCAATGGTGATTATTATGAGTTTGTTTCCACAGCTCCTAAATTTGATAAATCTTTGGCGAAAAATGATTTGGATAAAATTTCTGTTGTGCCCAATCCATATGTAGGCGCCGCATCGTGGGAAGCTTTTTCTACAAGCGTTGGCAGAGGAGAAAGGAAAATTTCATTTATCCGTTTGCCCAAACAATGCACAATAAGAATCTATAGTATTAATGGAAAATTATTGGATACTATTCAGCATGACAGCAGCGTTGATGATGGACAGGAATTTTGGGATTTAAAATCTAAAGATGGAATGGACATCTCATTTGGTATTTATGTTTTTCACGTGGATGCGCCGGGTATTGGCGAGAAGATAGGAAGATTTGCTATTATAAAATAAAATTAACCATAGAAGTATAATTATGTACTGCGGGGATAAATATGCATACTAAATATCTCTTCCAGTTTACTAAATGTGTTTTCATTGTGTTATTAATTCACAGCACATTGTATTCGCAGAATGTATCTAAAGTTGGAACCACTGCGGCGAGCTTTTTACAAATACCTGTTGGCGCTTCAGCTGGTGGATTCGGCGGAGCGTTTGTAAGCGTTTCGGATGATATTTCGGCTTTGTACTGGAACGTAAGCGGCATAACTAAATTCGATAATTTTGGAGTTCAGATTATTCATACAGATTGGATTGCTGAAACCAAATTCGATTTTGCCGGACTCGTACTCCCGATAGAAGGATTTGGCGTACTTGGATTCAGCTTTACATCTCTTAGTATGGATGACATGAAAGTTACTACGGTTGAAAAACCTGACGGAACGGGTGAATATTTCAGCGCAAATGATATTGCATTCGGAGTTTCATTCGCAAGAAAATTAACGGATAGATTTTCGATAGGCGTTACTGTTAAATATATTCAGCAGTCAATTTGGCATATGAATGCTTATGGATTTGCAATAGATGCGGGCACGTTATTTAGAACTGACTTGCTTGGCGGAATGAACATCGGCGCGTCCATATCAAATTTTGGAACGCCTATGAAATTAGCCGGAAGGGATACGCGGTATTTCATCAGACTCGACCCGACTAAGCAAGGCTCTAATGAAAGGATACCTACAAACATTGAATTAGATGAATGGGATTTGCCGCTCGTATTCCAGATTGGAGTATCAACCGATGCAATCAAGATGGATGATTATAAACTTACTGTAGCCGTAGACGCTCTTCATCCAAATAACGATTATCAAAGTTTAAATGCCGGCTGTGAATTTGCATTCATGAACTTTCTATATTTCCGAACAGGATATCAATCGTTATTTTTGAAAGATGCCGAAGGAGGTTTTTCCTTAGGATTTGGCGTAAACTCAAATATGCTATTCACTCAAACGTTGGTTAAATTCGATTATTCATATAGAAATTTTAGCAGATTAAAAAACACACATACTTTCTCACTTGGAATTAATTATTAGATTACTCTGTGAACCTAATTCATGAAAAAACTATTCTTACTACTGCGGCATTTTCTTGTTATCTCAGTGCTTCTGAGCAATTCCATTTTTGGATATTATCAGTCAATAGACTCGAATGTTTTTCTAGGGAATGAAAATATATCTCGAAATAATATTGTTGCAGAAGTTGGAGATGTATGCATTACAGTCGAAGAATTTTTAAATAGTTATGAATTCGGACCTGCATTTGTAAAACGCCTTCCTAATTCCAAACAAAAATATCTGCAGTACATGATCAACGAAAAGCTGCTGGCTCTTAAAGGCTATGAACTGGAGCTTGACAAAAATGAAACTGCAGAAGAAATGTACACCGCCATATTCAGCGATTTAATTACAGAGGAATTATTTAGAGAAGATATTTTATCTAAAATAATAATCGACCAATCTGAAATTGACACAATCGTTGCAATGAAAAATTTGCAGTTGGAAATTTCCTGGTTGTATTCCGATGATGCGGAAAAAATTAATGAATATTGGATTAGTCTAAAAAAAGGGGTGGCTTTCGATTCATTATTGCAGTCGCAGCTATCGGATTCAATTTTCTTAGATATGCGTAGTATGAAAACCAATCGTTACTCTCTTGGGGGAAAAAATGCAGCATTGGCAGGTATGTTGGATACGCTAAAAGTCGGCGCTTATTCTTTTCCAATTCATACAGATGATGGTTGGTATATCGTAAAATTCAACAATGTTTCGCAGAACATAATTACCAGCGAATCTGAATACAATAAATTGGTTTATGAAAGCAATCAATCTGCAATTAAGAATAAAATGGATTTAGAATCCGACAAATATGTTGAAAGCATGATGAATAACGTAAGTCCAATAATTAAACGAAATGCGTTTATTGTTGTGCGGTCATATTTGGGGCAGTTTGTTTTGCCTAAAGAGAAATTCGACGAATGGCAATTACAAAAAGAGCTTGATAAAGTAATGCCGGAGTTTGGTGAAGTTGATGAAAAATCCTTTCCACAAATTCCGCTTATTCAATTTACTGATGGACAGAAAAGTATTTCTGAATTCCTTGTCTGGTTCAGAAGCCGGTCGCAGTACATAAAATTTAATAAAACTGACCTGCGTTCATTTTCTGCCTCTTTGGAAAAATTGATTTGGAGAATGCTGCGGGATGAATTATTAACAGCGGAAGCGATTGCAAGGGGAATTGATAAAAGAGAATCGGTGAAGAATCAAGCAAGATGGTGGAAAGATAAAATTGTTCACAGTACATTAATCAACTACTTATCCAGGTCAATTCAACTAAGCAGAGAAGAACAAAATTTTTCTGATGATAATAAAGACATGACGGAAGAAGAGTACTTGAATTATGAAATGACGAAGAAAGTATTTCGTCAATTAAATGATTATAAAAAAAAGTATGCAGTAAAAATAAATGATTCAGTTTTAGAAGATATATCCGTAAGCGCAGAGAATGATCCAAGAGCGATTGATTTGTACACCGTAAAAAAAGGAGGGTTAATCCCCCGCACACCGTATCCGGTTATTGATACATTCTGGAATTTGTGGGAGTAATGCGGCGATGAAGAACTTAATAAAACAAATTATTTCTTTATGTGCAATTTTGGTTTTATTGCTCACAATATCGTGTAATAATTCGAGGGATAGGGATAATAATAATCTTTTTTATTGGTCTTCAAACAACACAGAAGAAGTTCTATTCGCAAAATATATTACTGAAAAATGGAATAAGCTTTACCCGGATAACATCGTAAAATTTCAAGCTGTGCCCGAAGGACAATCCAGCGAGGAAGTTATTCTTGCCGCTGTAGTCGGTAAAACAACTCCGGATATTTATTCGAATATGTGGCAGGGAGATGTTGAGGTTTATGCTCAAGCCGGTGTTTTAGTAGCTCTTGATACTCTGGAGGGATTTAGTGAATTCCTGTATGAAAGATGCGACTCAGCTGTAATCGCAGAAGTTACATCAGAAGATGGTCACATTTATCAAATCCCCTGGAAGATAAATCCTATTATGCTGATTTATAACAAAAATATTGTTGATGAATTGGGCATGGGAAAGTCACCAAGAACTTATGGCGAATTTTTTGAAGCGTCAAAAAGATTTCAAGATGATACCGACGGTGATGGTTATGTTGACCGCTGGTTTGGATATTCTGAAGTTCTTGTAACATGGTGGCAGAGATTTTTTGATTTTTACCCTCTTTATCTTGCGGCATCCGGCGGAGCGCCGTTAATTGAAGACAACAAAGCCGTGTTCAATAATGAGCACGCAGTAAATGTTTTTAAGTTTTTAAGAGAGCTTTACAAGAAAAGCTATTTTTCTATAGAAAGACTTTCTGCGAGACAAGACCCTTTTCTTGACGAAGTAATAGCAACTCGATTTACAGGTCCATGGGAAATTACTCACGCTGAGAAATATAAAAAGGATGGATTTGAGTACGACTTTTCCGCGATGCCCGTTCCGGACGATCACAAAGGACCGGCGTATACATATTGCGATCCAAAGAACATTGTAATATTCAAAACTTGTCCGGATCCTAAAGCGGCTTTAAAATTTTTATTGTTTGTAATCTCTGAAGAAAATGATTTGAAATTTTTAGAGATTACTTCGCAATTACCAAGGCGTAAGAGTTTAGATTCAAATCCAGTATTCGATTCTTTCTTTGAAGCAAATCCTAAGATGAGAATATTTGCGAAGCAGGCTAATTATGTCCGCGGTACCGATACAACTCCGGTGTTAAAAGAGGCATTTGATATAATTTCGCAGGAATACGAAGCGTGTGTTATTTACGGAACTAAGTCTCCTGAAGAAGCAATAAGAGCGGCTGAAGAAGCGGTTAATCTACTTTTTTTGAAATAGGCTAGCATGATCAACAAAAAAAAAATAATGCCATATCTTCTCGTATCCCCATATTTATTGCACTTCGTAATATTTGTGGCATTCCCTGTGGTATTCTCAATCGTATTAATATTTCACAAATGGAATATTATTTCGCCGATGGAATATGTTGGATTTAGTAATATTTCCAGATTGTTTCAAGACGCAACCTTTTTCAAAGCAATTGGCAACACATTAATATTTCTTGTTGTGCACATACCTCTTCAAATAATAGTTGCATTGTTTCTTGCAGAAGTATTGAATCAGAAAATTAAATTCAGAGGTTTCTTCCGCGCGGCGTTTTTTCTTCCCGTAATTGTTTCGGGAGTTGTTGTTACAATTTTGTGGCAGCAGCTTTTTGGTTTCGATACCGGATTGTTAAACCGTGCGTTGATAAGTATCGGTATCAATAAAATCGGATGGTTAAACGATCCCGATATTGCAATGACTTCAATTGCAGTTATGGCAACGTGGAAAAATGTTGGATTATATATAGTCTTGTTTTTAGTCGGGTTGCAAACGGTGCCTGCGCATTATTATGAAGCTGCGGATTTGGAAGGGGCAACTCACGTTCAAAAATTTTTCAAAATAACATTGCCGATGATAAACCCAACAATATTTATGGTGGTAGTGTTATCTACGATTGGAGGTTTTTCGCTATTCATAGAACCCTATATTATGACCGGCGGCGGTCCGCTGAACAGCACGCTTTCCGCTGTGCTTTATATTTATAAACAGGGATTCTTTTACTATCACATGGGATATTCCGCCACGCTTGGATTCTTTTTTGCTGCGTTAATTCTAATGGTCGTGATTCTTCAAAAAAGATTTGTAGAAAGGGATAAATAAATTGAGAAAGATTTTATTCTACATACTTCTTTTGATTGGTGCTTTGGCATTTATTTATCCGTTCATTTGGATGCTTAGCGCGTCATTTGCGCCGGAAAATGAAATAGGGGGTTTAACATTATTGCCCACTAAATTTCAGTTAGACAGCTACGAGCAAATGTTTAACAAAATCCCTATTGGCAAAGCATTTCTAAACAGTCTTATTGTTTCATCGTGCGTTACTGCGGGCGTTTTAATTTTTGGATCAATGGTTGGTTATGCGCTTTCACGAATGGAATTCAAAGGGCGGAATGCAATATTTTATTTAATAATTTTTACAATGACTTTACCTTTCCAAATTACGCTGATACCGCAGTATATAATAATTGTCGAATTAGGATGGGTCGATACTTTTTATGCGCTCATTATTCCTTACTTAATGAACTCTCTTAGTATAATAATGTTCAGGCAATATTTTAAAAGTATTCCTCAAGATTTAATTGATGCGGCTAGAATTGACGGATGCGGCGAACTTAGGATTCTATTCAGGATATTATGGCCTAACGCAATTCCGGCTTTAGTTATGATTGGTATAATAACTTTTATGGCGTCCTGGAATGAAGTGCTCTGGCCGCTAATTGTTATCCGCGATGAAAGTTTGATGACGATGCCTCAATTAGTAACGTTATTTGTTGTTGGCGGAAGAGCGGAATCGCAATTAGGAGTTAAGCTGGCTTCGGCAGTGCTGCTGGCTCTACCGATTATTTTAGCGTATTTATTTTTCCAAAAATATTTCATCCAGAGTATGGCTTCATCCGGCATTAAAGAATAAGGAAGATTTTCAGCATAATGAATGTTACAAGACTAAATAAAAAATTTAAAGCTGATCCGGAGAGAGTAATTCTCCGTCCGCTCGGTGTGAGTAATCAGAGAACGAAAAATGTTATTAGTAAAATATTATTACTCAATCAAAAAGAAGCCAAAGCGCAACTGGATGAAGTAATTAATTCGTTCGAAAGCCGTCATAAAGATTTTGAAAAGAAACTGCTGCGTAATTATAAAAATGTAGAAAAATTTGCAATAGATAAAAAACTCACAAAAACTCAGAAGTATCTGATTGGCTCATATTTCTCGATGGAATATTCCATTGAAGCAGCCGCTCTTTTTAATCCTTCGATTGTGGCGCATCCTAATCAAAGCAGATTAAGGAGCGATGAACTGAGATTTGTTATGAGTCTGCGAGCCACTGGGGAAGGACATATTTCGTCAATTCGGTTTAAAGAAGGAATCATTAATAGTAAATCAAAATTATCATTCAATAAAGAAACCAGATATTGCTCTTTGCCCGAGATTGAAAAAAATGTTTTTACAAAACCCGAACAAACCAAGCGTTATAAATTTTATTCAAAGCTGGAAAGCGAAGGTAAAAACAGGAATAGTAATCCAATAACGTACGAGGACTATTCAAAATCAAATTATGCCGTTAAATTCGCGAAGGATATTCCTCTTGATGAAAGAGTTCTTTTCCCACATTCGCCAAGCGAGAGTAAGGGAATGGAGGATGTAAGATTTGTAAGATTTATTAACGATGACGGAAGCGCGGTTTATTACGGCACATACTCTGCATATAGCGGAAAGATAGTGCGCACGCAATTGATAAAGACAATTGATTTCCAGCATTTCTCAATTTGTACTTTGTTCGGCAGCGGAATTAATGATAAAGGTATGGCGCTATTTCCGAGAAAGATTAATGGACAATATTACATCACATCGCGGCAGGACGGAGAAAATCTATATCTAATGAATAGCAGCGATATTAATCACTGGAGCCACACGCGGAAAATAATGGTGCCGGAAAATAGTTGGTCATTTGTACAACTTGGCAATTGCGGCTCCCCGCTTGAAACAGATGAAGGCTGGTTATTAATAATTCACGGAGTTGGACCGATAAGAAAATATGTCATAAGCGCAATTCTTCTTGATAAAAAAAATCCATCCAAAGTTATCGGGAAATTAAAACAGCCGTTAATTTCACCGAATGAATCCGAAAGGGAAGGGTACGTTCCAAACGTTGTGTATTCGTGCGGCTCTGTGCTTCATAATAATAAGGTTATTATTCCCTATGCGATGTCGGATTCATATTGCGGATTTGCTGAAAAAAATGTTAAAGAACTATTAAATGAAATGCAGTAAATAACTCATTATAAAGGAAAATATTATTACGGGTAAAACTATGGGAATAAAAAAGTTCGAAAATAATCCAATCATCACCAGAACAGATGTATCGTTTTCTGTGAACAGCATATTCAATGCGGGTGCGGTAAAATTTAACGGCAAATATCTGTTATTGTGCAGAGTCGAGATGCCAACGGGAAAATCTTCACTTCTAAAAGCTGTAAGCACGGACGGAGTTAAGTTTGAACTGGACACTAAACCTTTTCTCGCGCCCGATGATCATAATGAATATAAAAAATATTGTAATTGGGGAATTGAAGATGTTCGAATTACTCCGTTTGAAGACAAATATTTTCTTGCTTACACAGGCTACTCAAAAAATAATCCTCTTGTGATGCTCGCTGAAACAAAGGACTTTGAGGAAATAAAAATTCATGGGCCAATTTCAGAACCTTCTAACAAGGATTGCGCTTTGTTTCCTGAAAGGATAGATGGAAAATATTTTAAAATTGACCGTCCCGAAGCAGGCGGCAGACACGATATGTGGATATCAAAAAGTCCTGACCTTATTCACTGGGGAAATTATGAATTTTTGATGGAGCCGGAAGCTGGTACTTGGGAAGCAAACAAAATTGGAATTTCCACTCCGCCAATCAAAACCGACAAAGGTTGGTTGATGCTTTATCACGGTGTTCGCGGATTCGGTATATCATATTTATATAAGATTGGAGTTATGCTTCTTGATTTAAACAATCCATCGCAGGTTCTTGGAAAATCAAAAGAGCCGATTTTAAGTCCGGAGCATGAATATGAACGAGTTGGTGACGTAGGAAATGTTGTTTTTTCAAATGGATGGATTATTGAAGAAAACGGAGAAGTTAAAATTTATTTTTCCGGCGCAGATACAAACATTTGCCTTGCAACAACAACAATTGATTATCTATTAAGTTTGTGCGTATAAATGAAAGTTCTGAAATCAATATTAATTCTTCTTTCGATAGCGTTGCCGCTTAGTTGCTCAACATCGGAGAAATCTGAAAAATCTAAACCTTTGGTTAACCTCTCCCACCTCGATCATTTATATGAAGAAATATTAATGCAGGGAGATACGGTTGGGATAATTCACATCTATTGTGAGTACCCTGATTACAATTGGGTTGGCGATGACGACGAAGGCATTGCCTGCGTTGATGATGCCGCAAGAGCTGCAATTTTGTATGTGAATGAATATAAAAAAACTAACGCAAAAGAATATCTGGCGAAAGCTGAAAAACTAATTGCATTCATAAGTAAAATGCAGGCAGAAAATGGATACTTCTATAATTTTGTGTGGGAAGACGGCTCGATAAATAAAGAATTTAAGACGAGTGAACCAATCGCAAATTGGTGGTCGTGGCGGGCATTATGGGCATTGGTAGAATTCCGCGAGACTATTGAAGGTAGTAATAGCGGGACTCTCGAAGATATTGAAGAAAGTATTGCCGTAATTGTTGCAAATATTAAACGCGATTTTAGCTTAAAAAAAACTGTTCAAATGATCAACGGATTTTCACGCCCGGATTGGCTTCCTTTTGGCACGGCAAGCGATCAGGCTGCTCTAATGGTAATTTGTCTGACTAAATATTCCAAATTCAATGATGATCCAAAGATTGAAGAAATAGTAACAAATTTATGTGAAGGTATTTCACTGATGCAAGAAGGGAAAGAAAACGAATTCCCCCACTACGCATTAATGAGCTGGGAGAATGTATGGCATGCCTGGGGAAATTCGCAAGCATATGCGCTGTTACTTGCCGGAGAAAAGTTTGATAAAAATGAATGGATTGACTCTGCTATAAACGAAATTGATCATTTCTATTCCTATTTAATAGAAGAAAAATATTTTAATGAATTTCATCTTAATCAGAATGATGATAACGAATTAAAAAAATTTCCTCAGATTGCTTACGGGATCAGACCCATGGTTTATGCCTCCCTTCAAGCCTACAAAATCACGAACGATGAAAAGTATGCCGTCAAAGCAGCTAAAATTGCCGAATGGTTTTTTAAGCAAAATCCGGCAAATGCACAGATGTATTTCCCACAGAGCGGAATTGGATTTGATGGAATTATAAATCAAGATGAAGTGAATAAAAATTCCGGCGCCGAATCTACAATTGAAGCTTTGCTTTCTTTGAGCGCTATTGAGGAAAATAAAATTTCAAGTGAACTGTTGAGGGAATGCCTTAACTCGCAAAATATTATTTGGTGACTTTTAATTAATTGAATAAAAATTTACACGGAGTTGAAATGGAAACTGAATCTCAAAGAGATTGGATTGTCTTCTCTCCGAAAGATGTAGATCTGAATTTCTCGCCAATTCAAAAATCAATTTCTGCGGATACTTTTGTTCTTGGCGCGTTCAATCCGGGATTTACTACACTGCCAAATGGTAATTTGCTGATGATGGTTCGCGTTGCGGAAGCGCTAAAAAATCCAAAAGAGAATAATAAAATCAATTATATCCGATGGTGCGCGGGAGAAAAGTATATCATTGATTCCATCCCCGTTGAAGAAGTTGATTTATCTGACCCGAGAAAATTTAGAGTACTGAAGTATAAATCGAATACTGTATATATACTCACCTCGTTTTCGTGGCTGCTGCCTGTTGAATTGTCCAGTGACGGAAAGGAAATTATTCATATTCATTATGATAAAGTAATTGAGTCCGAAAAGCATTACCATGAATTTGGTATAGAAGATGCGCGGATAACGAGGATTGAAAATAAATATTATATGACAACTTGCGGAGTTAGTTCGGACAGACAGAATACAACTCTTTATTCATCTGAAGATGGATTAAACTACAAGTTAGAAGGGATGATACTCGATCATCAGAATAAAGACATGGTTCTATTTCCTCAAAAAATAAAAGGAAAATACTGTGCTCTATCAAGACCATGGGGAGATCACTATTTTATGCCGCCTGCGAAATGTAAAGGTTTTCAAGGAGCAAAAATTAATTTGTCTGAATCTCTGGACTTGCTGCACTGGAAACCATATGAAAAACCTTTTCTCTGTTTTTCTTCCGTTAGTCATGAATTTGTAAAATTCGGCGCAGGCGCTGCCCCAATTCTTACGAACAGCGGCTGGCTGATTATTTTCCACGGCGTAAAAGAAAGCGGTGCGGTAGGACAGTACATTACTTATTGGGCGCTGTTCGATAAAGACGATCCCTCAAAACTATTACACTGCGATTTTAATGATCCGCTGTTGAATGATAATCCTTCCTTAACTGATCAGTATGAAAGTTTGAAATATCTCTCGGATGTAGTTTTTACAACAGGTGTTGAAAAAAGCGGGGAAGATTTTATTATCGCCTCGGGTGAGCTTGACCTCTGCTGCCGCTTAACTTTAGTTCATAAGAATAGATTCAATTTATCCAAGAATTGATAGAGGATTTAATATGATATTATTACAAAAATGCAGACGAATAATTGTTACGAGTCTTTGCCTGCTCCTTATAGTAACAGCATGCTCGCAACAAAAAGGAAAAGACAGCATTGCCGATCAACTCAAAATTGATTTTGCGGGCAAAGCGTCTATTGAAGTTGGCAGCGCATTTGTTGGCGCTGAATTTCACAATTCTTCTTTTCTCCCGCAGAGAATTAGCTTCTACTATCCCGTTGCTAACAGCATTGATATGAACACTGACTTTTGGAAGCGCGACACTTCTTTCATTATGGCAGCGGGATTAAAAATAGGCGACTCTAAAAAAGAGTGGCTAAACCCCACAGGTAATCACATTTCCCATACACCCTATTCGGTGGTTTTTACTAAGAGCGATTCGGCAAAAACGATAAAGGTTGCATACAATTTTGCGAAGACAAAGCCTGCAATGATTATCGAAATTACTATTACAAATGAATCGAAGAATAACGAGGAATTTGAATTTTACACTTCAATAGAAGCAAGTATAAAAACCTGTCACACTTATAAACTAATTCCGGAAGCGGTATCTCAGTTTCGCCCTCAAGATGATGCGCTTATTTTTCGTTATGATAATCCGGAAACAGACAACGCAAGGTTGTTTATGCTGAACGTGGGCGAAAAACCAATCAGTTGGAACACTAAAAGCAGCGCTGATATTACTCCCCATAAATCAACCGACGAGTGGTACAATTCCGAAGGTAATTTGTCAGAAATATTAGTTGCGCAAGATAGCGGTGAAAAACCAGCCTTTAAATTCTTATACAAAAAAGTTCTTAAACCTAATGAATCGTTACAAATTGTGCAAGTAATTGGATCAACTACCGAAGCAGAATTATTGGAAGACGTAAATTATCTCTCGCAAAGCTATAAAAAAGAAATCGCTGATCTTGAAAGCTCGATATTGAATAAGATTTCCGGCGAAGCAATTCTGAAAACAAATGATAAAGCACTTGATCAATCAGTGCTTTGGTCTAAAGCAATCCTTGAAACAACACAGCATTATATTGACGGTGATATTATTCCAATGCCATGTCCCGCAGAGTATAATTTTTACTTCACTCACGATGTATTGGTAACCGATCTGGCAGCGGTAAATTACGATCTTCCAAGAGTGAAGAGAGATCTTGAATTTATAATGAAACGCTCGAACAGTGAAAAGATAATTCCTCACGCGTATTATTTCAAAGATGGAAAATATCAAACGGAATTTGCAGATCACGATAATTGGAATAATTTTTGGATAAATATTGTTACGGCAAGTTATTTGCGTCATTCAAGTGATTTGGATTTTGCTAATAAACTTTACCCGTATCTAACAAAAAGTATTGAATCTTCGTTGCGGACTCTTGAAAAAGATTATTTAATGTGGAGTTACAGACCGGACTGGTGGGATATTGGGAAAAGATATGGCGCGAAAACTTATATGACTTCTCTCGCAATCCGCACGCTTCAGGATTATATTTTTATCTCGACCGCATTGAACAAAAATTTGGATAAGCTCACTGCATATGAAAATATGTGGAAAAAGATGCAGCAAAGTCTTGTGGAAAATTTATGGAGTGAAGATCAAAATTTCCTAATCAATTATTACGAAGCCGGAAAGCCGGACGAACATTATTACATCGGATCTTTACTCCCCGTTTATTATGGAATCCTGGATGAACAGCGATCGGCTAAACTTTTAAATACGGCTAAACAATTTCTTGTCGATGAAAATATCGGCGTGCACAATGCATTCCCAATGGACTTTGAAAATTACGGCAGTTACTTAAGTTTTGCTGGAAATGAAGCGGGCGCAATAGGATACTATTTTAATGGCGGAGTCTGGCCGCAGGGGAACGCATGGTACGCTTTAGCTTTGATTAAAAACAATCAGCGTGCTGAGGCGTACAAATTCATTAAAAACTTGATGACCATTGACGGGATTATGAATGGACCCAACGGGCAGCCTGCGATGTACGAAGTTCGTAACGGTAACAAGGCTGATTTATCAGCTTACGGTTCTGTTGATAAACCGCAATTCATGTGGGCGGGCGGATGGTACTTATATTGTCTTTATCATCTATTACTTATTGATGAGAACCCGTGGAATATTGCATTCACACCATATTTGCATGAAGGAATTAACTCGTCCGAATTTACTCTGGCTTTATTAAATAAAAATATTCACGTTGAAGTATCCAAGTCGGAGAAAAGCATTTTATCTGTAAAGTACAATGATGATGAAATTCCTTCTCTGGTAATTCCGGCAAATATTAACGAGCTAAAGGATGTAAAGATTGAAACCGGAAAACCTGCGGTTCCAACGCTGGTTTCAACTGAAGGAATATTAAAGTCAATAGATTACAGTAATGGTTTGCTGAAAGCTGAAATTAGCGCGTTCGAAAATCACGAAAATACTTCAACAATTATTTCTCCGTTCGAGGTGAAAACCATCAAAAACAATTCAAGTTCTATTGATGACTTTGAAATGACGCAGGAGAACGGATATTTTAAAATCAAGTTTTCCTTCATTCATGAATTTCCGGATGGAGATTTTATTGAAGTAAATTTTAAACAATAAATTAATTGTAATCTCGATATGAAAAAAAAATTATTCATAACATTACTTTTAATGACCCTTAGCGCCGCGTCAACTTATTCTCAATATATAGTTGACAAGAATAAGGGTAATAATAATAACACCAAAAAGGGATTCATGGATGGCAATTTGGTGGGAACAGTGTATTATAATTTTGGTGAAGTTGGAGATTACCTAAATGAAAAAAATCGCAGCGGTGTTTGGCCTAAAGGAACAGATCACATTTACTTAGACGGTGTTGCAATTATTGTTCAAGCAGAAGCATTTGATCCACAAGGCAAAAAGATTCATCCGCTCGAAACAAATTACTACGAATTTACGAGATATGATCCTTCAAACGGAATTACTTATGGGTGGTGGGCTCTTCCCAATTATGCAAATCCTTATAACTCAAGTCCGGCAAGAAGCGATGATGAGTTTACCGGACAAAGCACTTGGCCAAACCACTGGCCGGATAGAACAAATGATTGGGATGGATACTGGAATGGTTTTTTTGGCAAAGGAGTAAAAAATGCCGACCTCGAAACATATTTTGTTTTCGATGACGATATGGATAGAGAATACATAAAAAAGAATAATTTTTATCCTGATGAAGATGATTTAACCCGCGGCGGACTTGGTATGCAGGTTAAAACGAGGGGCTTCCAATGGTCGCATATTTTGGCTGCTGATGTAATATTTTGGTATTACGAAATAACAAATATGGGAACTTATGATTACGATAAAGCTTTATTCGCACAGTATGTTGACTGGGGAATAGGCGGAGCAAACGATAACAGCGGCGACTTTGATGCTCTAAATGATATCTCTTTTGCATGGTCTCTTCAACCTCTCGGCACACCGGGCAATTGGGGACCTGTTGGTTTGGCGGGCTACGCTTTTTTGGAAAGTCCGGGAATTGCAGATGATGGTAAAGATAATGACAGCGATGGCTTGACGGATGAAAATCGGAATAATGAACCAAATATGTTTATCGACAATCCCAGTACCGATCCATTTATTATTGATGCAGCAAGGGATACAGTTCAGTTTAAAAAATTTTATAACTATTCATGGAATCCACATTGGGATGCAGACGAGAATGCAAATTGGAGAAATTATTTTGACGCTAATAATAACGGGAAATATGATGAAGGGGATTTATTAAATGACGATGTGGGTACAGACGGAATTGGACCGTTCGATAAGGGCTATTCGGGAGAAGATTCTGATGGAACTGAAGGCAACGGAAGACCCGATCAAGGAGAGCCAAATTTTGGTATTCTGGATAAGGATGAATCCGATCAGTTAGGATTAACCGGGTTTTTAATTTATGCAGTGCATGATTACGAATTACGTAATGACGAACAGAATTGGAAAGTTTTATCATCTTTACCCACTCCGCAAGGGCAGCCTTTAATTGGCGTAAATCTTGCCAACAGTTTCTCGAGCTATTTATTTCACATGAACGGTAGAAACACGTATTCCGTAATAACGGGGAAAACGGAAGAAACCGGTGAAACGGAAAGATTTTCAATGGCATTAATCTTTGCAATAAATCGTGATGATCTAATCAGAAGAAAACAAACTGTTCAAAAAATTTACAATGCTCATTATAGATTTGCTAAGCCTCCGGATAAACCAATTGTAACTGCAGTTGCCGGAGATAAAAAAGTGACTCTGATCTGGGATGACCGATCGGAAAAAACATTTGATGCTTTTTATCAGAGGTACAATTTTGAAGGCTACAAGGTTTACCGCTCCACCGAGCCAAATTTTTTGGAAAACAAAATAATTACCGACGCATTTGGGAAACCAATCTACATAAGTCCGATAGCCCAGTTTGATGTAAATGATGGAATAAAAGGTTTGCACCCGATAGATGTTAATGGCGCGTTATTTTATTTGGGTAGTGATTCAGGGCTTAGGCATTCATTCATAGATTCCACCGTTCAAAATGGACAAACATATTATTATGCAGTTACAGCATATGATAAAGGATTTACTTCTATTTCTGTAGAAGGAATATTTCAGGGAATATCGCCGGCTGAAACAAGTACAATTATTAGAAAGGATATAAACGGAAATATTACGACAGATATCAATACGGCGGTAGTAACTCCAAATGCTCCCTCGCTTGGTTATATTCCTCCGGAGATTAAAAACTTTTATGCAAGCGGTCCCGGCACCGGAAATATTTCTCTTCAAATTCTCAACCCCGATTCAGTTAAAAACGATCACTTATATCGTATTGAGTTTAAAGATAACGCCAAATTCCATAATGACGGAAGCGCAGTTTTTTCTTTGATTGATCATACCGAAAATGATACATTATTTAAAAATATTTCTCTTGATGGATCGAGCGCTCAGACACAGGTTAGAGACGGTTTAGCGGTGTTGATTTCTGCTGATACGGCAACTTCAATTGATGAGGAAAAATCTTCATGGATTTCAGGTAATAGCAATTATATTGTTCAGTTAGGATATGATGAAAGATTTGTTCCGGCTTATAAATCCAGATTAGTTGATTATCCCGCAGATTTTGAAATTGAACTTACGGAAAAGGACATGGGCGATCTTTCGCTTCCCGTAAGCACATTTACAAGTCCGCTACAATCAAACATTCTTATCAGAAATATAACCGAAGATTTGGATCACATCGAGTTCATTTTTAGAGATGAAAATAAGGACGCCATCTTTAACTCAGATGATGCAGTATTCATCGCATTTGGAGACTCGCTGGGTAAACGCGCAGGAAGTTATGCAAAAGCAAAATTGGGTTGGTCAATCACATTTATTAAAGATACAACTCTTTCTGAAGATGAACAGATTCCGCCTCAATCGGGTGATGTATTCAAAATAGTTACAAAAAAGCCTTTTAGAAATGGTGAGTATTTTGAATTCACTTCTTCCTCGCAGAAGCTAAATAAACAAATTGCCTCTTCCGAAATGGAAAAAATCTCCGTGGTTCCAAACCCATATACAGGAGCTTCTTCATGGGAGCCGGATAATGTTGAAACCGGAAGGGGAGAGCGTCGTATAAGTTTTATTAATCTTCCCGCAGTATGCACAATTCGTATTTACACAATAGCAGGGAAGCACCTAAAAACACTTGATCACAATTCCAACATTAAAGATGGTTCCGAAATTTGGAATTTAATTTCGAAAGATGGAATGGATATATCATTCGGAATTTACATTTATCATGTTGACGCTCCAGGTTTCGGAGAAAAAATAGGAAGGTTTGCAATAATTAAATAACGTACGGAAATTATAGGAAATATGAAGAAAGAATATTGTCTTAAAAATAATTGGAAACTTAGGTTACTTAACAATAACTCAAATGAAGTTCCGCTCACGCATGATGTTGAAATTGACGCTATTGTTCCGGGAGTTGTTCATACAGATTTACTTCGCAATGGTATTATTGAAGATCCGTTTTATTCCGACAATGAATTAAAGTTGAGATGGGTAGACGAATGTGATTGGCTGTATTACTGCAAATTTGATGCGCCCGAAGATTTTGATATTAAGAAAAATATAAAATTGTTATTCAAAGGCGTGGATACAATAGCCTCTATCAAGCTTAACAAAGTCGTGATAGGACAAACTGATAATATGTTTTTAGCCTATGAACTGAATGTGAAAGAACATTTGAGAGAGAAAAATAATCTTCTGGAACTAGAATTCTATTCAGCAAAAAGATACGCCAGAGCTGAGGAAAAGAAGTATGGTCGTTTACCCGTTCCACTTGATGCCGAGCGCGTTTACATCCGAAAGGCGCAATATTCCTTTGGATGGGATTGGGGTCCCTCTTTCCCAACAATGGGCTTGTGGAAGAATGTTTATTTGCTTCAGGAAGAGGATGTGAAAATTACAGATGTCGCCTTTAATACGGTTACTGCAAATGATGACAAGGCGGCTGTTAAAATAAATTTTTGTATCGAGGGAAAATCGAGAAAAGGACTATCAGCAAAAGTGGTTCTTTCTATTGGAGAGAATATAATTATAAGAAATTATGATGTCTCAACTTCACAAAAAATTGAAGACACAATTGAAATAAATAATCCTTTGCTTTGGCATCCCAATGGAATGGGCGAGAGCAATCTCTATGATTTTAACATTTCAGTTGTAGATTCAAAAGGAAATGAATTGGCTGATTCAAGTCAAAAGGTTGGCATTAGAACAATTGATCTTCAGTTGAAGGATGGAGACAAGGAAACATTTCGCTTTGTAATTAACGGAAAACCAATATTCGCAAAGGGTGTAAATTGGATTCCGGGAGACGCTTTTTTGCCGAGAGTAACAAAGGAGAAGTATGAGCGTTTGCTGAATTACGCCAAAGATGCATCTATGAATATCGTAAGAGTTTGGGGCGGAGGGATTTATGAGAATGAAGAATTCTATGATCTTTGCGACGAACTTGGACTCCTTGTTTGGCAGGACTTTATGTTTGCCTGCGGATCGTATCCCGAACATGATGAGATAATTACCAATATTGAAAAAGAGGTGAATTATAATGTTCGCAGACTTAGGAACCATGCATCAATTGCTCTTTGGTGTGGGAATAACGAGAACGAATGGATTTGGGGTTTCAGTCAAAAATCTAATTATAGTGAAATGCCGGGATATGCTATTTATCATAAATTAATTCCCCGAATCGTAAAGGAACTTGATTTCGAAAGGGCATATTGGCACTCATCGCCATTCGGTTTTGATGATGACCCTAACTCGCAGACAAGCGGCAACCGGCATCAATGGGAAATCTGGAGTCACTGGGTGGACTACAACGAAGTAATTAATGATAACAGTTTGTTCGTAACTGAGTTTGGATTCCAAGGACCCGCAAATTTGGAGACGTTCAAAAAATATATTCCTTCGCAAAACCAAAAAATTCACGACAAAATATTTGAACACCACAATAAGCAGGTAGAAGGACCCGAAAGGGTAATTAAATTTCTTTCCGCACATCTTCCATTGCCGAAAACATTTGAAGATTTCATCTATCTGGCTCAATTAAATCAGGGGTTCGCTCTGAAAACATGTTTGGAACATTGGCGTTATAATAACAAAACTAATGGAAGCATCATTTGGCAGATAAACGATACATGGCCGGTTACAAGCTGGGCGTTAATAGATTCTGAATTAAAACCTAAATTGGCGTATCACTTTGTTAAAAGTGTATTTCAATCGGTGCAGGCTTGTTTTAAGCAAGATGGATCAAATGTAAATCTATTTCTTTTAAGTGAGCTGAATTCCTTTGAGGGTAGAATTGCAATCCAATCGTACGATACGAGATCGGGCTTAGAAATAATAAATAATCAAGAAAATGTAAAATTAGCTGCCGGAGAATTGAAAACATTTAGAGCCTTTGACCTTGCCGACATTTTAAAAGAAGAAAGCACAATCCTAATCTCTACGCTTTACAATAAAGAAGGACGGAGGATTCATAGGAATTATTTTACGCCGATGAAATGGAAGCACTTAAAAATGATAGATGCTAAACTAGATATCAATATTTGTGAAAAGCACTTAGTTATTAGCACAGATACGCCTGCATACTTTGTCGATTTATATTATCCCGAAGTTGTATTTTCCGAACGCGGACTAATCCTATTACCAGGTGAAGAAATTAGTATTGAATTTAATGAAGGAATTACTCAGCTTAAATCCGATGATTTGCAAATATATCATTTGAATAAATATCTGAAGGAGGAATGACAATGGAATATACGAGATTAGGTAGATCAGGTCTAAAAGTAAGCAGGCTGTGTCTTGGAACTATGAACTTCGGCGCGCTAACAGATGAAAAAGAGAGCTTTAAAATAATGGATCGCTCACTTGATGAAGGGATTAATTTCTTTGATACTGCAAATGTTTATGGCGACAAAATGGGAGAAGGTATTACTGAGAAAATAATTGGAAGCTGGCTGGAACAAGGGGACAGACGTGAGAAAATTGTTCTTGCAACAAAAGTCTACGGACAAATGGGCAATGGCGTTAATGATAGATATCTTTCCGCATATCATATAAGAAAAGCGTGCGAAGACAGTCTTGCAAGGCTTAAAACTGATCATATTGATCTTTACCAAATGCACCATGTTCACAGAGATACTCCATGGGATGAAATCTGGCAGGCAATGGAGCAATTAATTCAAGATGGAAAAATAACTTATGTTGGCAGCAGTAATTTTGCGGGATGGGATATTGCAACTGCATGCGAAGAAGCAAAGAGGAGAAATCTACTTGGATTGGTCAGCGAACAAAGCAAGTATAACTTATTCAATAGAAAGATTGAAAGAGAAGTGATTCCCGCTTGCAAATATTACGGAGTAGGCATTATTCCATGGAGTCCGCTTGAAGGTGGGCTACT
>JAHJTX010000350.1 GCA_018829545.1 Bacteroidota bacterium | reverse complement strand
TTGTAGTGCGAACAGCCTGTTCGCTTTACAATAAAACTTTATAGAGATATTTATAATTCCATTTCCTTTAGAGCGAATCAGCGATTCGCTCTACAAAAACAACTTCACGAAGCTTCGCTTCGAGTTACAAACTAATCTTGTAAATCGAAGCGAAACAACGAATTTAGTTAAGCTTCGACAAGTTGTAATACAAACTTTAGTTAGCTTGCGTGTGTAGAGCGAACAGCCTGTTCGCTTTACAAAATAACTTCACGATGCGAAACAACGATTTTAGTAGAGTTTGGACAAGTTGTAATGCGAACAGCCCTCCCTTGTCGGTCAAGTCTGTTCACACAACAGAAATCGAATATGCAAGACTACCGAATGAGGTATGCTTAATTTACACTAAAAAATTTGGATTATAATAACTCCATTTCCAGTTTTCTGCAGTTTCACACAATCCGGCTTTTACAGGATTCAATAAGATATATTTTACAATCCTTTTTAATTCTTTCTCATCTCGAACAACATGGTCATAACTTTCATGCTGCCAAAACGCGCCAGAACGATTGAGGAGTTTGTTACATTCTATTGCCGTATACCATTTCAATGATCTGAGAATAAATGTCAATATGTAGTGCGAACAGTCTGTTCGCTTTACATGCAAATCGTTTTCAATACCATCGGAAGCGGTGCTTGATATTTTTTCAATCTCCTGAAGTTTATTCGAAACTTCGCTTCGCTCTACAAATGGTTTTATTACTAAATGCACATGGTTCGGCATTATAGTGTATGCAAATAAATCGTATTTCTTCCCATCTCTAAAATGAATTGCTTCTTTTACAATTTCAGCAATCTCGGGCTTTAATAACCATTTTGGTCCGGTTGTACTTCCATCAAGCAGACGATCAAACTTACCGAAGTATGCACCGATATATTTTCTATAATGCTCTTTCTTTTCGCTTTTGTTCTGGATTGATGAAATTTTCTCAAGCTCTTTCTGCCTTTCATTTTTTAACTCGATTATAGTTTTAATCGGTATCGAATTTGTTAATCGGAAAGTTACAAAGAAAGCAAAACCAGGCGGCTGGTAATGTGGAAGATTTCTTTCATAAAAAATTTTTATGGCTGCCATAACAATCGTAAAATAATAAAAACTTCTTTTTACTGAAAGCTAAAACCAAAAAGGGAGGGGGCGATTGGCTCAATAAAACAATCTTCGCTTTGAGTTTCAACTTAATCTTGTAGTGCGAACAGGCTGTTCGCTTTACAAAATAACTTCACGAAACTTTAATTATTGACCGCCAACTTTAGTTAGCTTACGCTTGTAGAGCGAACAGCCTGTTCGCTTTACAAAAAATGGATAGAGATATTAATAATTCCCTTTCCTTTAGAGCGAATCAGCGATTCGCTCTACAAAAACAACTTCACGAAGCTTCGCTTCGAGTTACAAACTGATCTTGTAAATCGAAGCGAAACAACGATTTCAGTTGAGCTTCGACAAGTTGTAATACAAACTTTAGTTTGCTGCGCTTGTAGAGCGAACAGGCTGTTCGCTCATCGTCTCATTTTTGAGCGAATGAGCGATTCACCCAATCCCATATCGAGGCCTCGCATTTTTTTTACTCAATCTCAACAAAAGCTTGACAATTAAATATTCCTAAACTATATTCAATCCTAAATTTTTACAATATGAAAAACTCACAACAACATATCGCGTATTCCGGATTGATGGCAGTAACCATCAGCGGCAAAGTTGTGAATATTTCTTCACCTATTATCGTATCTTCAGAAACAATTCTACTAGGGATTCTAATTGCTTTAGCTCTAATTCTGGTAAATACTCTTACCATTATTAGCTAAAATGATAAGCCAATCCCAAAATCTCACAAAATAAAATAAACAAAAGTCAGATCGAGGGGTTGACCAAACCTTTAGTTGTACTCTGAGGATTTTTTTTGCGGAGGTATTTTTGCGGTCTGACTTAATAAAAAAAGGATTTGACAAAGCTCCACATAGAAGTTTATTGAAAGCAACGGGAGCTATTAAAAGCGATGAAGATTTTAATAAACCATTCATCGGTGTATGCAATTCGTATATAGACTTAATTCCCGGGCATGTTCATCTTCAAGAATTCGGAAGGGTAATTAAAGAAGCAGTCCGCGATGCCGGCGGCGTTCCATTTGAATTCAATACGATTGGCGTTGACGATGGGATTGCAATGGGGCATCTTGGCATGCGCTATTCACTCGCTAGTAGAGAATTAATTGCTGATTGCGTTGAAACTGTCGTTGAAGCCCACCGCCTTGATGGAATGATATGTATTCCAAACTGTGATAAAATTGTTCCCGGAATGATGATGGCTGCCGCTAGAGTTGATATCCCAACAATATTTATTTCCGGCGGACCCATGAAGGCAGGACGTTTACCAAGCGGCGAAAAAATTGATTTGATTTCGGTGTTTGAAGGCGTTGGAAAATTTGCGAACGGCTCCATTGACGAAGAAGAATTAAAACAGTTGGAGGATTTTGGATGTCCTACATGCGGATCTTGCGCCGGAATGTTCACAGCAAATTCCATGAACTGTTTGCTCGAAGCTTTAGGTTTAGCTTTGCCGGGTAACGGAACAATTTTAGCGATCGATCCCAAAAGGAAAGAACTTGCCCAAGCCGCTTCAAGACAAATACTTCAGCTTGTTAAGGATGATATAAAGCCTAGTAATATTCTAAATCTGAATTCATTTAAAAATGCTTTCACTCTTGATCTTGCAATGGGCGGAAGCACAAATACAATTCTTCACACTCTTGCTGTTGCTTATGAAGCCGGAATAAATCTTGATTTGCAAATGCTGAATGAACTTGCAGATAAGGTTCCGTATATCTGTAAAGTAAGTCCCGCTACAAAGGAAATCCACATCGAAGATGTTGATAAAGCCGGCGGTATATCCGCAATTCTTAAAGAGCTTTCAAAGAAAAATTTACTTCATATGGATTGCTTAACTGTAACCGGAAAAACTCTTGGAGAAAACATTTCTTCAGCAGAAATCAAAGATGAAAATGTAATCCGAACGATTGAAGCGCCTTTCTCACTCAAAGGTGGATTAGCAGTTCTTTTCGGAAATCTTGCGCTGGACGGGTCAATTATTAAAACCGCAGCGGTTGATGAGAAGATGATGAAGTTCTCCGGTCCAGCAAAAATTTATGAATCACAAGAAGAAGCAGTTGAAAAAATTTATTTGGGCGATGTTAAAGCTGGGGATGTTGTTGTTATCCGTTATGAAGGACCAAAAGGCGGACCTGGAATGCCGGAAATGCTATCGCCAACAAGCGCAATTATGGGCATGGGTTTGGGAGATAAGGTTGCGCTAATAACAGACGGGAGATTTTCGGGAGGTACTCGTGGTGCTTGTATTGGTCATGTTTCTCCTGAAGCGGCAGAGTACGGACCGATTGCAGCTTTGAAAGAGGGCGACATAATTGAAATTGATATTCCAAACAGAAAATTAGAAGTGAAATTAAGCATCGGCGAAATTCAAAAAAGACTTGAAGCACTACCAAAGTTTGAACCAAAAATTAAACGCGGTTACTTAGCCAGATATTCCCGCATGGTAACTTCTGCAAGCAAAGGCGCAATTTTATTAAATAACTTTTAGGGTGAAAAATGAAAAAAGAAAATAAATTATTAAGCGGTGCAGATATATTTTTTGAATGTCTGAAGCACGAAAAAGTTGAATATATTTTTGGCTATCCGGGAGGATCCGTTCTCAAACTATACGAACATTTGTATGATGTGGATTTCTTAAAACACATACTTGTCCGCCACGAGCAAGGCGCAGTTCATGCTGCCGAAGGTTATGCCAAAGCTTCAGGCAAAGTTGGCGTTGTATTGGTTACTTCCGGACCAGGGGCAACAAATACCGTGACCGGAATAGCTGATGCTTATATGGATTCCGTTCCAATCGTTGTGTTTACAGGTCAGGTTCCATCGCACCTTATTGGTAATGATGCATTTCAGGAAGCTGATATTGTTGGCATTACAAGACCGATTACAAAACACAATTTTTTAGTAAGAGACGTTAAAGATCTCGCGTTAACAATTAGGAAAGCTTTTTTCATCGCCTCAACCGGAAGACCGGGACCGGTGGTGGTTGATCTTCCAAAAGATGTAATTGCTTCCAATTGTGAATTTGAATATCCCGAAGACGTAGATTTGAGAGGATACAAACCAAACTATAAGGGTCACAGCAATCAAATTAAAAAAGCGGCAGAGATAATTTCTAAAGCAAAGAAACCATTACTCTACGTTGGCGGAGGCGTAATAATGTCCGGCGGAGCAAATGAATTGGCTTTGTTTGCAAGAGAAAATAAATTGCCTGTTACGATGACTCTTCAGGGACTTGGCGCATTCCCTGGTACTGATGAATTGTCGCTAGGTATGCTGGGGATGCACGGCACATATTGGGCGAACCAGGCAGTAAATAATTGCGATGTGCTTGTTTCCCTCGGCGCAAGGTTCGATGACCGCGTTACCGGAAAAACAGATACTTTCGCAACCGGCGCTTATAAAATTCATGTTGATATCGATCCGACTTGCATCGATAAAAATGTTGTCGTTGATCTTCCAATCGTTGGGGATGTTAAACATATCCTCGCTGAAATTGCATCCGAAATGCCGCGAACACCTGACACTGACGATTGGCTATCTCAAATAAATGAATGGAGAGATGAATGTCCCCTGCATTATGAAGATAACGATGGTCGACTGAGAACTGAATTTGTTATAGAAAAAATTTCGGAAAAGACAAAAGGAAACGCGGTTGTAATAACGGATGTTGGACAGCATCAAATGTGGACTGCACAGTATTTCAAATACAATTATCCACGTTCTAACATTACCAGCGGCGGTTTGGGAACAATGGGTTTTTCCGTACCTGCTTCAATCGGCGCTTCATTTGCCGTTAAGGATAGACCAATAATTTCAATCAGCGGAGACGGCGGTTTCCAAATGAATATTCAGGAATTAATCACCGCATCCTATTATAAAGTTCCCGTTAAGTTTTTCATCATAAATAATAACTTTCTCGGAATGGTAAGGCAGTGGCAGGAATTATTTCATGCGGAAAAGTACAGCTTTACGGATCTAAGTTTAAGCAATCCTGATTTCGTTAAAGTGGGCGAAGCATTTAATATAGAGTCATTTTCAACGGATAATCCAAAAGATGTTGATGGATTATTGGAAAAAGCTTTTTCTATTAATGATCGCCCGGTACTTGTGGAATTCAAAGTAGTAAAAGAAGATATGGTCTTTCCAATGGTTCCTTCAGGAGGATCAATTTCAGATATGATTGTAAAACGATTAAACCCAAAGAGGATGATATAATGAAACACACAATATCTATTCTAGTAGAGAATCATTTCGGCTCATTCGATCGCGTTGCGACAATGTTCAGCGGAAAAGGATTTAATATCAGAAGTATTTCAATCGGGGAAACCGAGATTGAAGACATTTCCAGAATGACAATTGTAACACAAGGTGACGCACAACTTATTGATCAAGTTGTAAAACAGCTCAACCGTTTGATCGATACAATCAAGGTAGTTGACCTATCGCATGCGCCGAGGGTTGAACGTGAGCTTGCATTAATCAAAGTCAATATTAGCAAAGGATCAATGGAAGAGATTAAAAATTTGTGCGATATCTTCCGCGGAAATATTGTTGATATAACAAATAGAAGCATGACGATAGAAGTGACCGGTCCGCCGGACAAAGTTGACGCGGCAGTAAATGTTCTTGCACCTTTTGGAATTAAAGAAATGGCGCGAAGCGGAATTGTTGCCCTCCAAAGAGGCGAGCAAACCAAGATTAAAAAAAAACAAAATATAACTTAAGAATTAATAGAGGTTAGAAATGAAAGTTTATTATAATAGCGACGCAAATTTGGATCTTCTAAAAAATAAAAAGATTGCAGTTCTTGGTTTTGGAAGCCAGGGTCATGCCCATGCGCTCAATTTAAAAGAAAGCGGTATGCAAGTCTGCGTTGGCTTGCGGAGTGATTCACCTAGTTGTAACAAAGCTAAAGAAGAGGGAATCGAAGTAAAAACAGTAGCAGAAGCAGTTAAATCATCCGATGTGATTATGGTTCTGCTTCCCGACCAAAATCAAAAAGCTGTTTATGATAATGAAATTGCTCCACACTTAAAAGAAGGCGATACGCTTGCATTCGGTCACGGATTCAATATTCATTACAAGCAAATTGTTCCTCCAAAAAACGTAAATGTTATGATGATCGCTCCGAAGAGTCCGGGTCATTTAGTTAGAAGAACATATCAGCAAGGCAGCGGAACGCCATGTTTAATTGCTGTCTTTCAAGATTACAGCGGCAGCACAAAAGATTTGGCTCTTGCTTGGGCAAAAGGAATTGGCGGAACTCATGCCGGCGTAATAGAAACAAATTTTAAGGATGAAACTGAAACAGATCTTTTTGGCGAGCAAGCTGTTTTATGCGGCGGCTCAGCTCAATTAATTAAAGCAGGATTTGAAACTTTAACTGAAGCCGGATATCCCCCGGAACTTGCTTACTTCGAGTGCATGCACGAAATGAAATTGATTGTTGATTTGTATTACGAAGGCGGTCTTTCAAGAATGAATTATTCTGTGAGCGATACAGCGGAATATGGCGGCATGACACGAGGAAGCAGAATAATAACGGAAGAGACAAAAAAAGAAATGAAAAAAATTCTTCAAGAAGTTCAAGACGGCAGCTTCGCAAAAGAATGGCTTGATGAATACAACAACGGGCAGCCGAATATGAATCAATTGAGAAAGGATAATAGAGAGCATCCTATTGAAGTTGTCGGCAATAAACTTCGCGGTATGATGAGCTGGCTGAAAAAATAGCAACCCACTGTGGGAATTCAATAATTAGGAGATTTAATGTACAAAATAATTTTACTGCCTGGAGATGGAATCGGAATTGAAGTGACAAAATCTGCCCTAAGTGTTATGAAAACTGTTGCAGAGCTTTTCAATGTGGAATTGGAATTTGAAAAACATCTGATTGGCGGATCATCTTATGATGCGTATGGCGAACCGTTAACTAAAGAAACGTTACAGGCGTGTTATAATTCCGATGCAGTATTTCTGGGAGCGGTTGGCGGTTACAAATGGGAAAGTTTACCCCATAATTTAAAACCCGAAGCCGCATTATTGAAACTCCGGAAAGCGTTGGGATTGTTCACAAATATTCGACCGGCAAAAATTTACAAGCCTCTCATCGATTCATCCTCATTAAAAAAGGAGGTTCTGAGTGGAGTTGATTTCCTGGTACTTCGCGAATTGACTGGAGGAATTTATTTTGGAGAGCCGCGAGAATTTGATGCCAACCATGGTTTAAATACAATGGTTTATTTCAAGGATGAAGTTGAAAGAATTGCTCACATGGCGTTTAAAATTGCGCGGGAAAGAAATAATAAAGTTACCTCTGTCGATAAAGCTAACGTGCTGGAAGTTTCTCAGTTCTGGCGTAATGTGGTTCATCAAGTTCACAAGGAATATGAAGATGTGCTGTTAAATGATTTGTATGTAGATAATGCGGCGATGCAGATTGTACACAATCCAAAACAATTTGATGTGATATTAACTTCAAATCTTTTTGGTGATATTCTAAGCGATATTGCCGGAATGATTACGGGCAGTTTGGGAATGCTGCCATCTGCAAGTTTGGGAAATAAATACGCACTCTACGAACCGGTTCATGGAAGTGCGCCGGACATAGCCGGTCAAAATAAAGCTAATCCGCTTGCAGCAATTGCCTCAGTTGCAATGATGTTCGACTATTCGTTCGAAATGAAAAAAGCAGCAAGTCTAATTAATGAAGCAATTGTAAAAACTTTGGAAGATGGATACAGAACGGTCGATATCCAATCCGAAGGTTGTAAAATTGTTTCAACAGAAAAAATGACTCAGATAGTAATTACTAATTTTAAAGAATTGTATCACAATCAAGCGATTGGACTGTTCACACTTTGACGACAAAATTGTTGAGCTAAAAAGCGAGGAAATAATGAAAGAGAAAATTATAATTTTTGATACAACTTTAAGAGACGGTGAACAATCGCCCGGAGCATCATTATCTGTACACGATAAATTAGAGATTGCCCGGCAACTTTCAAGATTAAACGTGGATGTTATTGAAGCAGGATTTCCGGTATCATCTCCGGCACAGTTCGAAGCAGTAAAAAGAATTGCAGATGAATCTGACAAAATTATTGCTGCCCTATGCCGCGCAAAAGAATATGATATCAAAATCGCTAATGATGCGTTGTTAAACGCGAGGCATCCGCGTATTCATACTTTCTCAAGTACATCTGATATTCACATACTCGGCAAATTTGGGGATAGTAAATATGGCGCATCACTTAGCGAAAAAAGAAACATGGTTTTGCAAATGTCTTACGATGCCGTCGCTTACGCAAAAACATTTACGGATGACGTTGAGTATTCTGCAGAAGATGCCGGAAGAACAGATATCGGATATTTGGCAGAAATTATAGAATCCGTAATTGAAGCAGGCGCAACAACGGTTAATATACCCGATACAACGGGTTATACTTTTCCATCTGAATTTGGTGATAAAATTCGAGAGTTAAAAAGTAGAGTAAGCAACATCGAGAAAGCAATCATCAGCGCTCACTGCCATAATGATCTTGGATTGGCAGTTGCAAATTCTCTCGCGGCTATTCAAAACGGAGTCCGTCAGATTGAATGCACAATAAATGGAATTGGAGAAAGAGCCGGTAACGCTTCGCTTGAAGAGTTCGTTATGGCGTTGCGCGTACGTAAAGATATTGTTGATTTCTACACCGAGATAAAGACTACAGAAATATATAATACGAGCAGAATGGTTTCCGGATTTACTGGAATAATAGTTCAACCAAACAAGGCGATAGTTGGAGATAATGCATTTTCACATGAAAGCGGAATTCATCAAGATGGAATGCTGAAAAACAAATTCACTTATGAAATAATGACGCCGGAATCCGTTGGAGTAAACAAGACAAAAATTATTCTTGGAAGGCACTCAGGCAGGCATGGTTTAAGTGCAAGATTGAAAGAACTTGGGTATACTCCAACGGAAGATGAAATGCAAAAAGTTTATGAATCGTTTCTGGAATTAGCCGATAAAAAGAAAGAAGTATTCGACGATGACTTACGCGTTTTGATGGGCGATGACGTACTAACACAATCGTCATTTTACAAAATTGAATATCTCAATGTAACCTCTGGTACCGCTGCAATTCCTACTGCAACTGTTAGAATTAAAACACCTGAAAATGTTTTTGAAGAATCCTCGACTGGAGACGGACCCGTTGACGCACTTTTTAACGCACTTGACCGTGCGTTGGATATTAAACCCACTGTGGAATCTTATTCTGTTAGATCGGTTACTTCAGGACGGCAAGCGCTCGGAGAAGTTACTTTGAGGCTTAAACTTGGGAATAAAATTTTGAACGGAAGAGGTTTATCGACGGACATAATTGAAGCGAGCGGGAAGGCATATCTGCAAGCGCTTAACAATAATAAACCTCAAAAATTAGATGAATATTTTGATCTTGAATTCGAAAACCAAATCAGAGTTAGAGGTTAATAAATGCAAATGACGATTACTGAAAAAATTCTTTCAAAGTCAGCGGGCAAAAAAAATGTTAAACCTGGTGAAAACGTTTGGCTTGATGTTGATGTTTTAATGACACACGATGTATGCGGTCCGCCCACAATAGAAATCTGGAAAAAAGAGTTTGGTGAGAATGCAAAAATTTGGGATAAAGACAAGTTGGTGATTTTTCCTGATCATTACATATTTACAAAAAATTCTCATGCTAATAGGAACGTGGAAATTTTAAGGCAATTTGCCAAGGATTATAATCTGCCAAATTATTATGATGTGGGTACTGCGGATTATAAAGGCGTCTGCCATATAGCTCTTGCAGAAGAGGGATTTAATTTACCAGGCACAGTTTTATTTGGTACAGATTCACACACTTGCACATCCGGTGCGTTTGGAATGTTCGCAACCGGAGTCGGTAACACTGATGCGGCATTTATCCTAGGTACAGGAAAAATTTGGGAAAGAATTCCCGAATCGATTAAGTTCGTTTTCAATGGTGAATTACCAAAATACCTAACCGCTAAGGATTTGATTTTGCAAGTACTTGGAGATATTACCACGGATGGCGGGACTTACTGCGCGTTGGAGTTTGACGGTGAAGCCGTTTTCGAGATGGATATGAACGAAAGAATGACATTGACAAATATGGCTATTGAAGGCGGAGCTATGAACGGGATTATTAAAGCCGATGAAGTAACGATGAACTACGTGAAGGCCCGTACTTACAAACCATACGAAATATTTGAAAGCGATGATGATGCAAAATATAAATCAATCTATAATTATGATGTAAGCAAATTAGAACCGCTTGTTGCCAAACCTCATAGCCCGGATAACAAAGACACTGTTAGGAATGTTGAAGGGACTAAGCTGACAAAGTGTTATATAGGTTCTTGTACGGGAGGAAAACTCAGCGACTTTACAAATGCCGCAAAAATAATTTATGGTAATCGGGTTAAAGTCCCAACGTTTATTGTACCTGCAAGCACGTTAATTTCGCGGCAGCTTGAAGAAGAAAAATTTAATGGAATTTCATTAAAACAAATTTTTGAAAATGCAGGCTGTTACATTGCCCAATCTTCTTGCGCTGCTTGTCTTGGCGGACCCTCCGATACGATTGGTCGCGCGGTAGACGGCGAGGTTGTGATATCAACAACAAATAGAAACTTTCCAGGAAGAATGGGAAGCAAAAAATCGGATGTTTATTTAGCGTCGCCTCTCACTGTCGCAGCATCTGCAATTAGAGGAAGCATAACCGATCCAAGAGATTATTTATAAGGAATACAACACATGGAAAAAGTAATTAAAGGGAAGGCTTTTGTTTTAGGGAATAATGTTGATACCGACCAAATAATACCGGCAGAGCATTTAGTTTATAGTTTAAGCGATCCTATAGAATCAAAAAATTATGGAAAGTTTGCATTTTCCGGAGTTCCGATAAAAGATGCGGGATTACCATTGGGAGGCGTACCTTTTATTGTAGGCAATAATTTCACTTCACAGTTTAATATTATAATTGGCGGTTCAAATTTTGGATGCGGCTCTTCACGAGAGCATGCTCCATTTGCACTTAAAGTTGCTGGCGTCGAAGTTATAATTGCAGAATCCTATGCGAGAATATTTTATAGAAATTCTGTCGATGGTGGGTTTTTAATTCCGTATGAAACTGGAATAAAATTGAATGATAAAATTTCAACCGGTGACGATTTAGAAATTGTTCTCTCCGATAATAAACTCCGCAATATTACCAAATCGGAAGAGTATGATCTAAATCCGCTCGGAGACATACTTCCTATAATTGAAGCAGGAAACATTTTTGAATACGCAAAACTTAATAACTTGATTTAGTGTAGTCATCAAATTTATTTGAAAAGAGGATTAGCATGTTTATAGAAATATTTGATACAACTTTACGCGACGGAACCCAGGGTGAGGGAGTTAACATTTCCGTGCAAGATAAACTCCTTATTGCCAAAAGGCTTGATGAATTTGGAATAGACGTCATTGAAGGCGGCTGGCCAGGTAGTAATCCACGCGATGAAATGTTTTTTAAGCAAGCTAAAAATCTTAAATTTTCTCACGCCAAACTCTGTGCTTTTGGTTCAACTGCGCGTTCACTTTCGGATGTTGAAGGAGATATTAATTTAAATGCTCTTGTAGATTCCGATACGCCGGTTGTTTCTATTTTCGGAAAGACTTGGCAGCTTCATTCTCAAAAAGGGCTGGGTCTGACTGATGATGAAAATGGCGAGTTGATTTATAAATCCGTGAAATACTTAAAATCATTTGGCAGACGGGTGATTTTTGATGCGGAACATTTTTTTGATGGTTACAAGCATGATCCAAATTTTGCGTTATCAATGTTAGATTCTGCAGTCAAAGGTGGTTCAGATACATTAGTCCTTTGCGATACCAATGGCGGTTCGTTGCCAACAGAAGTTTTTGAAATCGTAACATTAGTGAAAAAAGAATTTGGTGATACAAGAATCGGCATACATACTCATAATGATAGTGAACTCGCAGTTGCAAATTCGTTAACAGCAATTCAAGCAGGAGCGACTCACGTGCAAGGTACATTTAATGGAGTGGGGGAAAGATGCGGAAATGCAAATCTTTGCAGTATTATCCCAAATCTAATTTTGAAAATGAATTTAGAGACAAATCAAAAAAATCAGCTCAGCAGCTTAGCGTCGGTTTCAAATTACGTTTATGAATTAATAAATATTCACCCAAATACACGAGCAGCGTACATAGGAAAATCTGCTTTTGCTCACAAGGGCGGTATACACGTCAGCGCAGTAATTAAGGACAATAGAATGTATGAGCACATCCAACCAGAATTAGTGGGGAATAAACAGCGAGTTTTGGTCTCAGATTTATCGGGGCAAAGTAATGTTAAGTATAAAGCAAAAGAAGTTGGAATTGATCTTTCTGAGGATAAAGAATTAAGTAAAAAAGTTGTCGATCGCATCAAGTCACTCGAATATAATGGTTATCAGTTCGATGGCGCGGAAGCTTCCTTTGAGTTGATCTTAAGATCAGAAAAAAACGAATTTTCTCCGTTCTTCAAATTAATAGATTCAAAAGTGAATGTCTTTTATGACGATGCCGGAAATTCAAGTTCAGAAGCAGTATTAAAAATTGAGGTGAATAATGAAATTGAACATACAGCTTCAAACGGGGATGGCCCGGTAAATGCATTAGACCGAGCTCTGCGCAAAGCTTTGCTCAGATTCTATCCGGAAATTTCTGAGATTAAACTTATTGACTATAAAGTTCGTGTGTTAGATGAGAAGGATGGAACTGCGGCTAAAGTAAGAGTTATGATAGAATCGAGTGATAAAATAGAAACGTGGGGAACTGTCGGCGTATCAACAAATATCATTGAGGCTAGTTTCAAAGCTCTAAGCGATAGCATAAATTACAAATTGTTTCAGTATCATAAAGGTAAACAAGAGCTTGCAGCAAAGTAAAAATGCGTTCAATTCAACTAAATTGATTTATGAAATATCTAAAGCGATTCTTACCGCAACATTGACAATGGATATTGGCAGTTCGGGAAGTTACGGAGCTACTGAGGTATATAAAGAAATGCTTGGCTACATTGGGATAGCGGATCAGAAACTTGTCGAGCTGGGGATTAACAAATTATTGAGTTATTGACTGACCTTAACTAGGGGGTTCGTGACAATCCGTCTCAACCAAAGGTTGACAAGTACGTTCGTTAAAAGCCGAACTACGCCGGGACGAGTGGGAGTGAAGTTTACGAAGGAGTAATTTAGGAAGAGGTATAATTTAGCGGATGGGGATTTTGAACTAAGTAGTCAGCAATCAGTAGTCAGTAAGAAGTAGGCAGAAGCAGAAAGCCTGCCCAAAAGAATGGCAAGTAAACCCGCCCAACAAAATGGCGAGTGAAACGGCGGATAAACCAGCCCAACAAGCCCAGTGAAGTAAGTAGACCGAATAAAATTGTAAACAATTTTGATGCGAGTTGATAACATATATTGAAAAATAATATTTCACTTCACAGCGCAGGATAAGGTTAGTTTAACAATGTATAAGGCTAAGAATGACAATATGGTTCAATGCTCTTTGTTTGTTGTGCCCTTATAAAATGTTAAATATTGAAATATCAATTCTAGGGGTATGTTTATAATCAATCGATAATAATGTGTCTTCCCTCATCCGGTTCGTAAAAAGCATTATGAGTTACGAGATATTTATATAGTTCGTCATAATCCTCATTGCTAAGATACGAGCTGAACTTGTGAGCTTTGGAAAGCATTTCGACATAAGGCACAGGGTCTTTATCTCTTGTAAGTTTTTTTAATGTGAGTAAATAATCCTCACGATAGACTGTTGGAATAATTATTTTACATTGATTGCGATTTACTAATTCTGCATTCATCATAACGCGAGCAATTCTACCATTGCCATCTTCAAACGGATGGACTTCACTGACGATGAACATCATATATGCTGCACGTGAAAAGGGATCTGTTAATATTTTATAGTAATTAAAACCGCGTGTAAGCGTACCACGAACAAGATTAAAATCAACAAAGTGAGTATCACCGGCTCTATTATTTTTAACTTTAAATTCACCAGGATGTTTATCGGTTCGAGCGGAAAGCAAAACCTTATGTCTTGCTTGCAACAATGATAAAAGTCCGTTTTCAACTTGCGGAATAATTTTCATTTCGTTTCTATTCGCAACAAGCTGATAAGTACCAAGAATATCGTGGGAATCACCACTACGTGCAGGTAATGGAACGCCAGTATCAATAATTTCTTTTGCTTCTGCAACTTCGAACACCGTGCCTTCTATATAATTAGAAAAATAAGCTTCGAAGAAAGCAAAATTCCTAAATGAGTTTGGCGTTAAGTTATTTTCCGGATGCTCTTGAAATACTTTGTTATGCAGATAATTAAAAAGTATCTCAAATATTTCAATTCTATGCCTATCATACGGAAGACCAACTGAACGAGATAGAGCAAGATCAGACTTTAGTATTTTTGATGGCTTTGTTGTAAATAAAGCACCAATGATTTTATTTAACAACTCATATTCTTTTTGCATATTCAAAATTTTGGATAAATCCTTCGCCTTATCACGTAGACTATTTAAGCCTTCTTCTCCTTTGATTCTAAGAATATCATCAAGCTTTTCTTCTATTTGCGGAATGCTTAATGCTTTTGAATCAGGACCAGTCTTTTTCGTTATTTGTAGATTCTCCAGAAACCTTCTGGGTTCTGAAGCAACATAAAGCTCCCCTATCATTTTATTGTCGCCGTCAATGTGACCTTTTCCTTCAAGAAAATTTATTGTAATGCCAGGCAATTTTATTTTTTTTGTATATGTATAAGTAACAAATAATTTATTTGTAGCAGTTGGTTTAAATTCAAACGCGGAGCGATGACTTAGCACAGCTTCCGGATATAGATTCCCCAATATCTCAAGAATATTTCTTTTGACAATAGCGGAAGGTGCTTCTTCAAAATTTGTTGAATAAATCCTTGGAGATATCTTCCGAATTCTCTTCTCTTGAAGCATTTTAGAGATTTTATATGCGTCTTTAGAATTTGATGATGCAAATATTATTTCACTCATTATTAATATTTTCCAGAATAATTAAAATTGCAGTATAAAATTATTAATATTTTCCAGAATAAGCCAAATAATTATTAATATTTTCCAGAATAAAACGATTTGGATTATTTTCCAGGATAAGAGCTAGAAGTATGAATAATTTGGATTATTTTCCAGAATACGGCAATATTTTTAGATAATTTTCCAGAATGAGAAACTGTGAAATGCTAATACGAAAACCTTTTCTAAAACAAACGATTTTACAGACTCAGAACAGTTCAACTTGAAATGCAAACTAGAGTATGAATTCAAAGGTAAAAAAGTGTCTCTCTATTTCAACCCTCTGATACTCTGGAACTTCTTCTTTGGATAAAGCTGATTTTATCGTGTTATGACTTACGTGAAGCGATCGTCCGATTTCACGAAAAGACCATTCCGGATTTTTTTACTTTGAGATTTTTTATGGTTACATAATCTTCCATACTGATCGCCAGTTTTTTCTCCTCTTTTACTCAACAATAAAAGTTTTATTGCTCAAACTAAGGGGATTATTTATTCCTTCTCAAGCGGTCAATTTTCAAGTGGAAAACTGGTCAGTTTTCAAGTGGAAAAAACAGTCTATAGTTTTGTTTAAATAAACACCTTAATAACTAATCATAAAACGAAGAGTAAGTTACAGAAATGCTCCATCTTTGAATCATTATCCCAAATTTTTGTAAACTTCCTTGCTTGCATTTAAAAAGATTTGCCTCTATATTTGTAGCTCGTTAAAAAACGAATATGTTTTTTTTTGACATATTGGGCAGGCGCCAAAGTAGGAGAGTTGGGGCGGACTGTAAATCCGTTGGCTAAGCCTTAGGGGGTTCGATTCCCTCCCTGCCCACGTAAAGACGGAATAATGAAGGAGAGAACATCCCAGGATTTTCGTACTTCGTTGCTCTATTTCATGAAATAAATATGTTTTACATTCTTTTTGATAATATGTTTTATCGAAAGGAAAAGGTTCTTTTTGTATTGAAATTATACTTAAGCGGGGATGGTCGCGGGTTTAAAAAATTACTGCAAAACTATTCTCGTTTGTTCATAAACTTATTGAAATACTATAAGCGGGAGTAACTCAGTTGGCTAGAGTCACAGCCTTCCAAGCTGTTGGTCGCGGGTTCGAATCCCGTCTCCCGCTCAAAAGTAAAATTTAGTTTATTATGAAAAGTAGATTGCTCAATTTGTTGGCTTGAGAATACGGGCTGATCAAAGAAATGTTTCCCTTACTTTTCTAAACTAGAGTTATCCCGCGTAACGGGAAGGGTTCAGAATTTATTTCTGTTGCCCTCTTTATGCTGATGTAGCTCAGTTGGTAGAGCACATCCTTGGTAAGGATGAGGTCACCGGTTCAATCCCGGTCATCAGCTCGACTTTTTTAGTACTATTTGAAATGACTTGTAAAGGGTCAATTATTTTTAGGAGCCGATTTAACGGAGAATTTTATGGCTAAAGCAAAAAATGCAAGAGTGACGATTATTTTGGAAAGTACAGATGGTACGGGTTATCGCTACACTACTTCAAAAAACAAAAGAAATCATCCTAGCAGGGTTGAATTTAAGAAATACGATCCAGTGTCAAGAAAACACGTTGTATTTAAGGAAACTAAATAGATACGTCAGTGGCTCAATTGGTAGAGCAGCGGTCTCCAAAACCGCAGGTTGGGGGTTCGAGTCCCTCCTGACGTGCTAGATACAAAACCGGTATTGAACTATGAAAGAAAAAATTATCAACTTTTTTACTGATGTTGTCAAGGAAATGAAAAAAGTTACTTGGCCAACAAAAGACGAATTACAAGAATCTACTGTAATAGTAATTGTAGTCTGCTTAATTCTTGCAGCTTTTACGTATGCAATTGATATGACGATTACAGAAATATTTAAAGGGATATTTTAATAGTGGAAAACTCCGCAGCCAAATGGTATGTCGTAAGAACTTTTTCTGGACACGAGAATAAGGTTAAAACGTTGATTGAAGCCGAATTGCGTGACAGTGAAGAATTACGAGCTAAAATTCATGAAGTTTTAGTTCCAACCGAAAAAGTTTTTGAAGTTAAGGATGGAAAAAAGAAAACTAAAACTAAGAATTTCTTCCCCGGATATATTCTTGTTCAAGCAGATTTAGATAATAGAGTTAAAGACTTTATTATTAACACCCCTTCGATTATGGGATTTTTGGGCGCGAAAAACCAACCTAATCCTTTACAACCCGATGAAGTTAAAAGAATTGTTGGCAGACTTACTCAAAACGAAGAGACAGAAAGAGCCGAAACTATTTTTAGAGCCGGTGATTTTGTTAAAATAGTTGACGGACCATTCAACAATTTCTCCGGAATTATTGAAGAAGTAAACGAAGACAAAATGAAAATCAAAGTTATGGTATCGATTTTTGGAAGAAAAACTCCAGTCGAAATTGACTTTGTTCAAGCGGAATTAGAAAAATAAATTAGATAGGTTAAGTCATGGCAAAGAAAATTACTGGCTATATTAAATTGCAGATTCCAGCGGGTGCGGCAAATCCTTCACCTCCAGTTGGCCCTGCGTTAGGTCAGAAAGGTGTTAACATAATGGAGTTTTGTAAGCAGTTCAACGCCAAAACTGCAGACAAATCTGGTTTAATAATTCCAGTTGTAATAACTGTTTACGCTGATAAATCTTTTGCTTTTATTACCAAAACTCCTCCGGCTGCAGTTCTACTAAAAAAGAATTTGAATTTAGCTAAAGGTTCTGCAGAACCAAATAAAACAAAGGTATCAAAAGTTACAAGAGATCAACTCAAAGAAATCGCACTAGCAAAGATGCCTGATTTGAATGCGAATGATATCGATCATGCAATCAGCATGATTGCAGGTACCGCTCGAAGTATGGGAATTACTGTCGAGGAATAATTAAAAGGTATTATTTAAAATTAAGACTGGTAGAATTATGAAGTTCTCTAAAAGAGTTAAAGCAATAAGGGAAAAAGTAAACTTAAATAAAGAATATTCTTTAGAAGAAGCTATTAAAATTTTAAAGGAAGAATCTAAAGTTAAATTTAAAGAGACTCTTGACTGTGCGATTAGATTAGGTGTTGATCCTAGACATGCAGATCAAATGATTCGTGGAACGGTTAGTCTTCCAAACGGCACTGGTAAAGAAGTGAACGTATTGGTTATTGCAAAAGGCGCAAAAGCAGAAGAAGCTCTTGCTGCCGGCGCAGATCATGCTGGGTTCGAAGAATATTTAGAAAAAATTAAAGGCGGCTGGGCGGATATAGATGTTATAATCGCTACGCCGGATGCAATGCCCGAATTGGGAAAACTTGGCAGAATTCTTGGACCAAAAGGTTTAATGCCCAATCCTAAAAGCGGAACAGTTACACTTGATGTTGCAAACGCTGTTAAAGAAGTAAAAGGCGGTAAAATTGAATTCAGAGTGGATAAAACCGGAATAGTTCATACTGCTCTAGGAAAACTAGACTTTGATCAACAGAAATTGGTTGAAAATACAACCGCTTTTCTTACAACAATAATTAAAATGAAACCTTCGTCTGCAAAGGGGCAGTATGTTAAAAGTTTATACTTGTCCAGTACAATGGGACCCGGGCTTCAAATTAGCAGAGAAGCTGTACCAATAATTAAATAATAAATACGCACTCATAAATTATAATTAATGCTTCTGTTTTACTTTTAATGTAGAATGATTTAGGTGTACAATGAAAAAAAATGAAAAATCTGAGCAAATTGCTCAGATCAAAGAACTTCTTAACAATAGTTCCACCGTTTACCTTGTTAACTACAGCGGTATTTCGGTTGAACAAATTAGCGGATTAAGAAGGGAATTTTCCAAAGAAAACCTTACCTACAAAGTATTCAAAAACACTTTGTTCAGCAAAGCAATTACTGAACTTGGCGGATATGATGAGTTCAATCGTATTTTGGAAGGAATGATAGGCTATGTTTTTGTTAAAGAAAATTTTGTAGCTCCCGCTAAAATTATCAAGAAATTTTTTGATAAAAATAAAAAGCTAGAGTTTTTGGGCGCTTATGTTGAATCTGAATTCTTTGCAGCCGATAAACTAAATGTACTAGCTTCAATGCCAACAAAAGAAGAAATTATGGCAGGTATTGTTGGAAGTATTGCAGCGCCGGCGTCTGGTATTGTTGGTGCAATAAACGCTGTGTTCAGAGAACTTGTTAGTGTCGTTGCCGAAATTAGCAAGAAGAAAGCAGCTTAATTTTAGAAAGTAAATTATTGTAATAAATTATATTAATAGGAGACTGAGCAAAATGTCTGATAAAGTAGCCGAAATAGTAGAAAAAATTAAAGTTTTAACATTAGTAGAAGCTTCTGAATTAAAAACTGCCTTAGAAGAAGAATTTGGTGTTACAGCCGCCGCTTCAATGGTTATGGGCGGAGTTGTTGCTCCTGCCGCTGGCGAAGCTGCCGCTGCTGAAGAGAAAACTGAGTTTGACCTTATTCTAACAGGATTTGGCGACAAAAAAATCAACGTTATTAAAGTTGTTAGAGTTCACACTGGTTTAGGCTTAAAAGAAGCTAAAGACTTAGTTGATGGCGTTCCAAAACCGCTGAAAGAAGGTATTTCTAAAGACGAAGCAGAAAAAATTAAGAAAGAATTAGAAGAAGCTGGCGCTTCAGTAGAAATTAAGTAGCTATACTTTTTCTACATAATATCTGATAATATTGCCAAAGTGGTAAGATGGTGTGATACGTCTTGCCACTTTTATTTGATTTTAAATTAAAGTAAATGAATTTCCATTTTTAGGAGGTCAGGATTGGATAAGCGAAAAATAAATAAATTAACTAATCGAATTACATTCGGGTCCATTATTCCTACCATTGAGCAGCCAAATTTGCTGAATATTCAAACGGAATCCTTTGAAGAGTTCCTTCAACATAAAACGGCGTCTCAAAAGAGAAATAATAAAGGACTGCAGGAAGTATTCAATGCTAATTTTCCTATCCTAGATAATAAAGAATTTTTTAGACTAGACTTTATTAATTATAGTGTTGAAAAACCGAGATTTTCCATAGCTGAATGCGAGGAAAGAGGTTTAACATATAGCGCACCTTTGAAAGCAAAACTTAGGCTTTCTACACGTGACAATTCAAAGGATGAATTCGTTAACTCTGTTGAGCAGGAAGTTTATCTTGGGAATCTTCCGTTTATGACTGTTAGAGGTACGTTTATCATTAATGGTGCGGAAAGAGTTATTGTAAGTCAGCTTCACCGTTCACCTGGTGTTGCATTTGCACAAACTGTTCACCCCAACGGAACTCCAATTTATTCTGCTAGAATTATTCCATTCAGAGGTTCATGGGTTGAATTTGCGACGGATATTAATCACGTCATGTATGTGTATATTGATAGAAGGAAAAAATTCCCGGCTACAACTCTTTTAAGAGCTTTAGGCTATACCACAGACGATGAGATATTAAACCTTTTCAATCTTATTGAAGATGTAAAATCAAAAGACCTTGATCCAGAAACTCATTTAGGTAGAATTGCCGCCGATGATATTATTGATCTTGCAACCGGTGAGATTTTTGCGGTTAAAGATGGTGATTTAACAATAGAAATTATTGAAAACATTAAAGCTTCCTCAATAAAGGTAGTTAAATTGATCAGTAGTTCAACATCTCCGGATCAAGATTTAATACTAAACACATTAAGAAAAGATGCCGCTAAAACTAGAGAAGAATCGCTCTATGCAATTTACCGTCAGCTTAGATCTGGCGAAGCTCCGGATTTAGACACTGCTCAAGGATTAATTGATAAACTCTTTTTTAACGAAAAAAGATACGATTTGGGCGATGTTGGAAGATTCAGAATGAATGACAAGCTCGGACTGAAGATTCCTGAGAATGTAAAAATCCTTACTGTAGAAGATATAGTCGCTATTATGAAGAATATTATTCATCTTAAAAATGGTAATGTTAACATTGATGATATTGATCATCTTGGAAATCGAAGAGTAAGAACTGTAGGTGAGCAATTGCAGCAGCAGTACAATGTTGGTCTGGCAAGAATGTCCAGAACAATTAAAGAGCGTATGAATATGCGCGACACTGAAAATATGCAGCCACAGGATTTAGTGAACGCAAGAACTATTAGCAGCGTTATCAATGCATTTTTTGGAACAAACCAATTATCCCAATTTATGGATCAAACAAATCCACTCGCTGAATTGACTCACAAAAGAAGGGTATCTGCATTAGGACCTGGCGGGTTAACCAGAGAGCGCGCTGGTTTCGAAGTTCGTGATGTTCACCATTCACATTATGGCAGACTTTGTCCTATTGAAACTCCTGAAGGACCAAACATCGGTTTGATTTCCTCGCTAACCATTTTTGCACGGGTAAATCATTTTGGATTTTTGGAAACTCCTTACAGAAAAGTTACGAATAGCAAAGTAACTAAAGAAGTTCATTACCTTAGCGCTGATCAGGAAGACGAATTCACAATTGCACAGGCAAACGCTCTTATTGACGAACAAGGAAATTTTCTTCGTGAAAGAGTAAAATGCCGAATGAAAGGTGAGTTCCCAGTAATTCCTCCAGCGCACATACATTATATGGACGTTGCTCCATCTCAGATTGTAAGCGCCGCGGCATCTTTGATTCCATTTTTAGAACATGATGATGCTAACCGTGCACTGATGGGTTCTAACATGCAGCGTCAAGCTGTTCCATTATTAAAACCAGAAGCTCCAATTGTTGGAACCGGTATGGAAGCTAAAATTGCAAGAGATTCTAAATCAATTGTTATTGCAGAAGACAACGGCGTTATTGAATTTGCTGATGCAACAAGAATTGTTGTTAAATACGAGGTTGATGAAAACAGTCCTGAAGTTCTAACTAGCTTTAACGACGAGCGCAGAACAGAATATATACTCACTAAGTTTTCCGGAACTAACCAAGAAACTTGCTTTAATCAGATTTCAATTGTTAGAACAGGCCAAAAAGTTAAAAAAGGTGACATCCTCGCTGATGGTCCTGCAATAGATAACGGCGAATTAGCGTTAGGTAAAAACGTACTTGTTGCATTCATGCCTTGGCGCGGATATAATTTTGAAGATGCTATCGTAATCAGCGAAAGATTAGTTTCTAACGACGAATTCACATCTATTCATATTGAAGAATTCGAATTACAAGTTCGTGAAACTAAACGAGGAGAAGAAGAACTTACAAAAGATATTCCAAACGTATCGGAAGAAGCGACTAAAAATCTTAACGAAAATGGTATTATTATGGAAGGCGCTGAAGTTAGAGAAGGCGATATCCTTATTGGTAAAATAACTCCAAAAGGTGAAACCGATCCTACTCCGGAAGAAAAACTATTGAAAGCTATATTTGGAGAAAAAGCAGGCGACGTAAAAGATGCATCGCTAAAAGCGCCTCCGGGATTGAAAGGTACTGTTATTAAGACGAGACTTTTCAGCAGAAAAAGAAAAGACAGCGAATCTAAAAAAATAGAGAAGAAGCAACTTGATCAATTAGAAGTAAATTATTCTAAGAACAAGGAAAATCATTATAAAAAATTAATTGAGAAATTAACTAAAATTACGCTCAATAAAACAACTACGGGTATTAGAGACCTTGATAGCTCTGTTGTTATAAGGAGCAATACTGTTATTAAAGAATCTACTTTCCCTGGTGTTGATGATATTACAAAACTCGATTATACAATCGCTTGGTTCAGTGAAGAAAAAGTGAATGAAATGATAAACACATTGTTTATCAATTATTTCAATATTCTCTCTGATTTTGAGGAAGAGTACAAACGTGAGAAATTAAAGGTTCAAAGTGGTGATGAACTTGCGCCAGGTACTGTTCAGCTAGCAAAAGTTTACGTAGCAAAAAAACGTAAATTATCTGTTGGCGATAAAATGGCTGGTCGGCACGGTAACAAAGGTGTTGTTGCTAAACTAGTTCCTCAAGAAGATATGCCTTATTTAGCTGATGGCCGTCCCGTGGATATTATTCTTAATCCTCTAGGCGTTCCTTCCAGAATGAACCTTGGTCAACTTTACGAAACCGCTTTAGGTTGGGTTGGTAAAGAACTTGGTGTAAAATTTGAAACGCCAATTTTTGATGGAGCTAGCCTCGAAAATGTTGAAAATTATATTGAAGAAGCTAATCTTCCCGTTGGCAGCAAAACAGCGCTTTATGACGGAAGATCAGGCGAAAAATTCCACCAGAAAGTTACATGCGGATATATTTACATATTGAAGCTAGGTCACATGGTGGACGACAAAATTCACGCAAGATCTATTGGACCATATTCATTAATTACACAGCAGCCGTTGGGCGGTAAAGCTCAATTTGGCGGTCAAAGATTTGGTGAAATGGAAGTTTGGGCATTAGAAGGATACGGAGCAGCTCATATTTTGCAGGAAATTTTAACAATAAAGAGTGATGATGTTTCTGGTCGTGCAAAGACATACGAATCCATTGTTAAAGGAGAAAATTTGTTACGTCCAGGCATACCCGAATCTTTTAACGTCCTGATTAAAGAATTGCAAGGATTAGGCTTAGATATTAAAGTAAACTAGTAGAATAAAAATTTTTAATTGTTTCAAGGAGATCGCTTTATGAGGTTTAGAGCTCAAGAACAAAAAATTAAACAGATAGAAAAACTTACCATTAGTCTAGCCAGTCCTGATGCTATTTTATCTAGATCGCATGGCGAAGTTACTAAACCTGAGACCATAAATTACAGATCGTTCAGACCGGAAAAAGACGGATTATTTTGCGAGAAAATTTTCGGACCGGTTAAAGACTGGGAATGCGCGTGCGGAAAATATAAAGGCATTAGATATAAAGGAATTGTGTGCGATAGATGCGGTGTTGAAGTTACTCTCAAAAGTGTTAGAAGAGAGAGAATGGGGCATCTTGGCCTCGCAGTGCCAATCGTTCATATTTGGTTTTTCAAAGCTCTTCCATCCAAAATTGGAAATATCATCGGAGTAACGACAAAAGAACTTGAAAAAATCATTTATTACGAGTCTTATGTTGTTATCAATCCAGGTCCAACAGGACTTAGCGAAAAAGACCTTATTTCAGAAGATCAGTATTTTGAAATTATAAACTCATTACCTCACGATAATGATTCTCTGGAAGATGACGATCCAAATAAATTTATTGCTAAAATTGGCGGCGAAGGTGTTAAACTTTTATTGAAGAGCATTAACATCGAAGAAACGTTTGTTGAATTAAAAATTCAATTGGATGAAGAAACTTCGCAGCAAAAGAGAAATGATTTATTAAAGAGACTTAGAGTTTTAGAGGCTTTTAGAGAACATGAAGGTAAGGTTCCCAACAAACCGGAATGGATGGTGATGAGTATTATTCCTGTTATTCCACCGGAATTAAGACCTCTCGTTCCTCTTGAAGGCGGCAGATTTGCCACTAGCGATTTGAACGACTTGTATCGCCGCGTAATAATTAGAAATAACAGATTAAAAAGATTAATTGATATAAAAGCGCCTGAAGTAATTTTAAGAAACGAAAAACGTATGCTTCAGGAAGCAGTTGATGCACTTTTTGACAATTCAAGAAGAGCAAGCGCTGTACGAAGCGACGGCAACAGACCTCTAAAATCTTTAAGCGATATGCTTAAAGGAAAGCAGGGACGTTTTCGCCAAAACCTTTTAGGTAAACGTGTTGACTATTCAGGTCGTTCTGTAATTGTTGTTGGTCCGGAATTGAAATTGCATCAATGCGGTTTGCCAAAGGATATGGCAATTGAATTGTTCAAACCATTTGTTATACGCAAACTTATTGAGCGCGGATACTACAAAACTGTAAAAAGCGCTAGAAAAGCTGTGGATAGAAAAGAGCCGGTTATTTGGGATATTCTTGAAAAACTGATTGAAGGGCATCCGGTTTTATTAAACCGAGCTCCTACACTTCACAGACTTGGTATACAGGCTTTTCAACCAATTTTAATAGACGGAAAAGCTATTCAACTTCACCCTATGGTTTGTACAGCATTCAACGCTGACTTTGACGGTGACCAGATGGCTGTTCACATACCTCTTTCATATGAAGCTCAATTAGAAGCATGGTTATTAATGCTTTCTAGCCATAACATTTTGTCTCCGCAAAACGGTAGCCCAATTGTTGTTCCAACTCAGGATATAGTTTTAGGTTGTTATTATTTAACAAAAGTAAAAACCAAAGCAATTGGCGAAGGACTTATTTTTGGCGACTTGGACGAAGTGGTTATTGCTTACGATACCAAAGTAGTTGAGTTACACGCAAAAATTAAAGTTAAAGTTAACGGCAAATTTATTGATTCTACTCCTGGTCGTGTAGTTTTCAACAAAATTGTTCCACCGGAAATGGGCTTTTTCAATGAATTGTTGGTAAAGAAGATTTTCAGTGGTTTTATTTACAAAATGTTTATCAAATTGGGCAATGAAGTTACTGCCAATTTCCTCGATAATCTTAAAGAACTTGGGTATAGATATTCAACTGCTGCTGGTATTTCAATCAGTTTCAGTGATATGATTGTGCCTGATGAAAAAGTAAAATTGATTAACGATTCAAACGCAAAAGTTTCTGGAATCTTAAACGAGCACGAACAAGGTTTGATTACAGATGCTGAGCGTTACAATAAAATTATTGACGTTTGGACTCATACAACTAACAACGTCAGTAAAATTCTTATGGAAAAAATCAGAAGCGATCAGGGTGGATTTAACGCACTGCACATGATGGTTGACTCTGGCGCCAGAGGTTCTCAGGAGCAGGTTCGTCAGTTAGCCGGAATGAGAGGCTTGATGATGAAACCACAAAAGAGTTTAAGCGGTCAATCAGGTGAAATTATTGAAAACCCGATTGTTGCTAACTTTAAAGAAGGTCTCTCCGTTCTTGAATATTTTATCTCTACTCACGGAGCTAGAAAAGGTCTTGCTGATACGGCTCTAAAAACTGCTGATGCCGGTTACTTAACAAGAAGATTATGTGACGTTGCTCAGGATGTTATTATATCTGAAGTAGACTGCGGTACTATTAGAGGTGTTTACGTATCTGCACTTAAAGATGTTGAACTTGAACGCGAGCCGCTAGCAGAAAGAATTACAGGTAGAGCCGCTCAAGAAGATATTTACGATCCAAAGACAGATGATATAATTATTGGCGCTGGTGATCTGATTAGCGAAGAAATTGCTGAGAAAATTGACGATTCTTTGATCGATTCGGTTTACATCAGAACAGTATTAACATGTGAATCTAAACGCGGTGTATGCGCTAAATGCTACGGAAGAAATTTAACTACCGGCAGCATTGTAGAAATCGGCGAAGCGGTTGGTATAATCGCTGCTCAATCAATTGGTGAGCCTGGAACACAGTTAACTCTAAGAACTTTCCACTTAGGCGGTACATCTTCGCGAATTGCAAGTCAGTCTCAAGTAGATGCAAACGTTTCTGGTATTGTACAATTCGATAAAATAAATTACGTTGAAAAGACAGACTTCTTCGGTAAAGTAAAAGTTGTTACCGGAAGAAGAGGTTCCATGGGCGTTTACGACGAAGATAACAGACAGTTGAAAAAATTTGATATTCCTTACGGTTCAGAGTTGATGGTTGATGATGGACAGGAAATTAAAAAAGGTCAACCGCTTTACAACCATGACCCTTACAATGCTGTAATTTTAACTGATACCGGCGGAAAAGTTTCATTTGTAGATTTAGTTGAAAACTCTACCGTTCAACAAGTTGCAGATGATCAGACCGGTCACGTTCAAAAAGTTATTATTGACACAAAAGATAAAAATCTTACTCCTAGCATTATTATTACAAGTGAAAGCGGAGAAGAAAAAAGCTATAACTTACCAACTCGAGCATATCTCTCTGTTGAAGAAGGAGAAGTTGTTCAATCCGGTACAATTTTAGCAAAAATTTCAAAGCAAGCTTCAAAAAGCCGTGACATTACGGGCGGTCTGCCAAGAGTTACTGAACTTTTTGAAGCAAGAAGTCCGCACGATCCGGCAATTGTTTCCGAAATTGAGGGTGTTGTTAAATTCGGAGCGAGGAAAAAAGGTTCAAGGGAAATTATTGTTGAATCTTTTGATGGCAAAGATCAAAAAGTATACGGCGTTCCTTATGGAAAACATATTCTCGTTCAGGAAGGTGATGAAATACCAGCCGGCGAGAAAATTACAGACGGACCAATAAATCCTCATGATATTTTGAAGATTAAGGGAACAAATGCTGTTCAGGAATACCTCGTAAACGAGATTCAGGATGTTTACCGTTTGCAAGGCGTTAAAATTAACGACAAGCATATCGAAGTAATCGTTAAACAGATGCTGCAGAAGTTAAAAATTATTTCTGCCGGCGATAGTAAATTTATTGATGAAGGATATGTTGACCGAGTTAAAGTAACAGAAGAAAATGATGAAATTAAAAACTTGGTTTATATTATTGATCCTTCTGCTTCAAAGCTTCATAAAGGTCAGCTCATCATTAGAAACAAAATGCGTGAAATAAATAGTGATTTAGCTAGAAAAGAAAAGAATCAGTTGGAAGCGCGTGATGCTGAACCTGCAACTTTTGATAATGTGCTTCTTGGTATTACGCAAGCTGCGCTTTCCACAGAGAGTTTCATTTCGGCAGCATCATTCCAGGAAACTACTAAAGTTCTAACAAATGCTGCAATAGAAGCAAAGGTTGATCATCTTAATGGATTAAAAGAAAATGTTGTGATGGGTCATTTAATCCCAGCGGGAACAGGACTTAAGAAGTATTTAAAAATAATATTGGCAAGCGAAGAAGTGGTTGTTAAAGAAAAAACTGAAACTGAAGAAAATAAATCGAAAGAAACTGCGTAAACTACAAAATTAGCTGATTTTCATTTGCAGTTTACTTGACAAAAAAACATAATAATTTTATATTGAGAGTCTGAATTTTTAGTGACTGCAATTTTAATGGAGGTAATTAGTGCCAACAATAAACCAGTTGGTTAGGAAAGGTCGTAAAGTAATAACTTCTAAGAACAAAGCGCCAGCTTTGGACGCATGTCCACAGAAAAGAGGTGTTTGTACCAGAGTTTATACAACTACGCCAAAAAAACCGAATTCAGCTTTAAGAAAAGTTGCCAGAGTAAGACTTACGCACGGAATAGAAGTAACTGCATATATTCCTGGAGAAGGACACAACTTACAGGAACACTCGATTGTTCTTATTAGAGGCGGTAGAGTTAAAGATTTACCAGGTGTAAGATATCATATTATTCGTGGTACTTTGGATACTAGCGGTGTTCAAGATAGGAAAAAAGGCAGATCTAAATACGGCACAAAAAAACCTAAAAAATAATTAGAATTGAAATGAGAAAAAGAAGAGCAGAAAAAAGATTTATTAAGCCAGATCCAAAATATAACGATCTGTTAGTAGCTAAATTTATTAACTACATGATGTATGATGGTAAGAAGTCAACTACTAGAAATATGATATACTCATGTTTCGATATGATTGAAGAAAAAACTAAAAAAGCGCCTCTTGAAGTCTTCAAAAAAGCGATATCTAACTCTCAACCTTTAGTAGAAGTTAGGAGTAGAAGAGTCGGCGGTGCTACATACCAAGTGCCTATGGAAGTTAGACACGAAAGAAGAATTTCTCTTGCTATGAGATGGATTAGAAATTATTCGAGAGATAGAAAAGATAAATCGATGGCTGCAAAACTAGCTGCTGAAATTATTGCGGCATCTAATGGAGAAGGGTCAACAGTTAAAAAGAAAGACGATACTCATAGAATGGCAGAAGCAAATAAAGCATTTGCCCATTTTAAGTGGTAATTAGGCAGGATTTGATTTAATGCAAGAAAAGCGGTTTGAAATAGGTAAAGTTAGAAACATTGGAATTATGGCTCACATTGATGCTGGTAAAACCACAACTACAGAAAGAATTCTGTATTATACTGGTAAACTGCATCGCATGGGAGAAGTGCACGATGGCGCAGCAACAATGGACTGGATGGAACAAGAGAAGGAAAGAGGAATAACTATTACTAGTGCCGCTACTACCTGCTATTGGAATGATCATCAAATAAATATTATAGATACACCTGGTCACGTAGATTTTACAGCTGAAGTTGAAAGATCACTTAGAGTATTGGATGGAGCAGTTGCGCTGTTTTGTGCAGTTGGCGGTGTTGAACCTCAATCTGAAACTGTTTGGAGACAAGCAGATAAATACGGTGTTCCCAGAATAGCCTTTGTAAATAAAATGGACCGTGTAGGCGCTGATTTTTACAATGCTATTGACATGATGAAGCAGAGACTCGGCGCTAATGCTGTTCCTATTACATTGCCTATTGGCGAAGGTGATTTGTTTACTGGTGTAATTGACTTGATGACAATGAAAGCAAGAATGTATCGCGAAGATACTTCCGGCTCAACATTTGAAGATATTGAAATCCCTAAAGCCTTAGTCCCTGTTGCAAATAAATACAGAACTGTTATGCTGGAAGCGGTTTCAGATATAGATGACTCTTTGCTAGAAAAATACTTGGAAGGCAAAGAAATTACTGAAAAAGAAGTAAAAGCTGTTTTAAGAAAAGCTACAATTAAGCTGAAAATTATTCCTGTTCTTTGTGGATCTTCTTTTAAGAATAAAGGCGTTCAAAAATTACTTGATACAGTATTAGAATTTTTACCTTCTCCTCTTGATAATGAAGAATTACATGCACATCATATTTATAGGAATGATGATGTAGTTAGAAAAATTAGTGAAACAGAAAAGTTTACTGCACTTGCATTTAAGATTATGACTGACCCATTTGTTGGTAAACTAACTTATATTCGGGTTTACAGTGGTCAATTAAAAGCGGGATCATATATTTTCAATTCAGTTTCCGACAAAAAGGAGAGAGTTGGCAGAATTCTGCTAATGCACGCAAATAGACGTGAGGATTTAGACCAAATTAGAGCTGGAGATATTGCTGCGATTGTTGGATTAAAACACACAAGAACCGGCGATACACTTTGCACGGAAGATGACGCAATAATTCTTGAAAAAATGGCTTTCCCTGAACCAGTTATTCAAATTGCCATCGAACCTAAAACAAAAGCTGATCAAGATAAATTGTCGGAATCTTTAACTAAATTGTCTGATGAAGATCCTACATTTAAAGTTAAAGTAGATGATGAAACCGGACAAACTTTGATAAGCGGTATGGGCGAACTTCATCTTGAAATTCTTGTTGATAGAATGAGACGTGAATTTAAAGTTGAAGCAAATATTGGTAAACCTCAGGTTGCTTATAGAGAGACAATAACTCAAAAAGTTCAGGTTGAAGGTAAATTTGTTAAGCAGTCTGGCGGTAGAGGAAAATACGGTCACGTTTGGCTTGAAATTGAACCAAACGAGCAAGGCAAAGGTTTTGAATTTGAAAATGGAATTGTTGGCGGCGTAGTGCCAAAAGAATATATTAATCCGGTTTCTAACGGCGTTCAGGAAGCTATGCGCAATGGAGTAATTGCTGGTTACCCTGTCGTTGATGTTAAGGTTAAATTGTATGACGGTTCTTATCATGATGTTGATTCGGATGAAATCTCTTTTAAAGTTGCCGGTTCAATGGCTTTTAGAAGTGGAGCAAGAAAGGCTAATCCGGTTTTGCTAGAACCGGTAATGGGTGTTGAAGTTATTACTCCCGAAGAATATATGGGAGATGTAATGGGCGATATCAGTTCTAGACGCGGCAAAATTGAAGGATTTACCGCAAGAAAAGATGCTCAGGTTATTAAAGCTTCAGCTCCATTGGCAGAAATGTTTGGTTATGCTACTGTTTTAAGGTCAATGACTCAAGGAAGAGCAATTTATACAATGCAATTTTCACACTATGCACAAGTGCCAAAACAAATTTCAGATGAGATTTCTGAGAAGTCTCAAGGATCCAAAAAGGCAGAAACAGAATAAATAAAATTATTAATTAAGTAAAATCGAGGAGTTTTCGATGGCAAAAGAAAAATTTGATAGGAGTAAACCTCACGTAAACATAGGTACCATCGGTCACGTAGATCATGGCAAAACTACTCTTACCGCTGCTATCACTATGGCTCTTTTCAAAAAAGGATTATCCGCTAAAAGAACTTTCGATAGCATTGACAATGCTCCGGAAGAAAGAGAAAGAGGTATAACAATAGCAACAGCGCACGTTGAATATTCAACTGCGAATAGACATTATGCTCACGTTGACTGTCCTGGTCACGCTGACTATGTTAAAAACATGATTACTGGCGCAGCTCAGATGGATGGTGCAATTTTAGTTGTTGCAGCTACAGACGGTCCTATGCCACAAACTAGAGAGCACATTTTGTTGGCTCGTCAGGTTGGCGTTCCTAAAATGGTTGTGTTCATGAATAAAGTTGACATGGTTGATGACGAAGAATTGATCGACCTAGTGGAAATGGAGTTAAGAGAGTTATTAACTTATTACGAATTTCCTGGAGACGAGATACCGATAATTAAAGGTTCTGCTCTTCATGCTTTAGAAGCTTCAGCTGATGATAGTGTGTCTAAAGATGATCCTAGAATGAATTGCATTTGGGAACTTATGGATGCGGTAGACAGCTACATTCCACTTCCTCCAAGAGATGTTGATAAACCTTTTATTATGCCTGTTGAGGACGTTTTTTCAATTACCGGACGAGGCACAGTTGCTACCGGTAGAGTTGAAAGAGGTCAAGTTAAATTAGGCGAAGAAATTGAATTAATTGGCTTAGGCATTCATAAGAAAACAGTTGTTACCGGTATCGAAATGTTCAGAAAAGAGCTCGATTCAGCTATGGCTGGCGATAATGCTGGCGTTCTTATGAGAGGCATTGATAAAAATGAAATTCAAAGAGGAATGGTATTAGCTAAACCTGGTTCTATTACACCTCATAAAGTATTTGATGGTGAAGTTTACATCCTATCAAAAGATGAAGGTGGACGCCACACTCCATTCTTCACTGGCTACAGACCACAGTTTTATTTCAGAACAACTGACGTAACTGGAATTGCTGACCTTCCTGAAGGAACGGAAATGGTTATGCCTGGCGATAATGTTAAATTAAAAATCAATTTAATTTCAGAAATCGCAATGGATGAAGGATTAAGATTCGCTATTCGTGAAGGCGGCAGAACAGTTGGCGCTGGTGTTGTAACAAAAATCCACGAATAATTATTGATGTATCCCGGCAGATATTCTGTCGGGATTTTCTTAAAGGAGAGAAGAAGTGCCTGGTCAAAAGATAAGAATTAAATTAAAATCATACGATCATATTTTGATTGATAAATCGACTGAAAAAATTATTAAAACAGTTAAAAGTTCTGGTGCGGTAGTTTCTGGTCCTATTCCATTACCAACAAGAAGATCAGTGTACACTGTTTTGCGCTCGCCGCACGTGGATAAAAAGTCGAGAGAACAATTTGAAATTAGAGCACATAAAAGAATAATTGACATTCACAATTCTAACAACAAAACCGTCGATTCATTGAGTAAACTGGAAATTCCGGCGGGTGTTGATATAGAGATAAAGCTATAAGGGTTATACAATGCCAGGATTGTTAGGTAAAAAATTAGGTATGACGAGCATTTATTCTGCTGACGGAGAAATAATTCCGGTAACTGTTATTGAAGCAGGTCCTTGCAATGTAGTAGCTGTTAAATCGATTAAAACAGATGGTTACGATGCGCTTCAGTTAAGTTTTGGTTCGAAAAAAGAAAAGCATACTACAAAACCGGTTTCAGGATATTTCAAAAAACGTGAATTAACTCTTGCTGCAGTTTTAAGAGAATTCAAGAATTATTCCGGCTCGGAATACAAAGTTGGCGATGTGATTAATGTTGAGATTTTAACTGTTGGAGACAAAGTTAAAGTTTCTTCAAAGAGCAAAGGTAAAGGATTCCAAGGCGTAGTTAGAAGACACGGTTTTAGCGGTGTTGGCGGAAGAACTCACGGTCAAAGCGATAGAGAAAGAGCTCCTGGTTCAATTGGACAGAGTTCATATCCATCAAGAGTGCTAAAAGGCACAAAAATGGCTGGAAGAATGGGTTATTCGAGATTTACAGTTTCTGGATTAAAAGTAGTTAAAATATTACCGGAAAAGAATATTGTTCTTGTAAAAGGCGCAATTCCCGGTTCTGTTAACACAATTGTTGAAATTAATAAGTAATTGGTTAAGTGATGAAGCTTGATGTTTATAAAATAGATGGTACTAAATCTGGTGAGTCAGTAGAATTATCTGACGGTATATTTGCCATCGAACCGAATGATCATGTAATTTATTTATCTGTGAAAGCATATTTAGCTAATCAGAGACAAGGTACGGCAAAAACAAAAGAACGCAATGAAGTTAGAGGCGGCGGTAAAAAACCTTGGCGACAAAAAGGACGCGGTACTGCAAGATCCGGCACGAGCAGATCTCCTATTTGGGTTGGCGGCGGAACCATTTTTGGTCCTAAGCCTAGAGATCACAGACAAAAGTTGAATAAAAAAGTTAATAGACTTGCTCGTAAATCCGCTTTATCTTATAAAGCGCAAGCTAATCAAATTTTTGTAGTGGAAGATTTCAATTTTGAATCGCCGAAAACTAAAGATTTTTCAAACATTCTTGATGCGCTTAAGTTGACTGGCAAAAAAGCATTAGTTCTTACAAACGGAACTCAAGTTAACGTTTACAAATCCGGTAGAAATATTGATAGAGTAAACATTATTGAAGCTAACAAAGCTTCTGCATATGAATTGTTGAATAATCAGGTTCTTTTATTCCAAAAGAGTGCTGTTGAACAATTAGAAAGTACTTTTAACTAAAAGGTGATGAGGATAGGATGCGTAACGTTTTAATTAGACCGTTGATTACTGAAAAGATGACTAACATTACCGAAAAAGAGAATAAATACGGTTTTTGTGTAGATATAAATGCTAACAAAATTGAAATTGCAAAAGCGGTTGAAAAAAAGTTTAATGTAGATGTTGTTGCAGTAAATACAATTAGGCATAAAGGTAAAACAAAAACGCAGTTCACCCGTAAAGGAAGATTCAGCGGGAGAACACCAAAAAGTAAAAAAGCTATTATTACAATAAAAGCTGATCAGAAAATAGATCTCTTTGGCGAAGTTTAGTGAGCATAGGAATTGGAGCTTTAGAAAATGGCAATTAGAAAATTAAAACCAAATACCCCCGGAACTAGATTTATGTCTGTATCATCTTTTGATGATATTACCAAAACAACTCCGGAAAAATCTCTTACGGTTGCTCTTAAAAAGACCGGTGGAAGAAATAATCTTGGAAGGATGACAAATCGTACCAGAGGCGGCGGGCACAAAAGAAGATATAGAGTTATTGATTTTAAGAGAGATAAATTTGGTGTTGAGGCGAAAGTTTTTTCTATCGAATACGATCCGAATAGATCTTCAAGAATTGCTCTTTTACATTATTTAGATGGCGAAAAAAGATACATTCTCGCTCCGGACGGATTAAAAGTTGGCGATAAAATTGTTTCCGGCGAAGGTGTTGAAATTAAAGTTGGAAACGCATTAAAGTTAAAGGAAATGCCACTCGGAAGTTTTGTTCACAATGTTGAAATGAAACCCGGTAAAGGCGGTCAAATAGGACGCTCTGCAGGAATGGGCATTCAGTTAATGGCTAAAGAAGGTACAAAAGCTCAGCTAAAATTGCCTTCGGGCGAAGTTAGATTAGTTCCAACAGAATGTATGGCAACATACGGAACAGTTGGAAATAGCGACCACGAGAATTTAAGTTTAGGTAAAGCTGGTAGAACAAGATGGGCTGGCAAAAGACCAAAAGTTAGAGGCGTTGCCAAAAATCCAGTCGATCACCCAATGGGCGGCGGCGAAGGTAAAACATCTGGCGGCGGACATCCGGTTTCTCCTTGGGGTCAAGCAGCAAAAGGTTTGAAAACCAGAAAGAAAAAGAATTCATCTAATAAATATATCGTTAAACGTAGAAAAGCTTAGAGTTAGATATGCCAAGATCAGTTAAAAAGGGTCCATTTATTGATTACAAACTTCTAAAAAAAGTTCAGACTTTAAACGATAGTAATCAGAAAAAAATTATTAAAACATGGTGTAGATCAAGTACAATCTCTCCAGAGTTTGTAGGTCATACCATTGCGGTTCATAATGGAAACAAGATGATTCCTGTTTACATAAGTGAGCACATGGTTGGTCATAAATTAGGTGAGTTTTCGCCTACTAGAATTTTTAGAGGGCATCCAGGAACAAAAGCTGAAAAAGCTTCAAGAGTAAAGTAAAGAGATATTGAGGTAACGGATAAATGGAAGCCAGAGCAACACATAGATACATAACTTCATCTCCAAGGAAAATGAGATTAGTAGTTGATCTTATTAGAGGTCAGCAAGTGGATAAAGCTATTGAAATGTTACATTTCAATCCAAAGCACGCTTCAAAAGCTGCCGAAAAAGTTTTAAGATCTGCTGTAGCAAATCTTTTTAATAAAGATGATGAAACAAAACACGAACCGTCTGAACTTGTAGTAAAAGAAGCTTTTGTAAATCAAGGTCCAACGGTAAAAAGAATTTCCCCGGCTCCAATGGGACGGGCATATAAAATAAGAAAGCGATCTAATCATTTAACAATTGTAGTTTCTACAAGAGGTTAATTTAGGAGGATTTTTTGGGTCAAAAGGTAAATCCGATAGGTTTTAGAGTAGGTGTTATTCGCGGTTGGGAATCTAACTGGTATGAGAATAAAAGTTATGCCGAAAAGTTAACTGAGGATAGAAAGTTAAGAGCGTATGTTCGCAATAGACTTAAAAAGGCAGGTATTTCAAGAATAATAATCGACAGAACTTCTAAAAATATTATTCTTACTATTCAAACATCAAGACCTGGTGTAGTAATTGGCAAGTCCGGCAAAGAAATTGCACAATTAGAGCAAGAACTTAATGGAATAACAGGTAAAGAAGTTAAAGTTCAGATTACGGAAATTAAAAGACCTGAACTTGATGCAACTCTTGTTGCAGAAAATATTGCTTCCCAGTTAAAAGGCAGAATATCTTTTAGAAGAGCAATGAAAAGCTCAATTACTTCTGCACGCAGAATGGGAGCGGAAGGAATAAGAATTATGTGCAGCGGTCGTTTGGGCGGCGCAGAAATGGCTCGAACAGAGCAGTATAAAGAAGGTAGAATTCCTCTTCATACAATAAGAGCTGATATTGATTATGCTACAGCAACAGCTCATACGGTTTATGGTGCAATCGGTATAAAAGTTTGGATTTGCCGAGGCGAAATTTTAGGAAAAAGAATATCTGAATAAGAGTTTTAGGAGTTTTTCTCATGTTAATGCCCAAAAGAGTAAAGTATAGAAAATCGCAGCGCGGAAAAAGAAGAGGTAAAGCTTATCGTGGCAGCTTGGTAAGTTTTGGTGATTTTGGCTTAAAGGCAACAGAAGTGGGTTGGATAACAAGTCGTCAAATTGAAGCGTGCCGTATTGCAATTACCAGAACAATGAAAAGAGATGGTAAAGTTTGGATTAGAATATTCCCGGATAAACCGGTTTCTAAAAAACCGCTCGAAACTAGAATGGGTAAAGGAAAAGGCGCCCCCGAATTTTGGGTAGCAGTTGTAAAACCAGGCAGAATTATGTTCGAAGTATCTGGAGTTAGCAAAGAAATTGCAATGGAAGCTTTTAGATTAGCTTCGCATAAATTACCTATTAAAACTAAAACTTCGGTTAGACCGGATTACGAATAAAATATTATAGGCTGTCAAAATGAAGATACACGAAATTAGAGAAATGAGTAACGAAGAAATTCTGAAAAGAATAGATGAAGAAGAGCATAATTTAGTTGATTTAAGATTTCAGCATGAATTAAAGAATTTAACAAATACTGCTAAACTAAATCTTGTTAAAAAAGATATTGCTAAGATGAAAACTGTACTGAAACAGCGTGAGCTTGAAACAGAATTGAAAGAAAACATTAAAGAAGGAGCGGCTGAAAATTAATGGAAAACCGCGCATTAAGAAAAACTAGACTCGGTGTAGTTGTTAAAAATAAGATGGAAAAGAGCATTTTAATTGCTATTGAGCGTAAAGTTGCGCATCCTATCTATAAAAAATATTTTAAGAAAACTACAAAACTAATGGCTCATGACGAGAAAAACGAATGCAGCATAGGCGATTTAGTTAAAATTATGGAAACAAGGCCATTAAGTAAAAACAAGAAATGGCGTGTCGTAGAAGTTATTGAAAAAGCTAAGTAATATACGCATCGAGAAGGAGTAGTTTGATATGATACAACAAGAAACAAACTTAGTGGTTGCCGATAATTCCGGTGCAAAAAAAGTAAGATGCATCAAGGTTCTTGGTGGAAGCAGAAGAAGATACGCCAGCGTTGGCGATTTAATTGTAGTTGCGGTAAAATCTGCAATTCCTGGCGGCGGAGTTAAAAAAGGCGAAGTTTCCAGAGCAGTTATTGTTAGAACAGCCAAAGAAGTAAAAAGAAAAGATGGTTCTTACATTAGATTTGATGAAAACGCAGCCGTATTACTAAACGCGCAGAACGAGCCGCGAGGAACAAGAATTTTTGGACCTGTTGCAAGAGAGTTACGCGATAAGAAATTTATGAAAATTATCTCTTTAGCGCCTGAAGTGTTATAAAATAAGGTTTTATGATTATGAAAATTAAAAAAGACGATACCGTTGTTGTTATTACTGGAAACTATAAAGGAAAATCCGGTAAAGTATTAAAAGTATTTCCTAAAGATGGCAGAGTAATTGTCGAAGGTGTTAATCTTAGTAAAAGACACTCAAAACCAAGTCAGGCTAACCCTCAAGGCGGGATTATTGAAAAGGAAGCTCCGATTAATGCTTCTAACGTAATGTTTTTAGATCCCAAATCCGGTGAACCTTCAAGACTTGGCAAAAAAGTTATTATGGACGATAAAACAAATAAAAAACGTAGAGTTAGGGTTAGCAAAACAAGCGGCGAAATGTTGTCTTAATAATATTGAGGATTAAGTTTTAAAATGGCAAAGAAAAAAGAAAACCGGAAATCAGAAAAAGCTCAGGAAGCTGTAATTAAAGCGCCTGTTAACCTTTATACTTTATATAAAAAGGAAATTGCTCCAAAATTAAAAGAGAAGTTTGCTTATACAAGTACAATGCAAATACCTAAATTGGAAAAAATTGTTGTGAACATGGGTGTTGGCGATGCGGCTACAGATTCAAAAATTTTGGATGAAGCGGTTAAACAATTAGAAACAATTACCGGTCAAAAACCTTCTGTTAGAATTGCTAAAAAATCGATTTCTAACTTTAAGTTAAGAGAAGGAATGAAAATCGGCGCTAAAGTTACTCTTAGAAGAGATAATATGTACGAATTTTTTGAAAGAGTAATTGCAATTGCGCTGCCGAGAGTTAGGGACTTTAGAGGAGTTTCGGATAAATCTTTTGACGGAAGAGGAAATTATACCTTGGGAATTAAAGATCAAATTATTTTCCCGGAAATTAACGCAGATAAAATTACAAAAGTTTTAGGAATGGACATTACGCTGGTTACTTCCGCTAAAACAGATAACGAAGCATACGAATTATTAGCAGCTTTTGGTTTTCCATTTAGAAAAAAATAAAAATCTAATTAAGGTTATTCATGGCAAGAAAATGTTTGATAGCTCGAGAAGTTAAGAGAAAAAAAACGGTAGCAAAATACGCTGAATTACGTAAGGAATTAAAAGCCAACGGGGATTATGAAGCTTTACAGAAACTGCCTAAAAATGCATCGCCTGTTAGAGTTAGAAACAGATGTGTTTTAACGGGTAGACCAAGAGGCTATTATAGAAAATTTGGAGTTTCAAGATTGGTATTCAGAGAAATGGCTCTGAGCGGTGAAATTCCAGGAATTAAAAAATCTAGTTGGTAATAGAAGGAGAATTATAAATGCCAGTAACTGATCCGATTGCAGATTTTTTGACAAGAATTAGAAACGCTGTGCGTGCTAAGAAGAGATACGTTGATATTCCGTCTTCTTTCACAAAAGTTGGTTTGGCTAATATTTTGAAAGAAAACAATTTTATTAGAGATTATAACGTTGTTGAAGATAACAAGCAGAATGTTCTACGTGTACATCTTAAATATGTTGATGGTGCTGCATCAATTTCTGGAATGAAGAAAATATCTAAACCAGGTTTAAGAGAGTATGTTGGTAAAGAAGACATTCCACGAGTATTAAATGGATTAGGAATAGCTGTTATTTCTACTTCAAAAGGATTGTTGACAAATAAACAAGCCATGGCTCAAGCTGTTGGCGGCGAAGTACTTTGTCATATTTGGTAATATATTGAATGGAGTTTTAAGTGTCACGAGTTGGTAAAAAACCAGTAAATATTAAAGAAGTTAAGGTTACTCAAGCAGAGAAAAATCTTAAAATTAAGGGTAAGCTTGGCGAACTGTCTATGGTAGTTCATCCCAAAATCTCCGTTAATATCGATGGCGAAGAGTTGATTGTAACTAGACCTGACGACAGTAAAGAAGTACGCTCGCTTCACGGATTAACAAGAGCTCTTATTCAAAATATGGTTACAGGTGTTACCGTTGGATTTAACAAAGCACTGGACATAGTTGGCGTTGGTTACAGAGCGGAACTAAAGGAAACAGGATTATTATTGAATATTGGTTACTCGCATCCAATCTTTTTCGAACCGCCACAAGGTGTTACGTTAGAGGTTCCTGTGCCTACTCAAATTAAAATTAATGGTATTGATAAAGACCTTGTTGGCTTGGTCGCAGCAAAAATTAGATCTTTCAGAGAGCCAGAACCTTACAAAGGCAAAG